>DATHVS010000132.1:0-30949 GCA_035461195.1 Nocardioidaceae bacterium
CGCACCGGCCAGTCCTGCGAGTACGGGCTGAAGACCCTGGTCGCCCGCGCCACCGCCGGAGAGGTGATCTTCTTCGTCGCCATGGTCGACCGGATCGCCACGATCCTCGCCGAGGACGGTGACACCGACCCGGTCGCGGTATGCCGGTCCAAGGCGATCGGGATCCTGGCCACCCCCGAACGCGCCCTGCGCCTGCTCCACACCGCCGCCCGAGCCCGCTCCTGAAACCGGTCGACCCCCGCCGGCTGCTCCCGCACGCCACCTTGTGCGTACACGTGACCGACCACATGCGCACCCGCACCGACCACGGCGGCGTCGCGCGGGTCGAGGGCATCGGCCCCGCCACCGACAACAGGTCATCGAGCTCCTCGGCCACACCCACGTCCGGGTCGTCCCCGTCCTCGACCTCGCCGACCAGCACCCGGTCGACGCCTACGAGGTCCCCACCACCCTGACCGAGGCCCTCCACCTGCTCACCCCCGCCTACGCCTCCCCCTGGTCGTCCAACCTGACCCGCACCAAGGACGCCGACCACGTCACCCCCTACCACCCACCCGACCACGGCGGCCCACCCGGCCAGACCCGACTCGACAACCTCGCCCCCCCTCCACCGGTTCCCCACCGGGTCAAGACCCACAGCAACTGGCGCCTGACACAACACGCCCCCGGCGTCTACGAATGGACCTCCCCCCACGGCCACCGCTACCGCATCGACCACCACGGCACCCACCCCCTCGGCAAGCCGGAAAGCCACAAGGAGGGGCGGGCCCAGGAGCGCGACCGACCTGATACCGATCGCGCCACCTAGGCGAGCCGAATCGGAAACCTCACGACCGAGATCGCCGAGCCAGGCTGACCCGAAAGAGTGAGGTCACTGCGAGGCCGAGGCTGGGGTGGCGGCGGACAAGGCCTCGACCACCACCGGGTCCTGCCACAGGACGGCGGTTCCGTCGAGGACGACGACCCCGTCCTGGTTGGTGATGGTGGTGGAGAGCGTGCTTACGGGCTTGTCCTCCCGCACCGCCAGGACTCGAACCTCCGCGGTGATCACGTCCCCGGGTCGGACGGGCGCCTTGTAGTCCCAATCCGTGTGCAGGAAGACACAACCAGGGCCCGGCAGGTCCTCGGCGAGGACGGCGTTGACGAGCCCGCTCGTGACACCACCTTGGACGATGATCCCCCCGAACCGGCTGCGGCGAGCCAGCTCCTCGTCGTAGTGGAGCGGGTTCCGGTCACCGGTCATCTCCGTGAAGATCTCGATGTCCCGGGTCGTGATCTCGCGTGTACGACGCGCGACGTCACCTACTTGCATGGGAAGCCTCCTTCTGGGCTGTTGCGAGCTGTGCTGAGACGAATGACTCCACCGCCCACCACCGGCGGAACCGGTCCTCCCCCACGGTGCGGACGAGGCCGTCGGTCTGTGAGGCGTGAGCGCGGAGAGCGGCGTGCTTGAGGTCTGACAACCTCCCGGTGCACTCGACCCGAGCGGCGAGCTCGTCAGGCCTGGTGACCGGGGGGCTCGCCCCGGGGAACCAGAGGCCGATCTCGTCGTTGAGACCGCCCCACGTCCGGTGGAAGCCGGGGGTGAGCGTGGCGTACCACAACCTGCATGTCCGGCCGGTCTCGTGCCAGGCCCGCGTGACCCAGTCCGAGATGGTGCGGTGGTCCTCGTGCCCGGTCATCCCCTCGGGTCCGAAGGTAACGACCGTGTCGGGTCGGACCTCCTCGAGAAGGGCGGCGGTCTGCGCGACGGCGGCCGCTCGGCGTACTCCTGCCAGCGCGCCGTCACGGTGACCCAGCCACCGGTGCTCGGAGACACCGACGACCGCCAGGCTTCGGGCGAGCTCCTGCTCGCGAACCTGCGCCAGCTGCTCCAACGGCCACCTGGTCGGGTCGGTCGTACCGCTCTCGCCGCGGGTGGCGGTGGCCACGACGACCCGCTCGCCGGCCTTCCGGGCGAGGGCCATCAGGCCGGCGGAGAGGAACGCCTCGTCGTCGGGGTGGGCCCAGATACCGAGGAGGGTGCCGGTCGCCGGTGTTCCGGGGTGGTTCGCGCTCATGTCGCAACTGTCCGCACGGGGCCTTCCCAGGACCTTCCCCGCCAGGGTCGCGCCTGAGAAGGGCGGAGGAAGCCGAGCCTCCGAGACTCCTCAGGTGATGCGAAACGAGGAGGTCCACATGAGCCAGGCCGTCGTCGTCACCCGGAACCGAGGTGAGGTGGCCGCAGGTGCGCGGGCGATGGCGCCCATGATCCTGGCGTACGCGCCGTTCGGCCTGCTCGTCGGCGCGGCCGTCGCCGCCAGTGACAGTCCCATGGCGGCCTGGCTGTCGACCTGGACCATCTACGGCGGCGCCGCTCACCTCGCCGTACTCGATGTGCTCAGGCACGACACGGGGATCCTGGGAGCTGCGCTGGTGGGTCTGCTCATCAACGCCCGCATGATCGCCTACTCGGCCTCGCTCGCGCCGCACTGGCGTGACGCGCCGGCCAGGTCTCGGCTCGCCGCTGCCGCGATGCTGACCGACGCCACCTGGGCACTCGCCCACAACCGGGCGACCGACGACGCTGCGGCACGCCGCCGCTTCTACTTCGGCGCCGGTCTCACCCTCTGGTTCGGCTGGCCGACGCTGGTCAGCCTCGGGGTGCTGGCCGGAACCTGGATCCAGGCGTTCCCCGTCGCCACGCTCCTGCCCTCGCTCACCCTCGGCTCGCTGGTGGTCCCGCAGCTGCGCACCCGCCCGGGCCTGGTCGCAGGCTCCACCGCAACGGCCGTGGCCCTCGCGACCCTTCACCTCGACGGCGGCGTCGCCCTGGGCCTCGCCGCCGCCGCGGGTGCCATCGCCGCCGCTCTCGTCCACCGGAGGAACCAGTGACCACCGTTCTCGCCCTCCTTCTGGTGGGGCTCGGCAGCCTCGCCTACCGCTCACTGCCGCTCCTGGGCGCGTCCCGGCTCCCTGAACAGGTCTCGCGTACGGCCGGCTGGGCCGGTATCGCCGTCCTCGCCGCGGTCACGGTCCGCGGAGTGCTCAACCATCGCGACGACTCGATCCCGTGGGCGGTCCCGGTCGCTGTCGTCTCCGTCGGGCTGGGCCTGGTGCTGGCGGCACGGGGACGTCCCGTGCCGGTCGTCCTGGCCGTGGGCGCCGCGACCTACCTCGCGCTGTCGACCGCGGTCGGCACCTGGGTCGGCTAGGTCGACCGTCGGCTACCCGACGCGCCAACCCGACAGATCGAGGACCCGATCGGCGTGGTGGGCCACGGCCTCGACGAGGCAGGCGTTGGGCCCGTCGACCCGGGCGACCCACCCCTCGGCCTCGCTCCGGCTCTTCCCGAAGCGGACGTGCCGGGCCAGGAGTCGTTCGAGACGCAGCCGCTCGTCGCAGCGCACGTGCCAGACCTCGTCGAGCCGTGCCCGGACCTCCCGCCAGCCCGGGTTGTCGAGGAGCAGGTAGTTGCCCTCGGTGACCACGACGTCGACCGACGGTGGCACGCAGATCGCACCTGCGAGCGGTTGCTCGAGCTCGCGGTCGAACCCAGGGGCGTAGACCGTCTCGGCCGGACGGGTCCGTAGGCGTTCGAGCAGGGCGGCATAGCCGAGGGCGTCGAAGGTCTCCGGCGCTCCCTTGCGGTCGAGGATCCCCTGCCGGGCGAGCTCGACGTCGGCGAGGTGGAAGCCGTCCATCGGCACGTGTGCCGCCCGATCGCCCAGCCTCTCGGCGAGGAAGGAAGCCAGAGACGACTTGCCGGCCCCGGGCGCCCCGCTGATGCCGAGCAGCCAGCGGGGTGAGCCTGGCGGCGGCATCAGCGCGGCCAGGTCCTCGCCCCAGGTTGAGACTCTCACGCGGACATGTAACCACCGTGCAGGCCCGGTCGTGCCGTGACGCATCGCGGTCCCGGTCGTTTCTCCATGAGACCGCGGTGATGCGGCGACAGGTCCAGGCCCTCCCCCCAGCAAGGTGGCCCATGTCCAGCACAACACCCGCCCGGCACCGCCCGCGCGCCGCCGCCCTGCGGCTGCTCGCCGTCACCGGCGTGATCGCGCTCGGTGCCACGCTGCTCAGCACGGCCTCGAACGCCGAGGGCGAGCCGTCGCTCGCCGCCGTCCCGCGCGCGGACTGCGGCCCGGGCTCGCGGCCCGAGACCTCCATCCAGGGGCGGGTGCCCGCCAAGGACTACGAGACCGGGCGGGCGAAACGCGGCTACACCTGCAACACCCGGCAGGTGAGCCACCACGGCGGCAGCGGCGGCTTCAAGGTGCTGCGGTACGTCGACCGGGCCGGACACACCTGCGCCTTCTACGACTCGACGCTCCTGCTCCCCTCGGACGTGCCCTTCAACATCGGCCGTGAGGGCACTGGTGTCGTGGTTCTCGACATGGCCGACCCCCGCAAGCCGAGGCAGACCGCGAACCTCGTGACGCCCGCTATGCAGAGCCCCCATGAGTCACTGCTGCTGAACAAGCGGCGCGGCCTGCTGGTGGCGGTGCTGGGCAACCCGGCGACGAACGTGGGCGTCATCGACGTCTACGACGTCAAGGGGGACTGTCGCGAGCCCCGACTCCTGTCGAGCACGCCGTCGGGAGTCTTCGGCCACGAGAGCGGGTTCGCTCCCGACGGGAAGACCTTCTACGTCGCCTCCACCGGGGGGCAGACCCTGGTTGCCGTGGACCTGACCGACCCGCGGCTGCCCCGTCCGATCTGGACGCGGACCGGCGTGGTCTACCACGGTATGCGGGTAAGCGCCGACGGCAACCGTCTCTACGTGGCCGAGATCGGCAAGCCCGGCAACGGCGTGATCTCCAACGGCGGCCTCGCCATCCTCGACGTCAGCGAGATCCAGGCCCGAAAGCAGGACCCGAAGGTGCCGGTGGTCAGCAAGCTGTCCTGGCGCAGCGGCTCGATCCCCCAGGTCGCGATCCCGATCACCATCCGCGGCCGCGACCACCTGCTCGAGGTCGACGAGTTCGCCAACTCCCCCACCGACAAGCCCACGCGCTACGACCCCGACGCGAAGGTCGGTGCCACACGGCTGATCGAAATCTCCGACGAGAAGCACCCTCGCGTGATTTCCAACATCCGGCTGCAGGTGAACCAACCCTGGGCCCGACGCGGTCCCGCGCGGAACGACCCGGGCGCGCAGCTGCCCATCCAGGGCTACACGGGCCACTACTGCTCGGTCCCGCGCGTGAAGGACCCGAAGCTCGTGGCGTGCAGCTTCGTCGCCTCCGGTCTCCGGATCTTCGACATCAGCAATCCCCGCAGGCCCAAGGAGGTCGGCTACTTCAACAAACCGCTGGCCCGGCCCGGGCTGAAGCCCGCCCGTGAGGGCGCCTACGCGATGTCCGCGCCGGCGTGGGACCTGCGTCGCAAACAGGTCTGGTACACCGACGGCAACACCGGGTTCTACGCGGTGCGACTGACCAACGGCATCGCCCGCTAAGCCGGCAGCTCGAACCAGACGCTGGTGCCACCACCCGGAGCCTCGTCCATGCCGACCCGGCCGCCGTGGGCCTCGACCAGCTTCCTGACCGTGGCGAGGCCGATGCCGCGGCCGTCGACACGCTTGTCGGCGCGGGCGAAGAGCACGAACATCGCCTCGCGCCGATCGGGATCGACCCCGATGCCGTTGTCGTCGACGTGCACCCGCCAGCGTCCTGCGAGCTGCTCGGTGCGGACCCTCACGCGAGGGGGCGTGCCGGGACGGGCGAACTTGACGGCGTTGGACAGCAGGTTGCGGACCACGGAGTACATCTGCCCCGGGTCGGCGCGCAAGGTCGGCAGCGGGTCGACCGTGACCTCGGCGTCCGCCTCGGCGATCACGGGAGCCAGGTCCTCGAGCGCCTGCCGCACGACGCCGTCGAGGTCGGTGACACCGACCCGGGGAACCCCACCCTGCCTGGCGTAGGCGAGCATCTCCTCGATCATCTTGTTCATGCGGTTGGCCGCTCGCGTGATGCCCTCGACCATCCAGCCGAGCTCCTCGTCGTCGGCCACGGAGGGCTCGGCAGCCAGCATCTCCGCGTTCGCGAGTATCGCCGTGAGCGGGGTGCGCAGGTCGTGACCGACCTGGCCTGCGAAGAGCCACAGGTGCTCGCGGGCACGCGTCAGCTCCTCCAGCGCTACGGACTTTGTCTGGTCCGGTTCCAACGCAATGTCCCCCTCGGCTCGGCTCCGGGCAATTGTCACAGAAGACACCCCCAGGCGGGGCCCAGCAACGCGCCCGCCACCTGGCGTGCCGACACCACACTTGCCGCTCACCGTCGCTGTGCTTCCATCGAAGACGTAGGTATCGACTTCGAGGTGTCCACCCACCAGACACTCGGGTGGAGCGGGAGTTCGCGCTCGTCGACAAGGTGACGCGCGATCCGTCGAACACGGCCTTCGAGCTCTTCGAGGCGGTGCGCGAGCAGCGGCGAGCCCACGAAGCGAGGTTGCACCAGGAGCTGCTCCGCAACACCGTCGAGGTGGTCAGCGGGATCAGCGGCAGCGTCGACGAGGCCGCCGAGGACCTCGTCGACACGCTCCGCCTGGTCCGCCGCTGCGCCGACGACCTTGGGGTCGACCTCTACTGCGCGGGAACCCACCCCTTCGCTCAGTGGTCCAACCAGCAGCTCACGCCTGACATCGCTACGAGGAGCTCATCGCGCGGACGCAGTGTGAGGGCGGCAGATGCTGATCTGGGGGGTCCACGTGCACGTGGGCGTGAAGCACCGCGAGCACGTCTTCCCGATCATCTCCTCGCTCCTGAGCCAGTTCCCCCACCTCCTGGCGCCCTCCGCGTCCTCGCCGATCTGGGCGAGCACCGACACCGGGGTACGCGAGCAACCGGGCGATGATGTACCAGCAGCCTCCCACGGCCGGCCTCCGCTCCAGTTCGGCCGGTGGGAGGAGTTCGAGACGTTCGTCGCCGAGCAGGAGAGGACCGGAGTCATCGAGTCGCTGCGCGACCTGCGGTGGGACATCCGGCCCTCGCCGAGGTTCGGCACGGTCGAGGTGCGCGTGTGCGACGGCATCTCCACGATCGCCGAGCTGCGGGCCGTGGTGGCCCTGATCCACTGCCTCGTGGTCGAGCTCGAGGAGCGGCTCGCGTCGCGGACATACCCACGGCGGGGGCGTCGTACCAGCGACAGCTCAGGGTCACCGCCGAGACCTGCAACGACCTGGTGGCCGTGGTCGACTCCGTCGTGCGAGAGCGGCAGATCTGAGGTGACGCCACTCGGGCCGGGTGCGTGCCTCCTGCGACTACTCGAGGAGTGACTCGTCCTCGAGGACGCGGGACAGGATCTTGCCGGTGTGCCCCCTGGCTCCGGCCAGCTCGACCTCGACGCCCGAGGATCGCGCCTCCTCGAGCACGTCGCGCAGCATCAGCGCCCCGGTGAGGTCGACCCGTCCCAGGCGTCCGAGGTGCACGACGATCCGGCGTACCTCGTAGTGCTCGGCGATGATCTGGTTCACGGCGCGCTCCACACCCGGAGCCGAGCCGAAGTAGAGGACCCCCGTCGGCCACAGGTGGAGGGTGTCGCCCTCGAGCTTGGAGGGGACGCCTACCTGCAGCTCCCGCCACAGGTGGACGGCGAGCGCCGTGCCGACACCGAGCAGGACCCCCTGCTCGACCCGCGGCGCGAGGACGAGCGTGCTGACAGCCGTGACGATGCCGACCGCGAACTGCGGTCGCGACCACTTCCAGTAGTACAGCGGCGACTTGACGTCGATCAGCGAGATCACGGCGGCGATCACCAGCCCGGACAGCACCGCTGTGGGCAAGGGGGCCAGCACGAAGGCGAACGGCAGGATGGCGGCGACGGTGAGTCCGGTGATGGCCCCGCTCCACCGCGTGCGGGCACCACCGAGCTTGTTCAGAGCGGTTCGCGAGAACGACCCCCCGACCGGGTAGCCGGCTGCGATGCCGGAGGCCACGTTGGCCAGTCCCTGACCCATGAACTCCCGATTGGAGTCCCAGTACGTGCGGTCCTCGGCGGCGTACTTGCGCGCGATCGCCGACGGCTCGGCGAAGCCCACCACCGCGATCACCAGCGCGGGCAGCAGGAGCGCGGGGATGTCACCCCAGGGAAGATCCGTCTCGAGGGTGAGGGCCGCCGAGATGTCCCCGACGACGTGGCCGTCGTAGTCGGTTGCCCAGCTCCACGCGGTGGCAGCCACCACCGCGACGAGAGCGCCCGGGAACAGGGGCGACAGACGCCTACCGCCCAGCATGACCACCATCGCAGCGAGGCCGAGGACAACGTCGACGACCGCCCAGTCGTCAGGTCTGGAGAAGGCACGGACCGCGACGGCGAACGGGTTGCCGGCGCCGGGCTCCATCCCGAGCAGGCCAGGGACCTGTGAGGAGATGATGAGCACCGCGGCTGCCGAGGTGAAGCTCACGACGACCGGCTGGGACATCAGGTAGGCGATCGGGCCCGCCCCGACGAGACCGATCGCCAGACGCATCAGTCCGACGAGGATCGCCAGCAGCCCTGCGAGAAGCGCGAACCGGGCACTGAACGGGTCGCCGAGCGAGCTGAGGGCGCCGAAGGTCAGCAGGCTCGTGACGGCCACGGGGCCGGTCTGGAGGTAGGGGGATGACCCGACGAGCGCGCCGGCGATCGGCGCTGCCACCGCGGCGTAAAGGCCGTGCACCGGGTCGACCCCGGCGATCTTCGCGTAGGCGAGGGCCTGCGGGACCAGGACGAGCGCGACGCTGATGCCGGCGAGCACGTCACCGCGGACTGGTTTCACCACGCGATGCAACCTAGCAGTCTCGTTAGTCGGTCCTCCTCGGACCTGGCTCGGGTCGCCGCGGCGTAGGGTTGCCGACCATGGACGCCAAGGTGCTCGTCGTCGTCGGTGCCGGTCCTGGTGTGGGTGCCGCGCTCGCACGCAGGTTCGCCCGGGAGGGGTACGCCGTGGCGCTCGTCGCCCGCTCGGAGAGCTACCTCGAGCACCTCGCCACCGAGCTGCAGGAGGCCGGCGCCACGACCTCGTGGGCCGCGGTCGACATCACCGACCAGCCTGCGCTGACCGCGGCGATCGAGGGATTCACCGAGCGCCTCGGCCGCATCGACGTACTCCACTTCAACCCCAGTGTCTTCCGGCATGCCGACCCCCTGCACCTGAGCGCCGACGAGCTTCTCGAGGACCTCCGGGTCGGCGCCGGGTCGTTGCTCACGGCCCTGCAGTCGGCGCGACCGGCCATGGGCCCCGGCGCGCGGGTCACCGTCACCGGGAGTATGGCCGCGGACCACCCCTGGCACGAGGCGTGCTCCCTGGGCGTGCAGAAGGCGGCTCTGCGGAACCTCGTGCTGAGCCTCGACACGGCGCTGGCCCCCTCGGGCATCCGTGCCGCGTCCGTGACGGTGCGAGGGACCCTGGCGCCGGGAACGGCCTTCTCCCCCGACCGGGTCGCGGAGGCGATCTACGTCGCGGCCACCTCCCCGGAGGAGGGTTGGCGCGCCGAGGTCCCCTACGACGGCTGAGCCGGGTGCCCGTTTCCCGCCCGTCAGGGTCCGAGCTCGCGACCCCGTCGCTCGTGGGTCCGGATCTTGTCGATCATGATCGTGGCGAGCGCGGAGTCTAGCTCGCGATGGTCCCAGGCGGTGTCCTTCAGGTCGTCGACCAGCGCACGGAGCCGGATCAGCTCGTCGCGCTCCTGCCGGTTGAGCGTGCGCGAGGCCGCGCCGGCCGAGAACAGGTAGACCATCAGGCCGACGAACCCGACCACGAGCAGGATGCCGAGCAGCGAGATCGCTCCCATGACTGTCCCTTTCCGGGTGGACGCCTCACCTTCACCGTACCCACCGCCTCGAAGCCGGGGTGATCGTGTGGGACGGGTCAGAGGGAGTCGAGGATCGCCCTACGACGCTCGTCGTACTCCTCGGCCGACACGAGTCCGCCGTCGCGCAGCTCCTGGAGCTGCCGCAACCGGTCCTCGGCACTGCGGCCCGGGTCGACCGGCTGCGGGGCCGCGGGGCCGACCGGGCTGCGCAGGTTTGCCGCGAGGTACGTCGCGTCGAGCCCGTCGTCGCTGAGGAGGGCCATCGCCGTCGCCCGGTCGGGATCCATCCCCGCGTCCCGGGCGACCTGTCGGGCGAGGATGACCCGCCACAGCGACAGGGCCACTCCGACGAGCACGACGAGGACACCGAACGCGACGAAGCCCGGCGGGACGCCCACCTCGGGGCCCCCGAACCCGCCGGGCATGCTGCCTTCGTAGGACACCTTCCACCTCTGGCCGTCCCAGGTGCAGGTTGGCAGCTCTCCCATGCCGTTGGACGTGAAGCACTTCGGCGGCGGAGGTGGTTCGCCCGCGGCGGTGGCGGTGGGCGCGGACACCAGGACCGCCATGAGGATCGCGACAAAAGCGACGAACCGGATGGTCATGCCCGCAGCGTAGGGCACGTAGCGACCGCAAAGGGGTGGGTTTCACCGAAGAACGCGCTGGCTACGGGGCCTCTGCGGCGACGGCGACGCCGCCCCTCCTCAGGCGCTGAGGTAGTAGCTCGGGAACGGCTGGGCGGAGTCGGCCTCGTCGTCGAAGTTGGAGATAGCGCACACCTTGGTGTCGAGAGGTCGGCAGATCTGCTCCACCATCCAGGCCACTACGTCGCGCATCTCCCATGCCTCTCTGCTCGGGGGTCGTGGCCTGCCAGGATGCCCCGGCGGGCATCGCCTCAAACCCGACATATCCCACCAGGTCCAGACCAGCCGGGGTCAACGGACGTGCCGGCGAAGCCTCGGCAGCTGGGACGCCCTCCCGTGGAGGACCGTGATCAGCTGGGCAAAAGCCGCGTCGTGCCTGGCCGAGCGGCTGAAGGATGTGAGCACCATCGGGGGCTTCGCCCTCTGGCGGGCCACGGCCTTGGCGTAGGTGAACTCCTTGAGCCCGTCCTCGCCGTGCATCCGGCCGAAACCGGAGGCACCGACGCCGCCGAAGGGCAGTGCCGGGATGCCCGCGAACGCGATCACGGAGTTGATCGCGGTCATCCCCGAGCGGATGCGCCGCGCCAGCTCGGGGCCCCGGGACCGGGAGAAGACCGTCGAGCCGAGACCGAAGTCCGTGGCGTTCGCCAGCTCGACCGCCTCGTCCATGTCCCGCACCCTGTTCACCGTCATCGTCGGCCCGAACGTCTCCTCGGTGATCGCACAGGAGTCGGGGGGCACGTCGGTCAGGATCACCGGCTGCACGAAACGCTCCCCCACCGACTCGGCTCCCCCGACCAGTGCTCGCGCGCCCTTGGCGAGTGCGTCGTTCACGTGCCGACGGACCACCTCGACCTGTGCAGGCATCGTCATCGGTCCGAAGTGAGCTCCGGTGTGGGCGCCCGCACGCACACCGCGCGCCTGCTTCGTGACCTCCGCCAGGAAGTCGTCGTATACCCGCTCGTGGACGTAGACGCGCTCCACGCCCGCGCACGTCTGGCCGGCGTTGGAGAAGGCACCCCAGATCGCGGCGTCGGCGGCAGCCGCGACATCGGCGTCCTCGTCGACGAGCAGCGCGTCCTTGCCGCCCGCCTCGATCAGCACCGGGGTGAGGTTCTCGGCGCAGGCAGCCATCACCTTCTTGCCCGTCGCGGTGGACCCGGTGAACGCGAGCTTGTCGATCTCGGCCCGGCACAAGGCAGCACCGGTCTCACCGAACCCGACCACGGTCTGCAGGAGCGGGTGGTCGGGCACGACCTGGGCCATGCTCTCGGCCAGCCACACCCCGACGCCCGGGGTGTACTCGCTCGGCTTGAACACGACCGCGTTGCCGGCGGCGAGCGCGTAGACGATGGAGCCCATCGGGGTGAAGACGGGGTAGTTCCAGGGACCGATCACGCCGACCACGCCGAAGGGTCGGTACTCCACGGTGGCCGCGTGGTTGGCCATCAGCAGTCCGGCGGAGACCTTGCGAGGACCGAGGTGCTTCCCGGCGTGGGCGGCGGCCCAGCCCAGGTGGTCGATGGACAGCCCGATCTCGAGCTGGGCATCCGCGTGGGGCTTTCCCGTCTCCCGGTGGACGAGGTCGGCGAGCTGCCCCATCCGTCGGGCCAGGACGCCCTTCCACTGGTGCAGGATCCGTCGGCGCTCGTCATAGGTGAGCTCGGACCACCATGCGGCCGCGTCGCGAGCCCGGGCTACCGCGGCGTCGACGTCGGCCGGGTCGTCCACGCCGTGCACCCCCACCAGGTCGCCCGTGGCGGGGTTCAGCGACTCCAGCTTCTGGCTCATCGGCGGGCTCCTCCTGCCTCGTGGCGACCCCGCAGCAGGTCCGCTGCCTTCTCGCCGATCATGATCGTGGGGGCGTTGGTGTTGCCCCGGGGCACGACGGGCATCACCGACGCGTCGGCGACACGGAGGCCCTCGACGCCGTACACCCGCAGCTCCGGGTCGACCACCGCCTGCTCGCCTCGTCCCATCGCGCACGTCCCGACCGGGTGGTAGAGCGTCTGCGTCGTGGACCGCAGGTGCTCCACGATGTCGTCCTCCGAGGGGCGCGCCTTGCCCGGCAGGAACGGCCCGGCCACGTAACGCGCCATCCGGCCGACGCGGACGGTCTCGAGCAGCCGCTGCACGCCCCGGACCATCGCCTCGAGGTCGCGCGGGTCGTCGTAGTAGGCGGGGTCGATCGCGGGAGGCCAGCGTGGGTCGCGCGAACGCAGCCTCAGCCGACCGCGGCTGGCGACGTCGACCAGGGTCGGTCCCACCGTGACCTTGCGGGTCGTCGGCTCGTGGAGGCCGTTGTCCCAGAAGCCCGAGGCCGCCATGTGGACCTGGAGGTCGGGAGCGGCGAGCCCGTCGCGGCTATGGAAGAACCCGCCGGCCTCGGCGATGTTGCTCACCAGCGGCCCCCGGCCCAGCGCCTTCGCCTTCGCGACGTTGACCAGACCCGTGAAGTCGGCCAGGTCGCTGGTGTGCCGGGTGTGCCAGACCAGGGGCGCGGCCGGGTGGTCGTGGAGGTTCTCGCCCACCCCAGGCAGGTCGACCACCACGTCCACGCCGACCTCGCGCAGATGAGCGGCGGGGCCGATCCCCGAAAGGAGGAGCAGCTGGGGAGAGTTCACCGTGCCACCCGAGATCACGACCTCGGCGTCGGCGTGGGCCACCTGCTCCTCGTCACCGACCCGGTAGGCGACGCCCACGGCCCGGCCGCTCTCCACCAGGACGCGGGTGGCGAGCGCGCCGGTGCGCACGGTGAGGTTGGGGCGGTCCCGCGCGGGAGCCAGGAAGGCATCGGCAACCGACCATCGTCTCCCCCTGCGGCAGGTGACCTGGTAGAGCCCGACGCCCTCCTGCTCAGCGCCGTTGAAGTCGTCGTTCGGCTTCATCCCGCTCGCCGCCGCGGACTCGAGCCAGGCATAGGTGAGCGGGTGGGTGTAACGGCGGTCCTCCACGTGCAGGGGGCCGTCCTGCCCGTGGAAGGGGGCGCCGTGGCTGGTGTTGCCCTCCGACCGGGTGAAGTAGGGCAGCACGTCGTCGTACCCCCACCCGGTGGCGCCGTGCTGGTCGCGCCACGCGTCGTAGTCCAGCCGGTTCCCGCGGATGTAGATCATCGCGTTCATCGACGAGCAACCACCCAGCGCGCGCATGCGCGGCCAGTAGGCCCGCCGCGAGTTCAGCTGCTTCTGCTCGACGGTGTCGTAGTTCCAGTCCCACCGGGTCTTGAAGAGCGTGGAGAACCCTGCGGGGATACGGATCTCGTCGGCGTCGGCCTCCCCGCCGGCCTCGAGGAGCAGCACCGTCGTGCCGGGGTCCTCGGTCAGCCTGGTGGCGACCACGCCTCCCCCGCTCCCCGCTCCGACGATGACGTAGTCGTAGGTGTCGCGCACACAGGCCTCCTGAGGTGCTGCGTCGGGCTCAGTGGTGGTGCTCGGCCTCGGCCGCGTCGGCCTCCGCCTTCGTCTTGTGGACCGTCCCCTCAGGGTGCTCAGGGGGTGCGTAGAGGGAGTAGAGCTTGAGCTCCTCGTCGCCGTTGTTGACCACGTTGTGCCAGGTGCCGCCCGGCACGATCACGGCCCAGTCGTCGCCGAGCTCGTGGGTCTCGGTCACCTCGTCCTTCGACGGCCCCAGTGTCACCGTCGCCCGTCCGGACTCGACCCTGATGAACTGGTCGAGGTGGTCGTGCATCTCGACGCCGACCTCCTCACCGGGCTTCAGGCTCATCACGGTGAGCTGCATGGCCCTGCCCGTGAACAGCGCCTCGCGGAAGTGAGAGTTGCCCGTCGTGGCCTCTTCGATGTTGCCGACCCAGCCGGTCATCCACACCCTCCTCGTCTCGGTTGCCTCCATCGTGCCCGAACTCGGCCACGGATGCGGGAAATAGAACGCCCCCCGGCCGGGTTCCTGCTCGTAGTGGGGCGGCCCTCCCGAATGGCGCTCCGCCCCCACGGGTACCACGACCGACCGATCGCACGACAACGAGAGGATGAGGGACCACGCATGGCTTCTCTTCACCTGGGCGACACCGCCCCTGACTTCACCGCCCCGACCAGCGAGGGCGAGATCTCCTTCCACGAGTGGAAGGGCGACAGCTGGGCGATCTTCTTCAGCCACCCCGCCGACTTCACCCCGGTCTGCACCACCGAGCTCGGTCGTGTGGGCGTGATGAGCGACGAGTGGACCAAGCGGAACACCAAGGTGATCGCCCTGTCGGTGGACTCCGTCGAGGACCACCAGAAGTGGAAGCCGGACATCGAAGAGGTCGTGCACACGTCGGTGGACTACCCGATCATCGCCGACCCCGACCGGAAGGTCGCCGAGCTCTACGACATGATCCACCCGAACGAGGACGACACCAGCTCGGTGCGGTCGGTGTTCATCATCAGCCCTGACAACAGGATCCGGCTCACGATGACCTACCCGAAGAGCGCCGGTCGCAACTTCGACGAGATCCTGCGGGTGCTCGACGCCCTCCAGATGAACGACCTCGGCCCGTTCTCCACTCCGGCCGACTGGCAGCCCGGCGACCGGGTGATCGTCAGCAACGACATCCCGACCGAGGAGGCCCAGCAGCGCTTCCCCGACCTCGACGTCGTCAAGCCCTACCTGCGCTACACCGCGAAGACCGACGCCTGAGCTTCGCGAGCACCACGATCAGGACGAGGAACCGGCCCGGGGCGAGCTGCCCCCGGGCCGGTTCACGTATCCCCCTCCGGACACGTCGCGCCTTCGGCGACGTAACCCCCGTCACGTCGGCTCGTTTGGATGAGTGATCCAGCACCCGTCCTCCCGAGGTGACCCATGACCCGCCGCCGCGTCGTCGCCGCCGCATCCGCCCTCGTCGCCGTACTCGCAGCGGGGACGCCCGCGGTGACCGCACCCGCTGCGGCACAGATCGGGCCGAAGGTCACCCACGGGTGCGTCGACAGCGTGCCGGACCCGGGCACCGCCGAGAAGGTCGCGATCTGCTACACGGTCTTCAAGCCCAAGGGCGCGAGCCGCGACCGCAAGGTGCCGATGATCTTCCACAGCCACGGCTGGGCCGGCTCGCGCACCACGGACCCCGACGCGTTCAGGAAGTGGCTCGGAGCCGGCTTCGGCGTGATCTCCTTCGACCAGCGCGGCTTCGGAGACAGCGGGGGCAAGGCCCACGTCCAGCACCCCGCAATCGAGGGGAAGGACGTGCAGCGACTCGTCGCCCTCGTCGCCCGCATGCCCTGGGTGAGGAGGGACGGCAAGGGAGACCCCCGGCTCGGGGCGATCGGCGGCAGCTATGGCGGCGGCTACCAGCTGCTCGGCGCCTTTCGCCACCTGGCCGTCAAGGGCAAGCCGGTCTTCGACGCCCTGGCCCCCGAGATCACGTGGCACGACCTCAACGAGAGTCTCGCGCCGCAGGAGGTCGTGCGCACAGCGTGGGCGGTGACCCTCTCCGCCGCCGGGGCCGACGCACTGCCGCCCGAGGTGCTCGTCGCGCTCGGCCAAGGCGCCGCAACCGGGTTCTGGCCCCGCGGCGAGATCCCCGGCAGCGCCGACATGGTGGAGTTCTTCGCGAGGAACGGACCCGCCTGGCACGTCGCGCAGGGGCGCCGTCTCGACATCCCCGTCCTCATGGGCCAAGGCGCGACCGACTCGCTGTTCCCCCTCGACCAGGGTCTGAAGAACTTCCGGCGCGCCCTGACCCCTCGGGCGCGCAAGCAAAGCATCTTCGTCGGCTACAACGGCGGACACGTCCTCCCCGCGGCCTTCCCCCAGGCCGTCGGCGTCGCCGGCGACCCGTGCAGCCAGAAGCTCGCCGGTGGGAGGTTCGAGGACCTGGCCGTGCGCTTCTTCACCGAGAAGCTGAAGGGCAGACGCACCGGCCTGCGCGGCTACGGCCGCTACCACCTCGCCACGGCGGGGGCGGGCTGCACCACCGTCGGCTCGGTCAAGGCCGACCGGCGCTTCGAGGTCGGCACGGTTGCCACGACCGAGGCGGTCGGCGCACCAGTGGCCGTCAAGATCGCCGACGGCCCGATCCGGGTCGCCGGGACGCCCTACCTGTCGGGTCTCATGACCGCCGCGGGAGTCAACAACCGTGCGTTCTACGGACTCGCCGTGGGCACCAGCCCGCTCGATGCCCGGCTCGTCCAGAACAACGTGCTCCCGGCGTTCGAGCTCGCTCCCGTGCTCGGCGACAAGCGACGGATCGAGCTGCCTTCCGTGGCCGTCGACGTCGCGGCGGGCGAGTCGCTCTTCGTGCTCGCCACGGCGGTCAGCGACACTTTCCTCGGCATGGGCAGCCGCACCCCAGGTGCGATCGTCCTCGAGAACGCCGCGGTCGACCTTCCCGTCGTCGGGGAGTGAACCCGCCCTGACCTGGGCATCGTGAAGGCACCGACCCGGACCGAGCGTCCGCTCGCCGAGCACCTTGGGGGAATCTATGGTCACACCGCTGGACCCGACCGCGGCAGCGTTCCTGCTCGCCGAGAACCGCCAGCAGCCGATGCACGTAGGCGGCCTCCAGCTGTTCAAGCCTCCCGAGGACGCCGGACCGAACTACGTCCGCGAGCGGTTCGCCGCCTCCCTCGCAGCCGAGGACATCGCCCCGCTGTTCCTGCGGCGCCCCCACCGTTCGGTCACGACGGGCGGCCAGTGGGTCTGGATCGAGGACGAGCAGTTCGACTGCGACTACCACGTGCGCCACAGCGCGCTCCCCGCGCCCGGCCGGATCCGCGAGCTGCTCGACCTGTGCGGCCGGTTGCACGGAACCAGGCTCGCCCTCGAGCGACCCCTGTGGGAGACCCACATCATCGAGGGCCTCGCGGACGGCCGCGTCGCGACGTACACCAAGATCCACCACGCCCTCGTCGACGGCGTCTCGTCGATGCGGCTGCTGCAGAGCGTGCTGTCCACGGACCCGGACCGGCGGGACATGCCGCCGCCGTGGGCCAGGCAGCAGGTCGAGGGGGTCGGCGCGGACCCTCACCTCGACCCCGCACTCCTCGACCTGCCGATCAGCGCCTTCCGCTCGGCGTTCGCGATCACCGCCGAGGCGGCCGGGATGCCCGCCGCACTGTTGCGCACCCTGACCCGCGGCATCCGCAACGACACCTCCGCGCTGTCGCTCTACGCCCCGCGCACGGTCCTCAACAAGCAGATCACTGGCTCGCGACGCTTCGCCGCCCAGAGCTGGGAGATCGAGCGGATGAGGTCGGTGGGAGCGGCCACGAGCACGACCCTCAACGACGTGGTCCTCGCCATGTGCAGCGGCGCCGTCCGGAGGTACCTCAGCGAGCTCGGCAAGCTGCCCGACTCGACCCTGGTGGCGATGGTGCCGGTCGGGCTCAAGGCAAAAGAGGCCGCGACGCCCTCCGCGACAGGCGGCAACGCAGTCGGCGCCGTGATGGTCAAGCTGGCCACCGACGTCGAGGACCCCGCCGAACGGCTGCTACGCATCCACCGCTCGATGCGCTCGGGCAAGGAGGCGCTCGGCACCATGACGCCGGTGCAGATCCTGGCGATGAGTGCCCTCGGCATGGCCCCTGCCGTGCTTCCGGCGATGCTGCGGCTCCACGGCATCACGCGTCCGCCGTTCAACCTGATCATCTCCAACGTGCCCGGGCCCCAGCAGCCGCACTACTTCAACGGCGCGCGGCTCGACGGGATGTGGCCACTGTCGATCCCCATCCACGGCATGGCGCTCAACATCACCTGCACCAGCTACAACGGGGAGATGGGGTTCGGCCTCACCGGCTGCCGGCGTACCCTTCCCCACCTCCAGCGTCTCCTCGTGCACCTCGACGACGAGCTGGCCGATCTCGAGAAGTCCGCCGGGGTCCGGTCCTAGAGTCGCCGCATGTCCTATCCCGAGCCTCGTTACCTCGCCGAGGGCGGCGAGGTGTCCGCTGCCCTGCGCCGGGCCGACCATGCGCCCGAGCTGTCGTTCCCTGCCGCCGGGCAGTCGGCCCACTACCTCGCGACCGGCGCCACGACCGGCGGCGACTTCGGTCTGTACCGCTGGAACATGGGCCCCGACCCGACCGGGCCGGCACCACACTTTCATCGCACGATGTCGGAGTCCTTCTTCGTCCTCGAGGGCACCGTGAAGCTGTACGACGGGGTGCGCTGGCGCGACGGGCACCCCGGTGACTTCCTCTACGTGCCACCCGGAGGCGTCCACGGCTTCCGCAACGAGTCAGGTGCGCCCGCGTCGACACTCATCCTCTTCACGCCGGGGGCACCGCGGGAGGCCTACTTCGAGGGCCTGGCCGAGCTGGCGCGGGGTGATCGGGAGATGACCGCGGAACAGTTCCGCGTCTTCTGCGACGAGCACGACAACCACTACGTGTGAGGGGCCCGCGGCTCGGGAGAGGTTCCCGGACCGCGGGCCGGACCACCCACGCTGTGGACACTCCCCCGCGTTACAGGGGTGAGGTGGTCTGTTCCTGGACGTGCAAGAACGCGAGGTGGTGCTCGTACTGGTCGAGGACGTCGTCGATCAGCTGGGTGTGGGTGTAGCCCATGACGTCGTACCCTTGACCGCCCTCGCGCAGGTGCACCTCGAGGCGGCAGTAGACGTCGTCCCCGCGCGGGGTGCTGCGGCCGTAGACCGGCATCCGCACCTCTCGGGGCCAGATCTGGTAGATGAACGGGTGCTCGGTGCCCAGCTCGGCCACCAGCTCGACGTACGCCGTGCCGTCGTCCGCGCTCTTGGCGGCAGTCGCGTCGATTCCTCGCTCGCGAAGCTCGGCGGCCACCTCCTCGAGGGCCGGCAGCGCGACGACGTCGAGGAACTCGTTGGCCTCCGCCACCGACGGGAGGTCCATGGCCCGGGTCAGCCGCTGTCGCCAGCTCAGCGGGGGGCTCGGCTCGCGGTGGCTGCTGCGCCCCGACAGCATGCCGCGCATGCTCTGCTTGGCCGACTCCGCCCGGTAGCCCTCGATCCGCAGCGCCCTGTGGAGGCCGATCATGACCAGCACCAGGACCACTGCGAACGGCAGGCCCATGATCACGGTGGCGTACTGCAGCGCGTAGATCCCGCCCACGCTCAGGATCCCCAGGGTCAGCGCACCGGTGGCGACCGCCCAGAAGATCCGAAGCTTGGGAGCGCCGTCGTCGTTGACGGTCCTCAGGCGCGAGGAGAGGTTGGACATCACCAAGGCGCCGGAGTCCGCGGAGGTGACGTAGAACAGCAGACCCACGAAGGTGGCCAGGCCCGCGATGAACGTGAAAGCAGGGTACTGCGCCAGCAGGGCGTAGAAGCCGCCTTCGGGGCTCGCCGAGGCGACCTCGGCGAAGGAGGTGTTGCCGGCGCGGACCTCGTCGATGGCGGCGTTGCCGAAGATCGCGACCCACATGACGATGTAGGTGAACGGGATGATCATCGTCCCGGCCACGAACTGCCGGATGGTCCTGCCCCGCGAGATGCGAGCGAGGAAGAGACCGACGAAGGAGGCCCAGGCGATCCACCAGGCCCAGAAGAACAACGTCCAGAAGCTCATCCAGTCGCCGGTGTCCTCGTAGGCAAAGGTCTGCATGGTCATGTCGGGGAAGAGCCGCACGTAGTCGCCGATGTTCAGCACGGCGGCGTTGAGCAGGAAGGAGGTCTTGCCGGTCACCAGGATCCACAGCGCCAGCCCGATCGCGAGCAGCACGTTGAGCTGGGACAGGCGTTTGATGCCCCGGTCGATGCCGCTGACGGCCGAGATGGTCGCCATCACCACGGCGAGGACAAGCAGGGCGAGCTGGACGGCGAGACCCTGCGGCAGCCCGAAGAGGGCGTTGAGGCCGACGTTGAGACCCACGACACCGATGCCCAGCGAGGTGGCGACGCCGAAGATGGTGCCGAGCACCGCCGCGGTGTCGACCGCGTGCCCGACGGGGCCGTCGACCCGCTTGCCGATCAACGGGTGGAGCGCCGAGCGCACAGCGAGCGGCAGGTTCATCCGGTAGGCGAAGTAGCCCAGCGCCATGCCCATCAGGGCGTACATGCCCCAGCCACTGACGCCGTAGTGGAACATCGTCCAGACGGTGGCCTCACGAGCCGCGTCCACCGTCTCCCCCTCACCGCTCGGAGGCGTGAGGAACTGCACGACGGGCTCGTTGACGGCGAAGAACATCAGGTCGGTACCGATACCGGCCGCGAAGAGCATCGACGCCCACGACAGGGTGCTGTACTCCGGACGTGAGTGCTCGGGGCCGAGCCGCACCCGGCCGTGACGGGAGATGCCCAGGAAGAGGACGAAGACCAGGATCGCCGTGGCCAGCGCCACGTAGAACCAGCCGAACCAGTCCGACACGTAGCCGACCGCGACGCCGAGAGTCTCCTCGGCTTTCACCGGGGCGAGCAGGGTCCAGATCGTGACGGCGAGGACGCCGACCGCCGAGCTGATGAAGACAGGCTTGTTGACCTTCGAGCGCTGACCTCCTTCCCATTCGGGCTCGGCCGATGCCGGTGCGGGTGGTGAGGCGGTCTCACTCATGCGTCTGCTCCAGTCTCCATGTTGTTGCGGGGGTCGCCGGGCGGGTACAGCGGCATCTGGTCCCGACGGCGGTAGTAGGGAACCTCGACGGGTGCAAGCGGCTCGTTGCCGGCGATCAGGTCGGCGGCCTTCTCGGCGAGCATCATCACCGGGGCGTAGATGTTGCCGTTGGTGACGTAGGGCATCACCGAGGCATCGACCACGCGTAGGCCCTCCACGCCGTGCACGCGCATGCTGGAGGGGTCGACGACGCTCATGTCGTCGGTGCCCATCTTCGCCGTGCACGAGGGGTGCAGCGCGGTCTCGGCGTCGCGGGCGACCCAGTCGAGGATCTCCTCGTCGGTCTGCACCGAGGGTCCCGGCGAGATCTCGCCGGCGCTGAACGGCGCGAAGGCAGGCTGCTCGAGGATCTCGCGGGCGGCCCGCACCATCTCGATCCACTCGCGGCGGTCGTTCTCCGTCGACAGGTAGTTGAACCGCAGCGCCGGGTGCTGATGTGGGTCGGCGGACTTGACCTTCACGCTGCCGCGCACGTCGGAGTACATCGGGCCGATGTGGACCTGGTAGCCGTGCTCGCTGGCCGGGCGCGAGCCGTCGTAGCGGATCGCGATCGGCAGGAAGTGGAACATCAGGTTCGGGTAGCCGACCTCGTCGTTGCTGCGGATGAACCCGCCTGCCTCGAAGTGGTTCGACGCGCCGACGCCCCGGCGCAGGAACATCCACTCCGCGCCGATGCGGGGTTTGTGCCGGTGCTTGAGCCACGGTGCGATCGAGACCGGCTGCTTGCTCGCGTGCTGGATGTAGACCTCGAGGTGGTCCTGGAGGTTCTCCCCCACTCCGGGCAGGTCGGCGACGCTTCTAATGCCGAGCGCCTCGAGCTCACGGGCGTTTCCGATCCCGGCGAGCTGGAGCAGCTGTGGGGAGTTGATCGCACCACCGGACAGGATCACCTCACCGGCCTCGACGCTGCGCTTGAGCTTGCCGCCGCGAAGGTAGTCGACGCCGACCACCCGGTTCCCGCGCATCCGCAGGCCGGTGACGTGGGACAGGGTGTGGATCGTGAGGTTCTTGCGGTTGCGGACCGGGTGCAGGTAGGCGCGCGCCGCGCTCAGGCGACGGCCGCGGTGCACGTTGCGGTCGAAGGGTGCGAAGCCCTCCTGGCGGTAGCCGTTGACGTCGTCGGTGAGCGGGTGGCCGGCCTGCTGGACCGCCTCGAAGAACGCACCGAACAACGGGTTGGTGGCAGGGCCGCGCTCGAGGACCAGCGGGCCGGACCCACCACGCCACCGGTCCGCGCCGGCGAGGCAGGTCTCCATGCGCTTGAAGTAGGGCAGGACGTGGGCGTAGTCCCACCCCTCCATGCCCGGGTCGGACGCCCAGCGTTCGTAGTCCATCGGGTTGCCGCGCTGGAATATCATCCCGTTGATGCTGCTCGAGCCACCGAGCACCTTGCCGCGGGCGTGGTAGATGCGACGGTCGTGCATGTGGGGCTCGGGCTCGGACTCGTACTTCCAGTCGTAGAGCTTGTTGCCGATCGGGTACGGCAGCGCCGCCGGCATGTGGATGAACGGGTCGATCTTGAAGTCGCTGCGCCCGGCCTCGAGGACCAGGACGCTTGTGGACGGGTCCGCGCTGAGACGGTTGGCCAGGGCCGAGCCGGCGGACCCGCCTCCGACGATGACGAAGTCGTAGCGCTTGGCTGTCGAGCTCATCGGGTGCCTCCCTCGGGCGCTCCGAACCAGTGCTGCGGCGCAGGCTTAATGTTGTGCCAGATGTGCTTGGTCTCGCGGTACTCGTCGAGACCTGCGAGGCCGAGCTCGCGCCCCACGCCCGACTGCTTGAACCCGCCCCACTCGGCCTGCGGCACGTAGGGGTGGTAGTCGTTGATCCAGATCGTGCCGTGACGCAGCCGCCGCGCGACGCGCTCGGCCCGACCTGCGTCACGAGTCCAGACGGCACCGGCGAGGCCGTAGATCGTGTCGTTCGCCAAGGACACGGCCGCGTCCTCGCGCTGCTCGTCACTGCCGCCCGAGAAGGTCTCCACCGTGAGCACCGGGCCGAAGGACTCCTCCTGGACGCACCGCATGTCAGAGGCACAGTGGTCGAGGATCGTCGGCGGGTAGTAGAAGCCGTCTGCGAGCTCGGGAGCGTCGGGACGCTTGCCCCCGGTCAGGAGCTTCGCGCCGTCCTCGATCGCCTCCGCGACGTACCTCTCCACCTTCTCGCGGTGCTCGGCGCTGATCAGCGGGCCGGTCCCGGCCCTCTCGTCGAACGGGCCGCCGAGACGGATCTGCTCGGCTCGGCGGACGAGCTCGGCGACGAACTCCTCGTGGACGGTGTCCTCGACGATCAGGCGCGCGCCCGCGGAGCACACCTGGCCGGAGTCCAGGAAGATCGCGGTCAGCGCATAGTCGAGGGCGGTCTCGATGTCGGCGTCGGCGAAGACGATGTTCGGGTTCTTGCCCCCGAGCTCGAGAGCCACCTTCTTCACCGTGGCCGCGGCGGAGGCCATGATGCGGCGGCCGGTCTCGACACCGCCGGTGAAGGAGACGAGGTCCACCTCGGGGGCCTCGGTGAGGGGGGCGCCGACCGCCGCGCCCGCGCCGAGCACCAGGTTGGCGACACCCGCCGGCACACCGGCCTCGGTCAGCGCCCTCATCAGCCAGATCGACGTCGAGGGGGTCAGCTCGCTGGGCTTGAGGACGAACGTGTTGCCGGCGGCGAGCGCGGGGGCGACCTTCCACGAGGTCTGCAGGAGCGGGTAGTTCCAGGGCGTGATCAGCACGCACACCCCGACCGGCTCGTGCACGATGCGGCTCGAGACGTCAGGCATCCCCGGGTCGACCACCCGTCCCGCGTCCGCATTGGCGAGACCTGCGTAGTGTCGGAACACCGCGACGATGTCGTCGACGTCGATCTCGGATTCCACCAGGCGCTTGCCCGTGTCGAGCGACTCCAGCCGGGCAACCTCGCCCTTCTTCTCCTGGAGCAGGTCCGCGACTCGGTGCAGGACGGCTGCCCGCTCCAGGCCGCTGGTCTCAGGCCAGGGACCGTCGTCGAAAGCCCTGCGGGCTGCGCGAACGGCCTCCTGCGCGTCCGCGGCGGTGCCCTCGGACACGGTGGCGACCACGGTGCCATCGGCAGGACAGCGGATCTCGCGGGTCCCTCCGTCGGCTGAGTCTCGCCAAGTTCCGTCGATGAACAGCTCTGGCATCAGTCTCCTTCACTCGGCGGCCGCGCGCGCCCGCGTCAGGGCGGCGACCGTTGACTGCACGACAGCATGTCGGAACGCGCCGATGCTGGCATCTCGAACCCTCCCCCGGTTCGGACCGGGAAAACGACTGGACCAGTCATTTGGACGAAGGTCACATCGGTGTGACCGGTTCACCGCACATCGGGCACTGGACCTCGTCGACCGGCCGAGGGTCACGGCCCTGGTAGCCGCAGTACTCGCAGACGTACGCCGGCCTCCCGGCGGGACGATTCGACCGAGCCATGTCACCCCTCCTCCGCGGTCGGGCGCCGCCGTCTGGCTCCGCGCGGTTGGCGGTGCGCCCGGGCAGTCCGGTCCCGGTCCGGGTCCTCATCGCGGGAGAGGTCGTAGGCGCCGGTCGCCCTGTTGCGCCCTAGGGCGCGCTCGACGGTCAGGCGCAGTGCCCGACGCAGCAGGACCGTGGTGCGCTCCCACGCCTCCATCTCGTGGTGGCACGCAGCCGCCTCGGCGCGGTCGCCCACGAGGAGTGCCTCGTCCCGGGCCAGCCGCCAGGCGATCTCCTGTCCCTCGGTCTCCCCGAGCAGCCGGACGATCAGCGCCTGGTCGTAGCCGCAGACACCTGCGGCGAGGCCGACGTCGACAGCCCCTGTGGCGTCGGCGTCGAGCTGGAGCAGGGTCATCAGGGTGGTGTCGTCCGACGGAGTCGTCCGGGGCCGGGTCATGGGGGCCCTCGCGCCGGTCTCGTCTCCCTCCTCCTCGGGCGGGACGAACGGCAGGCGGCCGCCGACCCGAGCGAGGAGGTCCTCGTCGAGCTCGTCGATCTTCGCCGACATCCCGGTGAGCATCGCCCTGAGGTGCTCGGGGACGAAGGGCCACGCCGGCAGGTGGACGCGGGCGAGCACGCGGCCGTCCACGAGGAGGAACTTCATGAACATCACGTCGCGGTTGAGCACGCCCACCTCGAACGCCGCGCGCTCGAGGTCGGCCACGGCATCGACGACCACGCTGAACAGCTCGAGGACCGGGGTCTCCTCGTCCACGCGGACGAAGACCAGCGAGCTGCCCCACGGCACTGGGATGTCACCGTCGGAGTCCCGCTCGGGCGCCGACTCGAACAGAGGGGTCAGCGCCGCGTCGACGAGGTCACGCAGGTGCTCGGCGCTCTCAGGCATCACGGCGAGCGCCTCCGGTGGCTGCTCCTCTGCGGGAGGCCCCGGCATCTCCGGGCCCTGACCCAGCCCGTCCGCCGCAAGGAAGGCGGGGTGGGCCACGCCGAAGACCTCGCGCAGCGCCTTGACGGCCATCACCGCGAGCCGGTCCGCCTCGGCGCAGGGAAGGTCGACGAAGAAGTTCGCCGAACCCTCTCCCACTGCCCCACCCGGCCCGAGCGTCGGAGGCTGCCAACCGAGGGCTGTCAGGACGCTCATGTCGTCCTCGTCGAGCTCGTGGGCCTCGGCGAGGTAGGCGTTGCCGGAGACCTCGCCACGCACGGTCGAGCCGTCGCGGGCGAACTGGACGTAGGGCGCGGCGCCGGCAAGGTCGCGGCTGGCCACCTCGATGTCGACCACCAAGACGGCGTCGTCGCCCATGTCGAACAGGTGGTCGGCCAACCGTGCCTGGAACCGGCTCCACGCCCTGGCCGTGCTGCGATCCAGGTCGAACTCACTCACCTGCGCCCCCTCACACTCGACCCCGTGCCTGCGACGCTACCCCCGAGCGCCGACATCCGGTGCGCCGTTGGTCCCGTCCGCATACGACCGAGGGCCCTGCCGGACGCCCCGCCACACCGGACAAGGTGGACACGTGAGGCATCCGGCTCGCGCCCTGCTGATGCTGGCGAGCGTCACGCTCCTCCTGCTCGTCGGGCTGCTCGGCGCACCCCCGGGCAGCGCGGACACGGAGGCCTCGCCCGACGGCGTGGAGCTGATCCTGTTCTGGGGCGACGGTTGCCCGCACTGCGAGGCCGAGCGGGAGTGGCTGGAGCAGGCCGAGGAGGAGTACCCCCATCTGACGGTCTCCGAGTACGAGGTCTGGTACGACGAGGACAACCGCGCCCTCATGCTGGAGATGGCCGACGAGCTGGGTTTCGAGGCGTCCGCCGTCCCGACCACCGTCATCGGCGAGCGGGTGTGGATCGGCTTCTCCGAAACGATCCGCGCGGACATCGAGCAGGTGCTCGTCGAGTCCGGCGCGGACGTGGCGCCCACGCCCCCAGGACCCACGGCAGGTGCGACGATCGACGTACCCGTCGTCGGAGAGGTCGCCCTCGACGGGTCCTCCCTGGTCTTCTCGACGCTGGTGATCGGGTTCGTGGACGGGGTCAACCCCTGCTCGCTGTGGGTCATCTCGGTGTTGCTCGCGATCGTCGTGCGCGCCGGCAGCCGCCGCCGCGTGCTGGCGATCGGCGCGACCTTCCTGCTCGTGACAGCCGCGATGTACGCGGTCTACATGGCCGGCATCTACTCCGCGATGAGCATCGTGGGCCACCTCGGTGTCGTGCAGGTCGTCGTCGCGGTGATGGCGGGCGTCCTCGGTGTGGTGAGCGTCAAGGACTACTTCGCCTTCAAGAAGGGGCTCTCGTTCACCATCCCCGACTCCGCCAAGCCCCGGATCTACCAGCGGATGCGTGCCGCTGCCGCCCACCGCGACCTGCTGCCCGCGCTCGGCGCGACCGCCGTGCTCGCGGTCGGCGTCTCCCTGCTCGAGACCCCGTGCACCGCGGGCTTCCCGGTGCTGTGGACCGGCATGCTGGCGGCCAACGAGGTGAGTACGCCGGAGGCGGTGGCTCTGTTCGGGGTGTACATGGTGCCGTTCCTCGTCGACGAGCTGCTCATCTTCGGCCTGGCCGTCGTCACGCTGCGAGCGACGAAGATGCAGGAGCGCCACGGGCAGGTGCTCAAGCTCGTCGCCGGCACCACGATGCTCGCCCTCGCCGCGACCGTTCTACTCCGGCCGGAGACGATGGCCGAGCCGTTGGCCGCCCTGGCGGTGTTCGGGTCCGCGTTCGCGGTCGCCGGGCTGGTGCACCTGTCCACGACCTCGTGGGCGAGGCGTCAGCGCCGCCAGGGGGCCGGCCGCTCCTCGAGCCACCAGCCGAAGGAGCGGGTGAGCCAGGGCAGCACCAAGTAGGTCATGATCGGCGTCATGACGACGGTGCTCAGCAGCACGCGCGGCGCGGTGGCGAGGTCGGGAACGGTGCTGCCGAGGGCGATGGTGAGCGCAAGGCTCAACGGGAAGAAGGCGAACCAGATCATCACCGCCTGCTTCCAGCGTGGCGGGGCCTTGGGCTTGGGACGCAGGTCCTCGACGTCGTGCTCCTGCGGAGGGTCGAACCATCCCTCGATCCCGGTCCGACGCTCGCGCAGCGACTCACCGACGATCCCCTGAGCGGATCCGAGCCACCACGCGCGCTGCTCCGAGGCCTCCCAGTGGGCCAGCGACTCCTCGCTGTCGAACCGGTAGAGCATGTGCCAACGGTCCGAGCTCGTGCTCGGTCGCACCCAGCCGGTGCCCAGGAAGCCGGGGAACCTCTCGGCGAGGGCCGAGCCCGCGCGAAGCCAGGCGATCACCTGGTCGTGCCGCTGAGGGTCGGCGTGACGGGTGATGGAGACGGTCACGGGCACGGCCTGCCCGGGGTCGGTCTTCGGGGAGCTGGTCACGGCACCAGGGTAAGAGCCGGGGTCAGGCGCGCGCCGCGCCGTACCCGAGGAGGGCGGCGAGTCCGAGGGCGCTGCGCGGCGCGTAGCCAGCCCGCCACAGCCCCCCGTGCACCGCGGCGTAGGCTTCGTCCTGCCACGGATGCTCGTGCCGGGGTCCGCCGTCGGTGTGCAGGTCGTGCACGAGCAGCGCCGCCATGAGCACGTTCGAGGTGGCCGGCTCGAACACCTCCACCCCGAACCGGTGGGCTCCGGCGTAGGCCGCCGCGAGCGCCCGGTTCTTGACGACCGAGCGCGTGCGGGTGGGGGGTGCGACGTTCAGCGACACCGTCGTGCCCGCGTCCCGGGCGACCGCGCCGCGCCACCGCTGGAGACGCTTGGCGAGCGCGTAGTTGGGCCCCTGCTGCGGGACCAGGCTGTCGCTGATGCCCGGATCGGAGCCGGCGACGTAGGCACGCCGCAACAGCCGCCCCGCGCTCACCGCGCGGAGGGGGCGGCCGATGAGCTTGGCCGCCGGGGAGCGTCCCTCGTAGGCCCGCGTGGACTGTTCCACGGCGTCAGCGGGCACGGCGAAGACATCGGTCGGTGTGGCGAGGAACGCCAGATCGACGTCGTCCCTGGTCTCGAGCAGGCGGGTGGTCAGCGCGTCGACTGCCATCGAGACCCGGACGTTGGTGGCGCCGTCGGCGTACACGTAGTTTCCGAGCACGAGCCTGCCGGGCAGGGCCCCGAGCCACTCCGCGACGGCGGGGACCTCCGAGACGAGGTCGGCGCCGGTGTGCTGGTGCAGCGAGCCCTCGGCCCCGCTCTCGACGGGCAGCAGCGCCCGACCCGCCCCGCGGGTGGTGGTCTCCAGCACCCGCTGCCAGACGTCGGGGCGCGGGAGGTCCACCGCAGCGACCGTGGCGCCCCACCGCAACAGGGCCTGCAGCGGGCCCATCTCCGCACCCGCACCGAGAACGGCGACCGTGTGCCCCTCCAGGCGCAGCCACTCGGGGTGGTCCATCACCGCACGCACCGCCTCCGCGGCCGATGACTCGACCACCCCGTCCGCGACCCACGCGTCGAGCCGCCGGTGCAGCTCCTCGCCCCGCAGCCGGTGTCCGTGGTAAGGAAGCGAGAGCTCGATCTCCGGCTCCTCCTCGCCGTGCATGTCGATCGTGTCGAGCACCCGCTCCGGCGCCACCGCGGTCCAGTCCCGCAACGGGACCTCCCTGCCGTCGGCGAGGAGGACCTGCATGCGGTCGTGGAGGGAGCCGAGGCCGTCGCGGGCGACGGTGAGCGCCGCGTCACGCGAGGGCAGCCCCGCCTCGAGCAGCCGCCGGAAATGGACGAGGTAGCCCGACCGCCAGTTCGTCTCCTGCGCGGCGTTCGTCGACCCCAATGGATCCACCTCCCGCAGGGCGTCGGCGACGATCGCACGACCTGCCGCTGAGGTGCTCCGGCGGCCGTCGGCGCCACGGGGGAAGACGATGCCGTGCTGCTGGTCCGAGCTCATCGGCTCATCATGCCCGACCGTGCTGCTCCGGGGCAGCCGGCTCGGGGCACAGCGCGTCGGCGCAAGTCGCGTGTGAGCGCGGTGAAAGGAGCGCCACCGAGCCTGGTGGCACGACGACCTTTCACAGGAGGAACCATGACCAGCACAACCGAGACAGCCGCCACGACTGCCGTCGCCCCGGACCCACGCGAAGCGCTCGGGGAGCGCATCTTCAACGGTGCCATCACGACCGCCGAGATGTTCACCGTCCACCTCGGGGTCGAGCTCGGACTCTACGACGCACTCGCCCAGCGCGGACCGCTCACGTCGAGCGAGCTCGCCGAGCTCACGGGGATCGCAGAGCGCTACGCCCGGGAGTGGCTCGAGCAGCAGGCCGTCGCAGGCTTTCTGCACACCGAGGGCGGCACCGAGTCCGCCACCGAGGACGGCGCCCGTGGTCGCTACCGGATCGACCCCGCTCACGCGGAGGTGCTCGTCGACACCGACAGCCCGTTCTACACCGCGGGGGCGGCATTGATCCTCGCCGGCATCGCCCGGGTGATGCCACAGCTCGCCGATGCCTTCCGCGGGGGCAAGGGCATCCCCTACGCCGACTTCGGCCCCGAGATCCGGCGCGGGATCGCGGCCTTCAACCGACCTGCCTTCCTGCACGAGCTCGGCTCGGAGTGGCTGCCGTCGGTGCCCGACCTGCACGAGCGGCTCTCCTCCGCCCCGCGGGCTCGCGTCCTCGACCTCGGCTGCGGCATCGGCACCTCGTCGACGGCCATCGCCCGGGCCTACCCCCACGTCGAGGTGGTCGGCATCGACCTCGACCACGCCTCGGTCCTGGAGGCCCGCGCAGCCGCCCGGGAGGCTGGGCTGAGCGAACGGGTCACCTTTCACCTCGGCGATGCGGCCGACGAGCAGATCCAGGGCGGGTTCGACCTGGTGACGATCTTCGAGGCGTTGCACGACATGGGCGACCCTGCCGGGGCGCTGCGCACGGCTCGGCGCCTGCTCGCCGACGGCGGCAGCGTGCTCGTGGCGGACGAGAGGGTCGCCGACGCTTTCACGGCACCGGGCGACGAGCTCGAGCGGCTCAACTACGGCTTCAGTGTGCTCCACTGCCTGCCGGCCACCCTCGCCGAGGATCCGGTGGAGGCCAACGGCACGGTCCTCCGGGCGGGGACGGTTCGCCGCTGGGCCGCCGAGGCCGGGTTCGGCCGGGTGGAGGAGCTGGCGATCGACTTCCCGTTCTGGCGTTTCTACCGGCTGGCCGGGTGAGGGTGATGACCACGGAGCAGGCGACCCCCCACCTCACGACCGGGTGGGAGCCCGACCTCGCAGCAGATGACACCGCACTGCGCCGGTTCGTCCTCGCCTGGGGCGAGTCCCTGGGGGGACCGGTCGGTGCCCTGGGCGGCCGGGTGGTCCGCACCGACGACGTGATGACCTGTGACCTCGGGCGGCCGGGCAGCTACTACTCGGCAGCGGTGCTGCTGCGTCCCCCGAGCCCCGGTCGGTGGGACCAGGTGCTCGACGAGGTGGAACGGACCATGTTCCGGAGCGGTAGCGGCCCGGTGCACCTGTACAGCGCCTGGCCCACGCCGGACCTCTCCGTCCGCGACTGGCGCCTGGAGGGTCATCCGCCCTTCCTGCTCCGTCCCCCCGGCGGCAACCTGCCGGACCCGGTTCCGGACCTCGAGGTCCGGGAGGTGTCCGA
>DATHVS010000133.1:0-9859 GCA_035461195.1 Nocardioidaceae bacterium
CGGTCCTGGCCGCCCACGGGTACGACGGCTCGGAGCACCGCGCCGCCCAGTTCGAGGCGCACTGGCACGACGAGTGCGACCTGGTCCTCGCCATGGACGAGAGCAACCACGCCGACCTGTCGGACCTCACCGAGGGAGAAGCGAGCCGGCTGCGCCTGTTCCGCGACTTCGACCCGCGCGCGACCGGTTCGGACCGCGACGTCCCGGATCCCTACTACGGCGGCGACGACGGATTCGCCCACGTGCTCGCCACGGTGGAGCGCACCTGCGACGAGATCGTGGCGGCCCTCGAGCGCCAGCTGGACGGCGCCTGACGTGGCGCGGATGGGCACGATCGCCGGCCGAGCGGAGGCCCTGCTCGGCACGGCGGTGGTGGCCACGACGCCCGTAGCGGGCGGCGACATCTGCACCTCGACGCGGCTGAGGCTCTCCGGCGGAGGCTCGGCCCTGATGAAGACCCGCCCCAACGCGCCCGACGACTTCTTCACCGTGGAGGCCCACGGCCTGAGGTGGCTGGGCGAGGCGTCCGGTGTCGAGGTCCCCGACGTGCTCGCGGCCGAGCCGGACTGCCTGATCCTGTCGTGGGTCGAGGCAGGCCGCCCCACCCCGGAGGCCGCCGAGCAGCTCGGCCGCCGCCTCGCCGCCACCCATCGGGCCGGGGCTCCGGTCTTCGGCGCCGACCGCGACGGCTACATCGGCACGCTGCCGCTGCCCAACCGGAGCGCCCCCACCTGGTCGGAGTTCTTCGCGACCCGGCGGATCCTGCCCTACCTCAAGCTGGGCCGCGACCGAGGAGCGGTCACCCCCGACGACGCTGCTGACATCGAGGCCGTCGTCCGCCGGATCACCGACCTGGCCGGCCCCTCGGAGCCGCCCGCACGTCTCCACGGCGACCTGTGGTCGGGCAACGTGCTGTGGGGGCAGGGCGGTCGGACCTGGCTGGTCGACCCGGCGGCGTACGCCGGACACCGGGAGACCGACCTCGCGATGCTCGCGCTCTTCGGGCTGCCGCAGCTGCAGCGCGTCCTCGACGCCTACACCGAGGAGGCGCCGCTGGCCGACGGCTGGGAGGAGCGCGTGGGGCTGCACCAGCTGTTCCCGCTGCTCGTGCACGCCTGCCTCTTCGGCGGCGGTTACGGCGTCCGCGCCGGCGAGGTCGCCCGCCGACTGCGGTGATGCATCAGGAGCGGCTCATGGCCGTGCCCGCATCCGGACCGCCGTGGACCAGGGGCTCGCACCGGCGCGGGACGTGGCGCGGACCTTGCAGTCGTAGGCCCTGCCCGACCTGAGCTTCCGTACGACCACCGGCGACGTCGGGACCGTCTTGGTCGCGGTCACGACGTGCGTGCCCCGCACCGCGACACAACGGGCCCGGTAGCCGATGACCTTCGCCCCGCGCGGGCGGCTCTTGGTGAACGCGACCCTCCCCCGGTGCGGAGCCACCCGGACGGCGCGGCCGTTCGTGGGCCGGGTCGGCACGATCGTCCCGCGCCGCACCCGCAGCACCCTGGTCGAGAAGGTGACGTCCTCGACGTCGACGAGCATGGCGTCGCCGGCCGCCGACTGGGAGACCCGGATCGTGCCCACGCCGCCGCTCACGACAGGCGCGAGGCTCACACCGGTCATGGTGGCGGGGTTGGGGATGCCGTAGCTCTCCTTGAGGAACGCGTTGGGGATGCGCAGCTCCGAAGAGCCCTTGAACAAGGTGGTCCCATCCGTTCGGAAGTGCGGTGCGGCCATCCGGACGAGGAGCAGCTCCTCGCCCGAGGCGAGGTCCGGGACGATCTCAGGCGGCACCGAGGTGACCGTGATGTCGGTCCAGTAGTCCAGGCCGTACATCGCGTTGCGCTGGGCCACGTCGGTCCACGTCCCGTAGTCGGTGACCTGCCCGTCCAGGTAGCCGATCCGCTCCTTCGTGGCGGTCGTGTCACAGGTCCACGGCCACACCGAGGCGTGGCAGTCCTCGACGACCAGCACCGGCGTCGCCCGCACGGTGAGGTGGTAGGTCCCGTCGCCGTCGGCCGTGCGTGTGGTGGTGGCGTCCTTGCCGTGCCCGGTCACCACACGGGGCACGAGGGTGCCGGTGTCGAGGGTGATCACCCACCTGTCGTCAAGCGCGCCCGGGCCGAGCTCGAAGGGGTCGGGCCCGGCCTTGTTCTCGACGTGGAAGCTGATCGTCCTGCTCCCGCTCCGCGTGAAGCTCGTGCCGCCCACACCCCACGCCGGGTCGCTCGCCGTGACCGTAGCTCCCTCTCGTGTGGCCGAGACGATGCACGGCGCCGGGGACGTCGCGCACCACCCCAGCTCGGCGTCCGCGGCGACGGCCGCCCCGCCCGTCGTACCCGCCGTGACCAGGCCGGACCCCACGAGGCCGGCGACCGCCAACATCCGTACAGCGCGCATGACTGCTCCTCTCGTCACCTTCCCATGCTGCTCCTGCGGAGGCCGGTTCGGACGGTTATGGGACACCTCGCGTCACAGGTTCGGATCGCCTGGTTTCAGCGCCGTCTCAGGTCGAGATGGCAGGCTTGGAGCGTGCCCAGCGCTGACCCCAAGACGCGACCCCGGGTCCTCGTGGTCGACGACGACCCCGCGGTGCGGACCTCGCTGCGGAGGTCCCTCGAGTTCAACGGGTACGCCGTGGCGCTCGCCGGGGACGGGGCCGAGGCGCTCGCCTCGATCGGGCAGAGCTCGCCCGACGCGCTGGTGATCGACGTGATGATGCCGCGGCTCGACGGGCTCGAGACCACCCGCGCGCTGCGGGCCGCGGGCAACGACCTGCCGATCCTGGTGCTCACCGCTCGCGACTCCGTCGGCGACCGGGTGGAGGGGCTCGACGCGGGCGCCGACGACTACCTCACCAAGCCGTTCGCGCTCGAGGAGCTGCTGGCACGGCTGCGGGCACTCCTTCGCCGGGTGCAGCCCGCTGCCGTCGGTGAGGACGACACCGAGGCCGAGACGCTGACGTTCGCCGACCTCAGCCTCAACCCCGCGACCCGGGAGGTACGCCGGGGGCAGCGGTCCATCGACCTGACCCGCACCGAGTTCAGCCTCCTCGAGATGTTCCTCCAGCGGCCGCGGCGGGTCCTCGACCGCTCGTTCATCCTCGAGGAGGTGTGGGGCTACGACTTCCCCACGACGGCGAACTCCCTGGAGGTCTACGTCGGCTACCTCCGCCGCAAGACCGAGGCCGAGGGCGAGCCGCGGCTGCTCCACACCGTGCGGGGCGTCGGCTACGTCCTCAAGGAGGCCTGATGGGCCCCCTGCACTACCGCCGCTCCCTGGCCAGCCGGGTCACCCTCCTGGCGGGGATGGCGGTGGGTCTCTCCGTCGCGATCGTCGCGCTCGCCGGCTTCGCGACGGTGAAGATGCAGATGTACTCCACCCTCGACGAGTCGCTCCTCGACCGGGCCTCCGCCGCGGCGCGTTCCGAGGCGCTGAGCGTCCTCCAGAACCAGCAGGTCCCGTCCTGGGCGCTGGGGGCGGCCGACGTACGCATCGGGTTCATCAACGAAGCAGGCCAGCCCTCGAGCGTGGACCGGGGACCGGCGATCCCCCTCGGGGCGCCGGAGGTCGCGGTGGCCCGCGGCGAGCGTGACTCCTCGATCCGCACCGTCAGCACCGACACGAGCCGGTTCCGGGTCGTCGCGGTGCCGACCCGCGAACCAGGGGTGGCGCTGGTCCTCGCGCAGTCGCTCCAGTCGACCGAGGAGACCCTGGAGCAGCTCGGCCTGGTGCTGACGCTCTTCGGGATGATCGGCGTCCTCGGCGCCACCTTCGCCGGCTGGGCCGTGGCTCGCAACGGCCTGCGACCGGTCCGTCGGCTCACCGGCGCCGCCGAGGAGATCGCCCGTACCGAGAAGCTGGACCCGATCGACGTCGAGGGCAACGACGAGATCGCACGGCTGGCCTCCGCCTTCAACGCGATGCTGGCTGCCCTGTCGGCCTCCCGGGACCGACAGCGACAGCTTGTCGCGGACGCCGGCCACGAGCTTCGCACCCCGCTCACCTCGCTGCGCACGAACCTCGACCTCCTCGTCCAGGCCGACCGCGACGGAGGTCTCTCCGAGGAGGCCCGCGCCGAGCTGCTCACGGACGTCCGGTTCCAGATCGAGGAGCTCACCACGCTGATCGGGGACCTTGTCGAGCTCGCCCGCGACGAGCCCCTTCCGGTCACCGTCGAGCCGGTCGACCTCGCCGAGATAGTCGACCGGGCCGTGGACCGGGTTCGTCGCCGTGCGTCGGGCCTGGAGTTCGACGTACGCACCTCGTCCTGGTGGGTCATCGGCGACTCCGCAGCGCTGGAGCGGGCGGTGACCAACCTGCTCGACAACGCCGCCAAGTGGAGCCCGCCGCTCGGAGCGGTGACCGTCGCCCTCAGCGGCGACACGCTGCTGGTCGCCGACGAGGGCCCCGGCATCGACGAGGAGGACCTGCCGCACGTCTTCGACCGGTTCTACCGGTCGCGTGAGTCCCGGGCGCTGCCCGGCTCGGGCCTCGGGCTCGCGATCGTGCGCCAGGTGGCCGAGCGCCACGGCGGCTCGGTCCGGGCCGGCCACTCGGAGCGAGGCGGGGCGGCGTTCTGGCTGACCGTGCCCGGTAGCCCCGAGCCGGACAGGGTAGAACGGACCGCATGGACTCCCCAGACGACGCGGGCCACGACACCGAGCTGACCCGAAGCGACCGACTCGACCGGCTGCCGTTCACCGGTCAGCACCGGCGGCTCGTCCTCGGCTCCGGCGTCGGGTGGGCCCTCGACGCGATGGACGTCGGGCTGATCAGCTTCGTGATGGCGGCGCTGGCCCAGCAGTGGGCGCTGGGCACCACGGAGCTGTCATGGATCGCGTCGATCGGCTTCATCGGCATGGCGATCGGCGCGAGCCTCGGCGGTCTGCTCGCCGACCGGATCGGCCGCCGCCAGGTTTTCGCCCTGACCCTGCTGGTCTACGGCCTCGCCACCGGCGCCGCCGCGCTCTCCTGGTCGGTGGGAGCGCTGCTGGCCTTCCGGTTCCTCATCGGCCTCGGCCTCGGTGCCGAGCTGCCCGTCGCGGCGACGCTGGTCAGCGAGTTCGCACCGGCCCGGATCCGTGGCCGCGTGGTCGTGGTCCTCGAGTCCTTCTGGGCTGTCGGCTGGCTGCTGGCCGCCCTGATCGGCTACTTCGTGATCCCGCTGGCCGACGACGGGTGGCGCTGGGCGCTGGCCATCGGCGCGGTTCCCGCGCTCTACGCGGTGGTGGTCCGGTTCGGCCTGCCCGAGTCGGTGCGCTTCTTGGAGAGACGTGGCCGGTACGCCGAGGCGGAGGCCGCGGTACGACGTTTCGAGGACTCGGCCGGGGTCGCCCCACCCACCGAACCTGCCCCCGAGACGGCCGGGCCGCCGCCGGCGGTTCCGGGTCCGAGCGCCTTGTGGGCGCCCACGATGCGCCGGCGCACCGCCTCGTTGTGGGTGGTGTGGTTCGGGGTGAACTTCTCCTACTACGGGGCGTTCATCTGGATCCCGACACTGCTCGTCGCCTCGGGGATGGACCTCGTCAGCTCGTTCGGCTACACGCTGGTCATCACCCTGGCCCAGCTGCCCGGCTACGCCGCGGCTGCGGTGCTCGTCGAGCTGTGGGGCAGGCGGCCGACGCTCTCGGTGTTCCTCCTGGGCTCGGCCGGTGCGGCGGTGCTCTTCGGGAACGCGGGCTCGGCCACGGCGATCGTGGCCTCGGGCATGGCGCTGTCGTTCTTCAACCTCGGCGCGTGGGGGGCCTTGTACGCGCTGAGCCCGGAGGTGTACCCGACGTCGCTGCGGGGCACCGGCACCGGCTGGGCCGCCGGCTTCGGCCGGATCGCGTCGGTCATCGCACCCCTGTCGGTGCCGTTCCTGCTCGACCTCGGCGGGACCAACGCCTTGCTGTTCGCGGTCTTCGCCGGGTTCTTCGTGCTGGCCGCGCTCGCCACGTGGGGGTTGCCGGAACGCCGCGGGGAGGCGCTGGAGGCCGACCTGGTCTCGGTGGACGGAGGACGACAGGTTTGACGCGGCGTGACTCGTGGACACTTTTCAGACTCATCTCAGGACGGGAGCGCATGCTGGAAGACATGAGTGAGCAAGACCCGAACCACGACGACACCCAGAGGATCCCGACCGGCGAGCCGGGTCCGGAGGCCCCGCACACCCACCGCTACGGCGAGACGACGGGCGGCGCGGGGGGTCGCAGCGACACCGCGGTCTACGACACCCAGGGATGGGAGACGCCGCCGGGCGGCGGGTCGGGCCCGTGGCAGGGCGGCTCCTCGTTCTACGGCGCGCCGTACCAGCCCCCGACGCAGCCCCCGCGACGCCGCGGAGTCACCGCGGGTGTGCTCGTGGCCGCGCTGGTACTCGGCGGGCTGGCCGGCCTGGGCGGCGCGGCGGTCTACGACCTCGTCGACGGGGACTCCGCGGCGAGCGGCGACACCGGCAGGACCACCACGACCGTCGTGGAGCGGGAGGACACTCCCGCCTCGGAGGGCTCGGTCCAGGCCGTCGCGGAGTCGGTGCTGCCCTCCGTGGTGAAGATCGACGTCCGGACCGCGCAGGGCGCGGGCTCCGGGTCGGGGGTCGTCATCAGCGCCGACGGGGAGATCCTCACCAACCACCACGTGGTCGACGCAGCCCAGGAGGGCGGCACCGTCTCGGTCGGGTTCGACGACGGCTCCACCGCGAGCGCGCGCGTGGTCGGCACCGACCCGCTCACCGATCTCGCGATCATCCAGGCCGAGGACGCCTCCGGCCTCACCCCCGCGACCCTGGGCAGGTCGAGAAACCTCGACGTGGGCGAGCAGGTCGTCGCGATCGGCTCCCCCTTCGGTCTCGACGCCACCGTCACCAGCGGGATCGTCTCGGCCCTGCACCGCCCGGTCTCCATCACCGGCCAGGGCAACGCGATCAGCACGACCTACCCGGCGATCCAGACCGACGCCGCCATCAACCCCGGCAACTCCGGCGGTCCGCTGGTGAACATGCAGGGCGAGGTGGTCGGCATCAACTCCTCGATCCGGACCTCGTCGAGCGCCGTCGGTCAGGGCGGCTCGATCGGCCTGGGCTTCGCCATCCCGCTGGACGAGGTGCTACCGATCGTCGACCAGCTCCGCAACGGCGAGGTGCCGACGCACGCACGCCTGGGTGTCTCGGTGACGGACGCAGCCAGCGACGACGGCCTGCTCAACGGGGCGGGTGTCGCCGAGGTCTCGGGCGGGTCCTCAGCCGACAAGGCCGGCATCGAGCAGGGAGACGTCATCGTCAGGGTCGACGACCGGACCATCACGGACGCCTCCTCCCTCGTCGCCACCATCCGCGGCCACCGACCCGGGGACACGGTCACCCTGACCGTCGTGCGCGACGGCCAGCAGCTCGAGGTCGAGGCGCGGCTCGACAGCGACGAGGGCGAGTTCGCCCCCTGACCAGGCTCACGCCCCGGGTCGGACCTCGGGCTGCTCCAGGGCACGCAGGAGCCGGGCGGCCTTCCAGCGGGTCTCGTCGTACTCGCTCGCCGCGTCCGACCTGACCGTGATCCCGCCTCCGGTGCCGAGCGTGTAGACACCGTCGCGCGCGACGAGGGTGCGGATCACCACGCCGAGGTCGGCCCGACCGTCGCCGCCGATCCAGCCGAGCGCCCCGGCGTACACACCGCGTGAGTCGGTCTCGACATCGGCGATGACCTCCATGGTGCGCAGCTTCGGCGCTCCCGTCATGGAGCCGGCGGGGAAGAGCGCCCGGAGCGCCTCGACCGTCGTGACCCCCTCGCGCAGGTGGCCGCGAACGGTGGAGACGAGCTGGTGCACGTTCGCGTAGGACTCGACGTCCATCAGCACCGGCACGGTGACGGTGCCCGGCTCGCACACCATGGACAGGTCGTTGCGGAGCAGGTCGACGATCATGAGGTTCTCGGCCCGGTAGCGCGGGTCGGTGCGCAGGGCCTCGCGATGCGCCTCGTCCTCCTCCGATGTCACGCCGCGAGGTGTGGTGCCCTTGATCGGCTTGGTCTCCACCCACCGGCGCCGGTCGACGGTCGCGAACCGCTCGGGGCTCGAGCTGAGGACGCTGACCCCGTCGTGCTGGAGGTAGGCGGCGTACGGGGCCGGGTTCACCTCACGCAGCCGGAGGTAGGCCTCGACCGGGTCGACCGCGCTGGTGACGCTCTCCCGGTAGGTCAGGTTCACCTCGTAGGAGTTGCCGAGGCGCAGCTGCTCCTGGACGCGCACGAACCAGTCGTCGTACGCCGATCGGCCCGGCCCTCCGTCGGCGGGCGGGCCGGTGGACGGGTGGTCGTCGTGCCTCGGTGAGGCGACGGGGTCGTGGTCGAAGACCAGCCGTCGCAGGGAGCGCATCCAGACCGCGTCCGGGACGCCGGACGCCGGGTCGATGAGCGCGGGGAGGTCGGGGCGGGCGGCGTACCCGAACCAGCCGACCCAGCTGACCTCGGGGTCACCGCCGTCCCGCGCGATCTCCTCGCCGAGGACGGTGAAGACGTCGTCGCCCACCAGGTCCCGGCGCGAGCCGGTGACCCGCCACACCTCGCGGCGAGCGGCGTCGTAGGTCAGTGAGACGTCGTCGTGCTCGAGCCAGCCGAGGATGGACCGCCGTCCGGACCACTCCCGCGACCCGCCGCCGTCGAGCCAGAACATTCGCTCGTTGTCGGCCGCGATGTCGCGGAACGCCGAGACCGGGTCGGCCCAGGTCACGACAGCTCCAGGAAGCTCGCCACGAGGGCCTCGCCGTGCTCGGTGAGGATCGACTCGGGGTGGAACTGCACACCCCACTGGGGCCTCTCGCGATGCACCACGCCCATGACGACCCGGCCGGCGTCGGTGTCGCACCACGCGTTCGCCCGGAGTACGCCGGGTAGCGAGACTGCCGCGAGGGAGTGGTAGCGCACCGCCCTGAAGGGGCCGGGAACCCCGACGAAGATCCCGCTCCCGTCATGGGTCACCACCGCGACCTCGCCGTGCGCCGGCTCGATCGGGCGGACCCGGCCGCCGTACACGCTGACCATGCCCTGCATGCCGAGGCAGACGCCGAGCACCGGAACCTGCGCCTCGAGGAGGACCCGGCGTCCGACCGAGAAGTCCCGCTCCTCGCCCGGGGTGCCGGGGCCGGGCGAGAGTACGACGTGGGTGTGGCCTGCGGCCAGCAGGTCGTCGGCGCCCACCTCGTCGTGCTCGACCACGTCGGGCAGGTCGCCGGTGACCGCCGCGAGGAGGTGCACGAGGTTGTAGGTGTAGGAGTCGTGGTGGTCGACGACCACGACCCGGGGCGTCATGTCAGGAGGTCCCCGCGCCGGCCGGACTCAGCAGGTCCAGGACGAGGTCGTGGATGAGGTCGTAGCCGTGCTCGGTGAGGATCGACTCGGCGTGGAACTGCACACCTCGGTAGTGCGGTCCCGCCACCGCATGGATGTCGCCGGTCTCGGGGTCTGCCGTGACGGTGACCCCCTCGGGCGTCGTCGAGGACCCGAGGCGGCCGACGAAGGTGTTGTAGAAGCCGACGTTCTCCTCGCGGCCCTCGAGGTCGACCCGCGACTGCGTTCCCTGGAACACGATGTCCTTGTAGGCCAGCGGGATGCCGAGTCGGCTGCACAGCACCTGGTGCCCCAGGCAGACCGATAGGAAGGGCTGGCCCGCGGCGAGCAGCTCGTCGACCGCGGCGCGGAAGGCCTGGATCTTGGGGTGGTCGCGGTCTCGGGGGTCGCCGGGTCCGGGTCCGACGATGACGAGGTCGTACCCGTCGAGGGCGCCGGGGTGGTACTCGTCGTGACGGACCACCGCGCTGGTCATGCCCATGACGGCGAGGACGTGACGGAGCATGTTCACGAAGTCGTCCTCGCCGTCGAGGATG
>DATHVS010000134.1:0-5834 GCA_035461195.1 Nocardioidaceae bacterium
CCACAACCACGACGCAGAGGCTGGACATCCACAGACGAGCTCGTGTGATCTCGAACTGTCGGAGGTGCCCTCTAGTGTCAACCGCGATGAAGAAGAGCTCAGGATCCGCGGGCAAGCGGACAGACGGACGGATTACTTCAATGGCTGGTGGAGACCGCGACAAGGCGTTGGACGCCGCGCTCGCGAACATCGAACGGCAGTTCGGCAAGGGGTCGGTGATGCGCCTCGGCGACGAGACCCGCGCCCCGCTCGAGGTCATCCCGACCGGAGCGATCTCACTCGACATCGCCCTCGGCCTCGGCGGCCTTCCGCGCGGTCGCGTCGTGGAGATCTACGGTCCGGAGTCCTCCGGAAAGACCACGGTGGCCCTGCACGCGGTGGCCAGCGCCCAACGCAGCGGCGGCATCGTGGCGTTCATCGACGCCGAGCACGCGCTCGACCCGGAGTACGCCAAGGCGCTCGGCGTCGACACCGACGCCCTCCTCGTCTCCCAGCCCGACTCAGGCGAGCAGGCGCTCGAGATCGCCGACATGCTGATCCGCTCCGGTGCGCTCGACCTCATCGTCATCGACTCGGTCGCCGCGCTGGTGCCGCGCGCCGAGATCGAGGGCGAGATGGGCGACAGCCACGTCGGCCTCCAGGCCCGCCTGATGAGCCAGGCGTTGCGCAAGATGACTGGTGCCCTCAACGGCGCCGGCACGACCGCGATCTTCATCAACCAGCTGCGCGAGAAGATCGGCGTCATGTTCGGCAGCCCCGAGACCACGACCGGTGGCCGGGCGCTGAAGTTCTACTCCTCCGTCCGCCTCGACGTCCGGCGCATCGAGACGCTGAAGGACGGCCAGGAGATGGTGGGCAACCGCACCCGCGTCAAGGTCGTCAAGAACAAGGTCGCACCGCCGTTCAAGCAGGCCGAGTTCGACATCATGTACGGCCAGGGGATCAGCCGCGAGGGCGGCCTGATCGACGTCGGTGTCGAGGCGGGCCTCGTGCGCAAGGCCGGCGCTTGGTACACCTACGAGGGCGACCAGCTCGGCCAGGGCAAGGAGAACTCCCGCAACTTCCTGCGGGACAACCCTGACCTCGCCAACGAGCTCGAGAAGAAGATCCTCGAGAAGCTGGGGATCGGCCCGCACGTCGACGCTCCGGGTGAGACCGGTGGCGCACCCACCGAGCCGACAGGGGTTGACTTCTGACCTCTGAAGTGCCCCACCCAGCGCCCGACGATCCGGTCCTCCTCGGCCCGGACGCCGACGCCGAGGAGGTGGCGCGCAAGATCCTTCTCGACCAGCTGACCGGCCAGGCTCGCAGTCGTGCCGAGCTGGCCACCAAGCTGGCCAAGCGCTGCGTCCCGGACGAGGTGGCCGAGCGGCTGCTGACCCGGTTCGAGGAGGTCGGCCTCGTCGACGACGCGGCCTTCGCGCGGGCCTGGGTGGAGTCCCGTCAGTCGGGCAAGGGGCTGGGCCGTCGTGCGCTGGCCCAAGAGCTACGTCGCAAGGGCATCGACGACGAAGTCGCGCGGGAGGCGCTCGACGAGGTGGAGCCCGAGGACGAAGAGGAAGCGGCCCGTACGCTCGTGCGCCGCAAGCTGCGAACGCTGCGCCGGGTCGATCGGGCCACCGCCACGCGCAGGCTCACCGGCATGCTCGCTCGAAAGGGGCACTCCGGCGAGGTGGCCTGGCGCGTGGTGCGCGAGGAGCTCGACGAGCACGATCTCGGTGACGACATCGACGGGGACAGGCATCTGTCCGACGGGGACTGGCCATCCTGACCTGCGGTTCTGCCGCTGTGACCTGCGGTTTTCTTGACCGGCCCCGGTTCGCGACCTAGCCTCGAAAGAGCAAGACCCCGAACCGAGCAATCGGACCCAAGAAGAAACTGACCCGGCGCAAGCCGGACATGCGCGACACGTACGTTCGAGACTCAGCGGCAGTTCTTGCTGTCGCTCTACACGTCGTACCCGGTCGCGTCCATAGGGACAGGAGCCTGGTATGAACAGACTTGCCGTTCAGGCGGACCAGGCAAGCGACAGAGTCGTCCCTCACATCCTCGGTCTCAGCGTCATCGAGCTGTTGATCGCCATCATCGGCCTCCTGGTCGTCGCTGGCGTGGCCACGCTTGCTGTCGTCGTCCTCAACCGGCATCGCGCCTCCAAGCACGAGCACGAGCTGCACCGCGATCTCCAGGAGCAGCGCCAGGACATCGAGCGCCGGGAGCATCGGCTGGGTGAGCGTGAGGCCCGGCTGGACGACGAGTCGCGCCGCCTCGAGGGGCGCGCCCAGGAGATCGCCGCCTCCGAGGCGGAGGTCGAGGCCAGGCGCGCTGAGCTCCTCGACATCGCAGACGAACGCCGACGCATGATCGAGCGGATCGCCGGGCTGACCGCCCAGGAGGCGCACGACCAGCTGGTCGAGTCGATCGTGGCCGACGCCAAGCGCGTTGCGGCCATCACCGCACGTGACATCGAACGGGAGGCGCAGGAGGAGGCCGAGACCCGTGCCAAGCGGGTGCTCGCGACGGTGATCCAGCGTCTCGCCTCCGACCAGACGACGGAGTCGGTCGTCTCCACCGTCCAGCTCAGCGGCGACGACATGAAGGGCCGCATCATCGGCCGCGAGGGCCGCAACATCCGCTCCTTCGAGCAGATCACCGGCGTGAACCTCATCGTCGACGACACCCCTGGTGCGGTGCTCCTCAGCTGCTTCGATCCCGTCCGCCGCGAGATGGCTCGCCTGACCCTGGAGGAGCTCGTCGCCGACGGAAGGATTCACCCCACCCGGATCGAAGAGGTCCACGAGCGCTCGTGCATGGAGGTTGACCAGCTCTGTGTGCGGGCAGGGGAGGATGCCGCACTCGAGATGGGCATCACCGACCTGCACCCTGAGCTGATCTCGACACTGGGCCGGCTGAAGTACCGCACCTCGTACGGCCAGAACGTCCTGCGTCATCTCGTCGAGTCCGGCCATGCCGCCGGCCTGCTCGCCGACGAGCTCGGCCTCGACCGGATGCTGTGCGTGCGTGCGGCTTTCCTCCACGACGTGGGCAAGGCACTCACCCATGAGGTGGAGGGCTCCCACGCGATCGTCGGGGCCGAACTGGCTCGCAGGTGCGGCGAGTCCGAGGACGTGGTTCACGCGATCGAGGCCCACCACAACGAGGTGGAGCCGCGCACCGTCGAGGCAGTGATCACCCAGGCGGCCGACGCCATCAGCGGTGGGCGGCCCGGCGCGAGGCGGGAGTCGCTCGAGGCGTACGTCGAGCGGCTGCACCGTCTCGAGGAGATCGCGATGGCCAAGCCGGGGGTGGAGCGGGTGTTCGCGATGCAGGCCGGCCGGGACGTGCGCGTCATGGTGCTGCCCGACGAGGTCGACGACATCGCTGCCCAGGTGCTCGCCCGCGACATCGCCAAGCAGTTCGAGGAGGAGCTGAGCTACCCGGGCCAGATCAAGGTCACGGTGATCCGCGAGTCCCGGGCCACCGAGATCGCCCGCTGACCCGTCCTCGGGCCGGTCGACCTCGGACTACCCACGCGTCCTGGACCCTTCCCACGCGGCATGCCGCTTGTGGAGGGTCCATAACCCCGCGTTACAAGGCGGAGTGGGGTGGTGACAGGAGGTTACTTGCCGGTAATATCGCGGGTCATGACGAACGTGATGGACCTGTGGTCCCAGGTCACCCGGCTTCCGGCCGGCAAGAAGATCTTCTCGGTGCTGTTCTCGCAGAAGGCGCCTTACTTCGGCACGGTGAGGCCGCGCTTCGTCGAGCTGCGACCCAACTACGCCGAGCTCCGGATCAAGAAGCGACGAGCAGTCCACAACCACATCAAGACCATCCACGTCATCGCGATCTGCAACGGCCTCGAGGCGGCCATGGGCGCCCTGGCCGAGGTGAGCGTGCCGCGTGACAAGCGGTGGATCCCCAAGGGGATGGACCTCGACTACACCGCCAAGGCCACGACGGACGTCACCTGCATCGCCGAGACCGATCCTGAGCAGTGGACCGGCGACAATCCGGACCTCCCCGTGCGGGTACGTGCGGTCCGCGAGGACGGCACGGTCGTCGTCGAGGGCGCCATCCGCCTCTGGGTGACCGAGAAGCCCACGGCGTCGAAGGCCACACCTACGGCGCGGTAGGCCACACCTACGGCGCGGTAGGCCACGCCTGCGGCCCCGCCGCTTCGCCTGACGAGGCCCTGACGTGACGCCGGCGAGGTCCGTCAGGTCTTCGGCACGACCTCGGCGCCTGTGCGGTCGGGGGCCTTGGTCCCCTTGCCGCGGCCGGCGGCGTAGCGCTCGGTCCACACCGCGAGCCGGGAGAGACCGTAGTTGAGGGCGATGAAGATCAGGCCGACGACGAACAGGGTCTGGATCGGGTTGTCGAGGTTCTGCGAGATGATGTTGCCTCGACGCAGCAGCTCGATGTAGCCGCCGAGCACCGCGGCGAGCGAGGTGTCCTTCAGGATCACCACGAGCTGGCTGATCAGGGCCGGCAGCATCGTCCGGAACGCCTGCGGCAGGAGAACCGTGCGCATGGTCTGCCACTCGGTCATGCCGATGGCACGCGCCGCCTCACCCTGGCCGCTCGGGAGCGACGCCACCCCGGCCCGCAAGATCTCCGCGATGATCACGCAGTTGTAGGCGGTGAGGCCGATGACGAGGTACCAGAGACGGTCGTCCCCGGGCAGGGGGGAGACGTTCACCCCGACCTCGGGCAGTACCCGGGAGGCGAAGTAGATCGTGATCACCACGGGCAGGCCACGGAGGATCTCGATGACGCCGATGAGCGGGGTCCTCGTCCACCGGCCCAACATCATCCGGGCCACGCCGATGAGCGTGCCGATGATCAGGGAGAAGATGATCGCGAGAACTGCCGCGGTGAGCGTGGCCTGTAGTCCGCGGAACAGCAGCTGCCACACAGCGCCGAAGTCTTCGTCGGCGGGGTTGATCAGCGGGCCCCACAGCTCCATGGAGAACTGGCCGGCGTCGGCAAGGCGCTTCACGGCGAAGCCGATCATCGCGAGGATCGCGACCGTGGCGATGAGCGCACCGATCAGGGCGCGGCGCCGGGCGCGGGGTCCGGGCGCGTCGTAAAGGACGGTCTCCGGGGCACTCATCGGACGATCGCCACCTTCCGCTCGATGATGCCTAGGAGGATGCCCGACGGGATCGTGATCAACAGGTAGGCGACCGCGACGGCGGTGAGGACCGGCAGGGCCGCGTAGCCACGGGCGCTGGTGAGCGTCGCACCCACCTGGAAGAGGTCGCCGCCCACGCCGAAGGCGCCGACCACAGCGGAGTTCTTCATCATCGCGATGATGACGCTGCCCACGGGCGGGATCGAGGACCGGAACGCCTGAGGGAGCACCACCGAGCCGAGTGACTGGGTGAAGGTGAGGCCGATCGCCCGGGAGGCCTCGGCCTGGCCGGCGGAGACCGAGTTGATGCCCGACCGCAGCGCCTCACAGACGAATGCCGCGGTGTAGATGATCAGCGCGCTGACGCCGAAGAAGTAGTAGCTGCGGTTGACGCCGATCTCGGGAAGCCCGAAAGCGAAGAAGAACAGCACCACGGTGAGCGGAAGGTTCCGCACGATCGTGACATAGGCGGTCCCGAACAGCCGCAACGGTGGCACCGGTGAGACCCGGAACGAGGCGATGATCGTGCCGAGGGCCAGTGACCCGACCATGGACACCAGGATGATCTGCAACGACCGCACGAACCCGCTCGCGAACAGGTCGAGGTTGTTGAGCACTCCCTCCACTGCGGCTTCCTTTCCTCGTTCCTGTGGCGGCCCCGCCGACTACTTCTCGCCTGCGGCCGCCGGTCCCGCGCACT
>DATHVS010000135.1:0-6225 GCA_035461195.1 Nocardioidaceae bacterium
GTCGCGGCCCCCAGGAAGAGGCACCCGGCCACGAACGCCGCGATGACGGCCAGGTCGGTCCAGACCTGCGGGTCCACCCCGGCGAAGGCGTCCGAGGAGATCGTCGCCACCGCGGCCATGGCGTCGACGGCGTACGACAGGGGCAGTACGTCGGAGATCTCCCGCAGGACGGTGGGGAGGTCCTCGCGCGGCAGGAACAGCCCGCAGAGCAGGACCTGGGGCGTCACCACGGCGGGCATGAACTGGACCGCCTGGAACTCCGTGCGGGCGAAGGCGGAGACGAACAGTCCCAGCGAGGATCCGAGCACCGCGTCGACGACCGCCACCACGACGAGCATCCAGACCGGCCCGGCGATGTCGAGCCCGAGCAGGTAGACGCTCGTGGACACCGCGATCGTGGACTGGAGGGCGGCCATCAGCCCGAAGGCGAGTGCGTAGCCGGCGAGGAGGTCGATCTTTCCGGTCGGCATCGCCAGCAGCCGCTCCAGCGTGCCCGAGGAGCGCTCCCGCAACGTGGTCACCGACGTCACCAGGAACATCACGAAGAACGGGAAGATCGCGAGCAACGCAGGGGCGAACCGGTCGAAGGCCGGGCCGGCGCTCTCGAACATCCACCACAGCAGCACCATGAAGAGCGCGGGCATGAACAGCAGCAGCGCCAGTGTGCGGTGGTCGTGGCGCAGCTGGGTGAGCACCCTGCGGGCGACCGCGCCGGTGATCCGCAGGTTCATCACGCACCCTCGACCAGAGCGAGGAACGCGTGCTCGACGCTGGTCGTGCCGGTGCGCTCCAGCAGGCCTGCCGGGGTGTCGTCGGCGAGGATGCGGCCGGCGCGCATGAGCAGGAGGCGGTCGCACCGCTCCGCCTCGTCCATCACGTGGCTCGAGACCAGCACCGCGGCCCCCTCCTCGGCGAGCCGGTGGAAGAGCTCCCAGAGGTCACGGCGCAGGACCGGGTCGAGCCCCACGGTCGGCTCGTCGAGCACGAGGAAGTCCGGCCGGCCGAGCAGCGCCACGGCGAGGGAGACCCGTGAACGCTGGCCACCCGAGAGCCTGCTCGCCAGACGGCGGCGGTGGTCGTCGAGGTCGACAGCGGCGAGGCAGCGGTCCACCTCGTCACCGTCGAGGCCGAGCACCCCCGCGAAGAAGCGGAGGTTCTCCTCGACGGTGAGGTCGTCGTACACGCTCGGGCTCTGCGTGACGTAGCCGATCCGGTGGCGCAGGGCCGGGTCGCCCGCCGGTGCGCCGCCGAGGGTGATGGCCCCGGACTCGACGACCTGCACCCCGACCACGGACCGGATGAGGCTGGTCTTGCCCGACCCCGACGGGCCGAGCAGGCCGACGACCTCGCCGTGGTCCATCGAGAGGGACACCCCGTCGACGGCGCGCACGCCGGCGCGTACGACGTGGAGGTCGGTGACCTCGACCGCGGGGGACGCGGTCACCGGGAGACCTCGGACCGCCCGAAGTCGGGGGAGGCGAAGTGGAGCCGCACGAAGGCCAGCGACTCCATCAGGTCCAGCTCACGCACCTCGCGTGACCCGGACCGTCGGGTGTTGATCTCGACCACGATGTGCCCTCGGAAGTCCTCGACCGCGAGGTGCTCGAGCAGCTCCGCCACGGGCTGGTCGCCCCGGCCCGGAACCAGGTGCTCGTCCTTCGCCGACCGGGTTCCGTCGGTCATGTGTATGTGGCGCAGGCGGTCCCCCATCGCCCGCGCCATCTCGACCGGGTCCGACTTGGAGGTCGCGGAGTGCGAGAGGTCGATCGTGGTGTTGGCGTAGTCGTGGAGGGCGGGGTTCCAGTGCGGGAGGTAGACCTGCATCTCCCGCTTGGAGGCCCGCCAGGGGTACATGTTCTCGACCGCGAATGCGATGCCCGTGCGCTCCTCGAGGTCGGCGACGCCCTCGACGAAGTTGCGGGCGTAGTCGCGCTGCCACCGGAACGGCGGGTGGACGACCACCACGTCGGCGCCGACCTCGTGGGCCATCTCGGCGCTCTTCTCCAGCTTGCCCCAGGGCTCGGTGCCCCAGACGCGCTGCGTGATGAGCAGGCAGGGCGCGTGCACCGCGCAGATCGGGATCTCGTGGTAGTCCGAGAGGTGCTTGACGGCCTGGATGTCTTGGCTGACCGGGTCCATGCCCACCATGACCTCGACCGCGTCGTAGCCCAGCCGGCTGCCGAGCGAGAACCCGTTGGCGGTCGACTCGGGGTAGACCGACGCCGTCGACAGCGCCACGAGGGGACCGTCACGGTCGCCGAGGCGCGGCACCTGCCCCGCGGGCTCAGGCGTGCGCGAGGGGTCCTCGGCCGGTGCACCTGCCACGTCGTTCACCTCCTCAGGGTACGGAGAGCGTCTGCTCAGCCGAGGACGCTGATCTGGTCGAGCCGCTCGAGGATCACGCCCTCGCGCAGGGCCCACGGGCAGATATCGAGCTCGGGGAGACCGAAGATGTCCATCACCGCGTCCGCGACGAGGGCCCCGGCGAGGATCTGGTGGGACCGGTTCGCCGACACCCCGGGCAGCTGGGCCTTCTCGGCGTTGGTCATGGCGGCGAGGTCGGGAAGCTTCTCGGCGAGCACCTTCGCCGGGAGCACCCGGCGTACGAGCATGCCTTCCGCGGAGGGCGCGGCCCCACACACACGCGCCAGGGACCGGAACGTCTTGGAGGTGCCCACCGCGTGGTCCGGCGACCCGCTGCGCAGGAGTGCGCCCGCGTCGCGCGCGATCTCGGCCCGGACCCAGCGGCGTACCTCCCGGACGGCGTCGGGCGAGGGCGGGTCGTCCCGGAGCCACTCGCGCGTGATGCGTCCGGCGCCCAGTGGCAGCGACTGGGCCACGTCCGGCGCCTCGTCGGCGCCGGCGGCGATCTCGAGCGAGCCGCCGCCGATGTCGAAGACGGCGAGCCGACCCGAGGACCAGCCGAACCAGCGGCGTACGGCGAGGAAGGTCAGCCGTGCCTCGTCCTCCCCGGACAGGACGCCGACCTCCACCCCCGTCTGCTCGTGGACGTGCTTGAGCAGCTCGTCGTTGTTGGCCGCGTCCCGGATGGCGGACGTGGCGAACCCCAGGATCTCCTCGCAGCCCTTGTCCTCGGCCACCTCGAGCGCCTGGGACACGAAGCCCACGAGCGCTCCGACACCGTCGTCGCTCACGGCGCCCTTCGCGTCGAGATGCTCGGCGAGCCGCAGCGGCTCCTTGTAGGAGTACGCCGGCATCGGCGCCGCGCCACCGTGTGCGTCGACGACGAGAAGGTGTCCGGTGTTGGAACCGATGTCGAGAACTCCGAGTCGCATAGCGGTCCCAGCCTCCCACACAGGACGTAGGCTTGCCCTCGTGCCTGAGGTAGATCCCGTGTTCCCCCGCGCCTGGGTCGAGTTCGTCGACCCCGCCGACGACAGCCAGATCTTCCGGTGCGACCTGACCTGGCTGACCTCGAACTGGATGTGCATCTTCGGCCAGGGGTGCCCCGGCATCTACGCCGACCGGCCGCACGACGGCTGCTGCACGCTCGGCGCGCACTTCTCCGACAAGGACGACGAGAAGCGGGTCAAGAAGTTCGCCAAGATGCTCGGGCCCGAGGACTGGCAGCACCACCCCGACAACCGCGGTGGCGTCGCCAAGGGCAGGTGGTTCGAGACCGACGAGGACGGCGAGCGCAAGACCGCGGTCCACGACGGCGCGTGCGTCTTCCTGAACCGTCCCGGGTTCGAGGGCGGCCAGGGGTGCGCGCTCCACGGCCTCGCGCTGCGCATGGACCGGCACCCGCTCGAGACCAAGCCCGACGTGTGCTGGCAGCTGCCGATCCGGCGCACCTTCCGCGAGGTCGAGCTGCCCGACGGTACGTCGTACACGGAGGTCAGCATCGGGGAGTACGACCGTCGCGGGTGGGGTCCGGGCGGCCATGACCTCGACTGGTACTGCAGCGCCAACACCGAGGCCCACGTCGGCGCGGACCCGGTGTACGTCTCGAACGGCCCCGAGCTCGTCGAGCTGATGGGGCGCAAGGCCTACGACGAGCTCGTCCGTCTGTGCGAGGCGCACCTGCGCTCGCGGTCCGCCCTGGCGATCCACCCCGCCGACCCTCACTAGGGGGGCCGATGTCCGAGGTGCCCCGCCGGCTGACCAGGCTCCCGGAGAAGCAGCGGCACGACCTGGCCGAGCTGCACCGGCTCCTCGAGGACACCTACCTCGGCCACGTGGCGCACCGGGACGGCGACGAGGTCTCGGTGACCCCGACCGCGGTGGCACGGGTCGACGACTCGCTGGTCTGGCACGGCTCGACCGGCTCGCGCTGGATGCGCCTGCTGACGACGGGCACACCCGTGGCCGTGAGCGTCACCAGCCTGGACGCCGTCGTCGTCGCACGGTCCCGCTTCGAGTCCTCGTTCTGGTACCGCAGCGCCGTGCTCCGAGGCGTCCCGGCGGTGCTCGACGGGGACGCGAAGCTGAAGGCCCTCGACGTCCTGGTCGAACGGATCGTCCCGGGGCGGCTGGCCGAGACCCGGGACTCCGACACGAAGGAGCTCGCCGCCACGATGGTCCTGGCCCTCCCGCTCGACGACTGGGTGCTCAAGGTCTCCGATGGCTGGCCCGAGGACATTGAGGCCGACGTCGCGGGAAACGCCTGGGCCGGGGTGGTGCCGGTGAGGACGGCGCACGACGCGCCCCGACCGGCCCCCGACCTGAGGCCGGGCATCGACGTCCCGGCCTCGGTCCGCTCGTTCGGCGTCAGTCCTCCTTGAGGTAGCGCTGCGTGACGTTCTCGGGCATCGGCTCGTAGCGCGCGAACCTGCGGGTGAACGTCGCGGCACCGTGCGAGAACGACCGGAGGTCGACGGCGTACCGCACGATCTCCACCTGCGGGACCTCCGCCCGTACGATCGTCCGCCCGTCACCGGCCTGCTCACTGCCGAGCACCCGGCCACGCCGGCCCGACAGGTCGCTCATCACCGTGCCCACGAGGTCGTCGGGCACCATCACCGCGACCTCGTCCACCGGCTCGAGCATGACGACCCTCGTCGCGGCGGCCGCCTCCCGCAGGGCGAGCGCGCCCGCGGTCTGGAACGCCATGTCCGAGGAGTCGACGCTGTGCGACTTGCCGTCGGTCAGCGTCACCCGGATGTCGACGACCGGGTAGCCGTTCGCGACGCCCCTCTCCATCTGCGCGCGTACGCCCTTCTCCACGCTGGGGATGAACTGGCGCGGGACGGCGCCACCGACCACCTTGTCGACGAACTCGAAGCCCGACCCCGCCGGCAGCGGCTCGACCTCGATGTCGCAGACCGCGAACTGCCCGTGGCCGCCGGACTGCTTCACGTGGCGGCCGTGCCCCTTCGCCCTGCCCGCGAACGTCTCCCGGAGCGGTACTCGCAGGTCCACCTGGTCGACGGTCGCACCGTAGCGGTTGGCGAGCCGGTCGAGAGCCACGTCGGCGTGGGCCTCGCCCATGCACCACAGCACGAGCTGGTGGGTCTCCGGGTTGTGCTCCACACGCAGGGTGGGGTCCTCGGCCGCGAGCCGCTGGAGGCCCGAGGAGAGCTTGTCCTCGTCGGCCTTCGCGTGGGCCTGCACCGCCACCGGCAGCAGCGGCTCGGGCATCGACCAGGGCTTGAGGACCAGCGGCCGGTCCTTGTCGGAGAGGGTGTCGCCGGTCTCGGCACGGCTGAGCCTGCCGATCGAGCACAGGTCGCCGGCGACGACCAGCTCGGCCGGGCGCTGCTGCTTGCCGAGGGGTACCGAGAGCACACCGATCCGCTCGTCCTCGTCGTGGTCCTCGTGGCTGCTCTGGTCGCCGAAGAAGGAGCTGAAGTGACCCGAGACGTGCACGGTCATGTCGGGGCGGATCGTGCCCGAGAAGACACGGACCAGGCTGACGCGACCGACGTAGGGGTCGGTGGTCGTCTTCACCACCTCGGCGACCAACGGCCCGTCGGGGTCGCAGGCGAGCTCCGGACCCGGTTTGCCCTCGGGGGTGTAGACCTCCGGCATCGTGTGCTCGGGCGGGGAGGGGAAGCCCGAGACCACGAGGTCCAGCAGCTCTGCGGTCCCGAGCCCGGTGGTGGAGCAGACGGGGACCACTGGAAAGAACGAACCTCGGGCGACAGCGCGCTCGAGGTCCTTGACGAGGAGGTCCCGGTCGACGGCTTCACCGCCGACGAAACGGTCCATGAGGGTCTCGTCCTCCGACTCCTCGATCACCCCCTCGATGAGCGCACCCCGCTG
>DATHVS010000136.1:0-27187 GCA_035461195.1 Nocardioidaceae bacterium
CATGACTTCCGGACGTGACTTCCGCAGTATTGGCGTGATCGGTCTCGGCACCATGGGTGCCGGTATCGCCGAGATCTTCGCCCGCAACGGCTTCCAGGTCGTCGGCGTGGAGCTCAACGACGAGTCGCTCGAGCGCGGCCGCCAGCACATCCAGCACTCCACCGACCGCGCGGTCACGCGCGGAAAGCTCTCGGAGGCCGAGCAGGCCGAGCTCGTCGGACGGGTCACGTTCACCACCAACCTCAGCGACGTCAAGGACGTCGACCTGGTGGTCGAGGCCGTCGTGGAGCAGCTCGACGTCAAGCAGGAGCTCTTCCGCCAGCTGGACCAGATCGTCGGCCCCGACACGATCCTCGCCACGAACACCTCGTCGCTGTCGGTCACCGAGATCTCGACGGCCACGAGCCACCCGGGCCGTGTCGTCGGCATCCACTTCTTCAACCCCGCTCCGGTCCAGAAGCTCGCCGAGATCGTCCGCACCGTGGTGACCGAGCCCGAGGTGCTCGACGACGTCAAGGCAGTTGTCGCCAAGCTCGACAAGACCCCGGTCGTCTGCGGCGACAAGGCCGGCTTCATCGCCAACACGCTGCTCTTCGGCTACCTCAACCACGCCGTGTCGATGTACGAGGCACGCTATGCGAGCCGTGAGGACATCGACGCCGCGATGCGGTTCGGGTGCGGCTACCCGATGGGACCGCTGGCGCTGCTCGACCTGATCGGTCTGGACACCGCCTACGAGATCCTCGACACGATGTACAAGCAGGGCCGTGACCGGCTGCACGCGCCGGCGCCGATCCTGAAGCAGATGGTCACCGCGGGCATGCTCGGCCGCAAGACCGGCCGCGGCTTCTACACCTACGAGGCCCCGGACAGTCCGGTTGTCGTCCCCGACGCGCTCACGCCCTCGGCCGACGACAAGCCGCAGCTGCGCCACGAGATCGCCAAGGTCGGCGTGGTCGGCACCGGCACCATGGCCACCGGCATCGTCGAGGTCTTCGCCAAGGCCGGCTTCGACGTGGTCTACGTCGGGCGCAGCGACGGCAAGGTCGACGGCGTCCGCGCGAGCATCGAGAAGTCCCTCGACAAGGCGATCCAGCGCGGCAAGCTCGAGGAGTCAGCCAAGGCCGAGGTGCTCGGCCGCCTGACCGGCTCCACCAGCCTCGACGACCTCGCCGACGTCGACATCGTGGTCGAGGCGATCGCCGAGGACCTCAAGATCAAGACCGTCCTGTTCGAGAACCTCGACGAGATCTGCAAGCCCGGCGCGATCCTGGCGACGACGACCTCCTCGCTCCCGGTGATCTCGCTGGCCAAGGTCACCAAGCGTCCGCAGGACGTCATCGGCATGCACTTCTTCAACCCCGCCCCGATCATGAAGCTCGTCGAGGTGGTCAGCACCGTCAGCACCTCCGACGAGGTTGCCGAGACCGTGCGGGCCCTGTGCGACCGCGTCGGCAAGGTGGCCGTCTCCTGCGGGGACCGGGCCGGCTTCATCGTCAACGCGTTGCTCTTCCCCTATCTCAACGACGCGGTGAAGATGCTCGAGGCGCACTACGCCAACGCGGACGACATCGACACGGCGATGAAGTACGGCTGCGCGCTCCCGATGGGCCCCTTCGAGCTCCTCGACGTGGTCGGCAACGACGTCTCGCTCGCGATCCAGCGTGAGCTCTACCTCGAGTTCCGCGAGCCCGGGTTCGCCCCGGCGCCGCTGCTCGAGCACCTCGTGACCGCGGGCTACCTCGGTCGCAAGACCAAGCGCGGGTTCCGGGACTACACCACTCGGTGAGCGAGCGCGTCGAGCTCTGGCAGGGGGAGGAGTACGTCGTACGCCGGGTGACCGGCTCGGCGGCGACGAAGCCCTACCGCTGCCCCGGGTGCGACCAGCTCATCCGACCGGCCACGCCCCACACGGTGGCGTGGCCGGTCGTGCCGTCGATGTTCAGCAGGGACGGGCTCGACGACCGGCGGCACTGGCACACACCGTGCTGGCAGGCGCGCGAGCGTCGTCGCTGATCGCTCAGTACCTCTCGCTGAACCGCTGCGCGCTGTGCTGCTCCTCGGCGAGCCGGCGCAGGACGGTCAGCAGCCTCTCGAACAGCACCGTCCCGACCACCATCTGCTCGAGGAGGTCGGCTCGGTCCCCGTCGTCGCGCAGGGAGGCGATCTCCCCTCGGGCCAGGTCGTCGGCGAGGCGGACGTAGGCGTTCGCGGCCCGGGTGGCGTCGAGCCCGGGCATCCAGGCCGTGATCGCCTCGAGCACCGCGGCCAGGTTGTCCCGGTCCACGGCCTCGTCGCGGACCGAGTCCCACCCTGCCTCGGCCAGCACCCGGTCGGCCAGCGCCCGGCTGTCGCGGTCGGTGAGGGGAGGGGGTGCGGGCGCGAGCGCGTCCGTGGCCCGCGCGAACATCTGGTGGACGCTGAGAGTGGTGTCCTCGGTGGCGTCGACGAGGTTGCGCAGCTTGGTCACCGGGATGTCGCCGACTGAGCGCAGCAGCCGCAGCAGGTTCAGCCGCCTGACGTGGGTCTCGTCATACTCCGCGACCCGGGCCGTTGTCTTGCGCCCGGGCGCGAGGAGGCCTTCGCGGAGGTAGTACTTCACCGTCGCCAAAGGCACCGACGTGCGACGGACCAGCTCTGAGACCAGCATCGGACCACCTCTGGACCACCTTGACCGGACATCTGGATAGTGACACTGTCCTACAAGATACCGCCACTATCTAGGAGGGTGTGTCATGACGGAGAGGATCAGGGTCCCGGCGGCGTACCGCACGGCGTCGGCGAAGGCGCCGCGCGGCGTCGAGGGCGGGCAGTTCACGGCCGAGCTCAGCGGCGAGGAGTCGGTGCTCTTCCTGGTGGGCATGAGGATCAACCGGCTGAGGAGGATTCGCAGCTGGTGGCCGGCCTTCGTCGGCATGCCCCGCATGCTGAAGGAGCTCGAGTCCCATCCCGAGGCCGGCCTCCTCGGCCACCGGAACTTCGTGTCGGGCCGGGTGCTCATGAGCGTCCAGCACTGGCGCAGCGCCGAGGATCTCGGCCGCTACGCCCGCAACCCCGAGCTCGCGCACCACCCGGCCTGGGGAGCCTTCAACAAGGCCGTCGCCGGATCCGGCGACGTCGGTGTCTTCCACGAGACCTACCAGGTCGGCACCGACTCGTTCGAGACGCTCTACGGCAACATGCCGCTCTTCGGCCTCGCCGCGGCCCACCAGCTCAGCGCCCGGGGGTCGCGCCGGAGCCGGACGCGTACCCGGGACCGCCTCGGCCAGCAGGACCCCGAGTACGTCGAGGCCTCCTGAGGCGAGAGAATGGGGGCATGGCCCTCATCCGCGCGAACTCCGTCCTGCCCGCACGCCGCGAGCCGATCACACTCCACACAGCGGACGGGCTCGACCTGGTCGGCGAGCTCGCCACCCCGCTGGACCGCGACCCCGTCGCCACCATGGTGTGCCTGCACCCGCTGCCCACCCACGGCGGCATGATGGACAGCCACGTGTTCCGCAAGGCTGCCTTCCGCCTCCCCGCGCTCGCCGGGATCGCGGTGCTGCGCTTCAACACGCGGGGCACCGCGAGCGAGCAGGGCCGCAGCGAGGGGGAGTTCGACCACGCCGAGGGGGAGCGGTACGACGTGGCCGCTGGGATCGAGTACGCCGAGTTCCACGACCTGCCGAACATCTGGGTGGTCGGCTGGTCCTTCGGCACGGACCTCACCCTCATGCACGCCAACGACCCGGCCGTCAAGGGCGCGATCCTGCTTTCCCCGCCGCTGCGCTTCTCCGACATCGAGCACCTCGAGGAGTGGGCCGAGTCCGGCAAACCCCTGACGGCCCTGGTGCCCGAGCACGACGACTACCTACAGCCACCTGAGGCCGAGGAACGGTTCGCGATCGTGCCGCAGGCCGAGGTGGTCGGGGTCGAGGGGGCCAAGCACCTGTGGGTGGGCGACGCCGAGAAGGTGCTCGACGAGATCACCCACCGCGTCGCCCCCGACGTGGACATACCCCTGCCTCGGGAGTGGGACGGCGACATGGAGACCGCCGACACGAGTGCGTACAACGACAAGAACCGCGGCGCGTTCCAGGACGTTCCGGTGCCCAAGCCGTTGCAGGAGTGAGCCGGCGGGCGCCGGACCTCGTCCTGGCCCGGGCTCACTTCTGCCCGGTGCCGGTCCCCTTGCCCTTCGCGCCGACCCCTGCCGGGGCGGCCTCCTTGGCGGGCTGCTCCCCGGCCGGCTCCTCAGCCGTCCCCTTCGCCGCGGCAGCCGGAGCCTCGTCGGTCGGGTCTGCGAACCCAGCCACCACGTCACGCAGCGCGCCGAGCTGGGCCACGATGGCGTCGCGACGGCGCTGGACCCGGTCCACCTCCGCCTTCAGGGCGGCCAGCTGCCGCTCGGCGTCGGCCTGACCGGAGGCGACGAGGCTCGAGGCCTGCTGCTTCGCGGCGTTGACGATCTGCTCGGCCTCGCGGCGGGCGCGGGTCAGTAGCTTCTCCGCCTCGGCGCCGGCCTGGTCGCGCTGGGTGTTGGCCTGGCTCATCGCCTCGCGCGCACGCTGCTCGGCGGCCTTGGCGCGGTCCTCGGCCTCGCGGACGAGCCGGGCGGTCTCCGCCGTGGCGTTCTCGTGGTGCTCGGCGGCCTCACGGGTGAGGCGCTCCTTCTCGACCGCGAGCGTGCGGCGCGCCTCCTGGACCTCTCGGTCGGCGGCGGCCCGGGCCTGCTCGGCCTCACGACGGGCGCTCGTGCGCAGGGAGTTGGTCTCCTGCTCGGCGGCCAGTCGGATCTGCTCGGCCTCACGACGGGCGCTGGCAAGCAGGTCCTCGGCCTCGGCCCGCGACGACGAGCGCTCCTGCTCGATGTCGGCGCTCATGCGGGTGCGCTGCTCCTCGAGCTCCTTGAGCTGGACGACGCGCATGTCCTCGGCGTCGCGGGAGGCTGCGGCCTTGATGGCCTCGGCGTCCTTCGCGGCACGCCGGCGGAGCTCGTCGGCCTGGGCGCGAGCCTGCTCGAGGACCTCGTCAGCCTGCTCCTCGGCAAGACGTAGCATCTCGCTCGCACGGCCACCGAGGCCGGCGTACGACGGGGTCTCCTGCTCGCTGAACTTGCGCCGGAGCTCGCCGACCTGCTTCTCGAGCTGGGCGACGCGGGAGCGCGCCTCCTTCAGGCTGGCGGCCAGACCGGCCTTCTCGCCGGCCAGTGTGTGCATCCGTCGGTCGACGGCTGCCGGGTCGTAACCGCCACGGCGGACGACCGGGAAGCCCGCAGCGGACGAGCCGGAGGACCCGCCCGGCCGCTCCCCGCCGACGGCGGACATGACCTGCGTGGGGTCGTCGGCCCCGCTGTTGTCGGAGGAGTCGTCGTCGAAGATTGACAGCCCGGATCGATCATTCATGCCGTTTCCCCTACCTCGTTCGCGTTGTCAGAAGCCTAAGTGTGTCGGAACGTCCACAGTAGTCGGGGAGACCGGTTCGGACACGTGTCGAAGAACACCACGGCAACCGCACCGGCCGCCGAGCCCAGGGGAGCTGGGTGCGGCGGCCGGTGTGCGGGAAGGGCTGGGCCCGAACAGGTCGGTCAGACGCCCCGGAAACGGTTGATCGCGTCGATGTGCTGGGAGCGCATCTCCTCGTCGCGCACGCCCAGACCCTCCTCGGGCGCGAGGCACAGGACGCCGACCTTGCCCTGGTGCTGGTTCTTGTGCACGTCCAGCGTGGCCTGACCCACCTCAGCCAGGGGGTAGCTCTGCGACAGGGTCGGATGGATCATGCCCTTGGCGATGAGGCGGTTGGCCTCCCACGACTCCCGGTAGTTCGCGAAGTGCGAGCTGATGATCCGCTTGAGGTTCATCCAGAGATAGCGGTTGTCGTACTCGTGCATGTAGCCCGTCGTCGACGCGCAGGTGGTGATGGTGCCGCCCTTGCGGGTCACGAAGACCGAGGCGCCGAAGGTCTCACGTCCCGGGTGCTCGAAGACGATGTCGATGTCCTCGCCCCCGGTGAGCTCACGGATGCGCTTGCCGAAACGCTTCCACTCCTTGGGATCCTGGGTGCGCTCGTCCTTCCAGAACTTGTAGCCCTCCTCGGAGCGGTTGATGATCAGCTCCGCGCCCATGCTGCGGGCGATCTGCGCCTTCTCGTCGTTGGAGACCACGCAGATCGGGGTGGCACCGCCGTTGAGGGCGTACTGCGTCGCGAAGCCGCCGAGCCCGCCGGAGGCACCCCAGACGAGGACGTTGTCGCCCTGCTTCATGTTGCCGCCGTTGGCGCTGACGAGCTGCCGGTAGGCCGTGGAGTTGACCAGGCCGGGGGAGGCGGCCTCCTCCCAGGTGAGGTGGTCCGGCTTCGGCATCAGCTGGTTCGCCTTGACCAGGGCGACCTCGGCCAGGCCGCCGAAGTTGGTCTCGAAGCCCCAGATCCGCTGCTCGGGGTCGAGCATCGTGTCGTTGTGACCGTCGGGGCCCTCGAGCTCGACCGAGAGGCAGTGGGCGACGACCTGGTCACCTGGATTCCAGTTGTGGACGCCCAGACCGGTCTTGAGGACCACGCCGGCGAGGTCGGAGCCGACGATGTGGTAGGGCAGGTCGTGCCGCTTCGAAAGGGGGGAGATCCGGCCGTAGCGCTCGAGGAACCCGAACGTCGACACCGGCTCGAAGATCGAGGTCCAGACCGTGTTGTAGTTGATGGCGCTGGCCATCACTGCGACGAGCGCCTCGCCGGGGCCGAGCTCCGGCAGAGGGACGTCCTCGACGTGCAGTGACTTGCGGGGGTCCTTGTCGCGTGTCTCGAGGCCCTCGAACATGTCGACCTCGTCCTTGTGGACGGTGGCCGCCTTGTAGTGGTCGGGGATCTCGAGGGCGGCGAACTCCTCCGCGGAGGTGTCGCCGGCGAGGATGGCGTCGAGGATCTGCTTCACGGGAGCTCCTGGGGGTTCCGGGCGAGCATGGTTGAGGGGAATCTACCGACGGGTAACCAAGGTGTCAGCACCCTGTGACCTACTTCTCTAGACAGTGTGGCCGCAGTGGCCCCGTCATCGTGGGGGAACGTTCAGTGGGTGCCGTGGGAGGCAGGCTCCACGAGCTCCACGAGGACACCGCCGGCGTCCTTGGGATGGATGAAGTTGACCCGCGAGCTCGAGGTGCCCTTGCGGGGGGCGTCGTAGAGCAGGCGCAGGCCCCGCTCGCGCAGGACCGCCGAGACCTGCTCGATGTCTGCGACGCGGTAGGCCAGCTGCTGCATGCCCGGCCCGGACCGGTCGAGGAACTTCGCGATCGTCGACTGCTCGTTCAATGGAGCGAGCAGCTGGATGGAGGAGCCGGAGTCGCCCACCGCGACCATCGCCTCGCGGACACCCTGCTCCTCGTTGGTCTCCTCGTGCGTGACCTGCATGCCGAAGGCCTCGCGGTAGAAGGCGATGGCCTCGTCCAGGTCGGGCACGGCGACACCGACGTGGTCGATCGCGAGGAACAGGTGCGTGGGGAGACCGGTGTCTGTGGGGTTCGTCATGCCCCACATCGTCGTACGACAGGCCGCCGGCCGCGAGGGACTGTGACCAGCCCGACACCGAGATCGGTGGACGCCCCCCTCCCTCCGGCTGGGACTTCGTGGGTATCGTCCCTGCAAACAGGACTTGTTCGTTCCCCAGGAGGCCCTCCATGTCCGGATCCGTCATCGTCGCAGGTGCTCGCACCCCGATCGGTCGCCTCTTGGGGGGACTCAAGGACCAGTCCGCCGCAGACCTCGGCGGCGTTGCGATCAAGGGCGCGCTCGAGAAGGCCGGGGTGGCCGGGGAGCAGGTCGAGTACGTCATCATGGGCCAGGTCATCCAGGCCGGCGCCGGCCAGATCACCGCTCGTCAGGCGGCGGTGAAGGGCGGGATCCCGATGAACATCCCTGCGATCACCATCAACAAGGTCTGCCTCTCGGGCATCAACGCCATCGCCCTCGCCGACCAGCTGATCCGCGCCGGCGAGCACGACATCATCGTGGCCGGAGGCATGGAGTCCATGACCCAGGCACCCCACCTCCTGCCCAAGTCCCGTGAGGGCTTCAAGTACGGCGACACCAAGCTCGTCGACTCCATGGCCTACGACGCGCTCTTCGACGCCTTCACCTCCCAGGGCATGGGCAACCTGACCGACGCCTGCAACGTCGAGGGCCTCAACCTCACGCGCGAGGAGCAGGACGAGTTCTCCGCCCGCTCCCACCAGCGCGCCGCCGAGGGGTGGAAGAACGGTGTCTTCGACGACGAGGTGGTCCCCGTCGAGATCCCGCAGCGACGCGGTGAGCCCGTCGTGGTCTCCCAGGACGAGGGCATCCGCGGCGACACCACCGCCGAGTCGCTCGCCAAGCTGCGCCCGGCGTTCTCCAAGGAGGGCACCATCACCGCGGGCTCGTCCTCGCAGATCTCCGACGGCGCCTGCGCCGTGGTCGTGATGAGCAAGGCCAAGGCCGAGGAGCTCGGCCTCGCGTGGCTCGCCGAGATCGGTGCGTCCGGCCAGGTGGCCGGCCCCGACTCCACCCTCCAGATGCAGCCGGCCAACGCGATCACCAAGGCGTGTGAGAAGGAGGGCATCAAGCCCTCCGACCTCGACCTGGTCGAGATCAACGAGGCCTTCGCCGCGGTCGGCATCGCCTCGGCCCGCGAGCTCGGGCTCTCCGAGGACAAGGTCAACGTCAACGGCGGCGCCATCGCCGTAGGCCACCCCGTCGGCATGTCCGGCGCCCGCATCGCGCTGCACCTCGCCCTCGAGCTCAAGCGCCGCGGCGGCGGTGTCGGTGCGGCCGCGCTGTGCGGCGGTGGCGGCCAGGGTGACGCGCTGATCGTCCGAGTCCCCTCTGCATGAGGCGTTCGGCAGCGTCGGTTCCCGAGCTCGTCGAGAAGGCGCGGTCCGGTGACGCCCGTGCCGTCGCCCGGCTGATCTCGCTCGTCGAGGACGCCTCCCCGCTGCTGCGGGAGGTGATGGCCGGCCTCGCGCCGTACACCGGCCACGCCCAGATCGTCGGCATCACCGGCTCACCGGGGGTGGGGAAGTCCACGTCCACCTCCGCGTTGGTGACCGCGCTGCGCAAGACCGGCAAGCGGGTCGGTGTGCTCGCGGTCGACCCGTCCTCGCCGTTCTCCGGAGGAGCGCTGCTCGGGGACCGGATCCGGATGCAGGACCACGCACTCGACCGCGACGTCTACATCCGGTCGATGGCCTCCCGGGGCCATCTCGGCGGGCTGTCGTGGACCACGCCGCAGGCGCTACGGGTGCTCGACGCCGCCGGGTGCGACGTCGTCCTCGTCGAGACCGTGGGTGTCGGGCAGAGCGAGGTGGAGATCGCCGGGCTCGCCGACACCACGCTCGTCCTGCTCGCGCCCGGCATGGGCGACGGGGTCCAGGCGGCGAAGGCGGGCATCCTCGAGATCGGTGACGTGTACGTCGTCAACAAGGCCGACCGGGATGGCGCCGAGCAGGTCCGCCGCGAGCTGCGCACGATGATCTCGCTGGCCGACCGTCCCGAGGGCAGCTGGAAGCCCCCCATCGTGCTCACGGTGGCCCAGGTGGGTCAGGGGGTCGACGAGGTGGTCTCGGCGATCGACGAGCACCGGGCCTGGATGGAGTCCTCCGGCGAGCTGGAGCGGCGCCGGGTCCGGAGGGCACGCGACGAGATCGAGGCGATCGCGGTCACCGCACTGCGCGAGCGGTGGGGCGACGTGCACCGTCGTTCCGAGCTCGACGACCTCGCCAAGCAGGTCGCCTCCGGGGCGAGTGACCCCTACCGGGCGGCCGACGTGCTCCTCGAGACGTTCACCGAGTCCGACTCCGCGACCTGACCGTCTGACCGCGCGCCTCCCACAACCGTGGGAGGGGGGCTGCTATCAATGCGATGAGCAGGTATGTTCTGCGCGCAGAGGACTCGGGCGAGAAAGAGAGCATGATGAAGAAGCCGTTGATCATCATCCTCGTGCTGTTCCTCGGCTTCTACCTGCTGCGGGACCCCGCAGAGCTGGCGGTGTTCTCGTCGAACGCCGCGGTGGCGCTGTGGAACATGATCAGCACGCTCTTCGTGGCGATCATCGAGTTCCTCAACGCACTGCTCGGCCGCTAGGCCCCAGATGGCGGGCTGGCTGCGGAACACCTTCGCCGATCCCAAGATCAGCAGGCACCTCCTGCGCAGCGAGGGGGAGGTGATCGTCGACGAGGTGTTGAAGCACTGGATCGTCTACGTCGTACCGTGCCTCGAGGCCGTCCTGGCTCTCGGCCTCGTCGTGCTCGGGCTCTTCGCTCCGGTCGACATCGCCTGGCTGCCGTGGATCATCGCGATCATCATCGGCCTGCATGCGTGGTGGCGCTCGCTGACGCAGTACATGGACCGCTTCGTCATCACCAACATGCGCGTGTTCCGGGTCCGCGGCGTGCTCGCGCAGAAGATGGCCACCATGCCGCTCGGCCGGATCCTCGACATCACCGTGGAGAAGCCGCTGACGGGGCGGATCTGCGGCTACGGCCACTTCATCTTCGAGTCCGCCGCCCAGGAGCAGGGGCTGCGCGACATCAGGTTCGTCGGTCGTCCCACCGAGCGGGACCTCGCCATCCAGCGCGTCGTCGCCCGAGCCGGTCTGCGCGGTCCCCGCGTCAACTAGGGTCTGCCCGGTGAGCAAGCACCCGAGGAGCGGCAAGAAGCTTCCCTTCGACCCGATCGACGAGGCGGCGCGGCAGTGGGGCCTGCGCTGGGCCGGCACCGAGCAGATGCATGCCGTGACCTCCCTGATGCGGGTCCAGCAGGTCGTGCTCGGCCAGCTCGACGAGCTCCTCCGGCCCCACGGGCTGACCTTCGCCCGCTACGAGGCGCTGGTGCTGCTGACGTTCTCCCGGGCGGGTTCCCTGCCGCTGGGCAAGATGGGGGAGCGCCTCCAGGTCCACCCCACGTCGGTCACCTCCATCGTCGACCGGCTCGAGGCGTCGGGCCTCGTGGTGCGCCGCAGGCACCCGGAGGACGGGAGGGCCGTGCTCGCCGAGATCACCGAGGCCGGTCGAGCCGTCGTGGAGGCGGCGACGGCCGACCTGGTCGCCGCGGACTTCGCGTTGGGCACCCTCGACGAGGGTCAGCTGCGCCTGATCTCGGAGGTGCTGCGCCCGGTACGCCGAGCGGCGGGTGACTTCTGAGCTTCGCCGGGTCGACAGGGATAGTTGGACGTCCTACTATTTTCCTATGACCCAGGACACGCCGAACCAGGACGCCCGCCGCCGCTGGCAGGAGCGCTACGAGAGGTCCCGCGTCCGGGACGCCGACTTCACGACCCTGTCGGGCATGGAGGTCGAGCCGGCGTACGGCCCGGTCGACGAGGCCGCGCACCCGAACTTCGAGAACATCGGCTACCCCGGTGAGTTCCCCTACACGCGCGGGCTGTACCCCACCGGCTACCGCGGCCGCACCTGGACGATCCGGCAGTTCGCCGGGTTCGGCAACGCCCAGCAGACCAACGAGCGCTACAAGATGATCCTGGGCCGCGGTGGCGGCGGCCTCTCGGTGGCATTCGACATGCCCACCCTCATGGGACGCGACTCCGACGACCCGCAGAGCCTCGGCGAGGTCGGCCACTGCGGCGTCGCGATCGACTCGACCGTCGACATGGGCGTCCTGTTCGACCAGATCCCGCTCGGCGACGTCACGACCTCGATGACGATCAGCGGCCCTGCGGTGCCGATCTTCTGCATGTATCTCGTCGCCGCCGAGCGACAGGGCATCGACACCGGTGTCCTCAACGGCACGCTCCAGACCGACATCTTCAAGGAGTACATCGCGCAGAAGGAGTGGCTCTTCGCGCCCGAGCCGCACCTGCGCCTCATCGGCGACCTGATGGAGTACTGCGCGGAGAACATCCCCGACTACAAGCCACTCTCGGTCTCCGGCTACCACATACGAGAGGCCGGCTCGACCGCCGCACAGGAGCTCGCCTACACCCTCGCCGATGGGTTCGCCTACGTCGAGCTCGGGCTGTCGCGCGGTCTCGACGTCGACGTCTTCGCGCCCGGTCTGTCGTTCTTCTTCGACAGCCACGTCGACTTCTTCGAGGAGATCGCGAAGTTCCGCGCCGCTCGCCGCATCTGGGCGAAGTGGCTGCGCGACGTCTACGGTGCGAAGACCGAGAAGGCGCAGTGGCTTCGCTTCCACACCCAGACCGCCGGTGTCTCCCTCACCGCTCAGCAGCCCTACAACAACGTGGTGCGCACCGGCATCGAGGCGCTCGCCGCTGTGCTCGGCGGCACGAACTCCCTCCACACGAACGCTCTCGACGAGACCCTCGCGCTGCCCAGCGAGCAAGCCGCCGAGATCGCGCTGCGCACCCAGCAGGTGATCATGGAGGAGACCGGCGTGGTCAACGTCGCCGACCCGCTCGGCGGCTCGTGGTACGTCGAGGCCCTCACCGACAAGCTCGAGGCCGAGGCCGAGGAGATCTTCGACAAGATCCTCGCCATGGGCGGCTCGACACTCACCAGCCGGGACACCGATGCCCTCGCCGAGACCATGCGCCGCAGCACCGGCGACCCGAGGTCCGGCGACTGGCCGATCACCAAGGGCATCCTCCGCGGCATCGAGGAGGGCTGGTTCATGTCCGAGATCGCCGAGGCCGCGTTCCAGTACCAGACCGCTCTGGAGAAGGGTGACAAGAAGATCGTCGGCGTCAACTGCCACGAGGAGTCGATCACCCACGAGCTCGAGATTCTCCGGGTCTCCCACGAGGTCGAGGTCGACCAGGTCCGCGAGCTCGCCGACCGCAAGGCCGGGCGGGACGAGTCGGCCGTCGATGCCGCTCTCGCCAAGCTGCTCGAGGTCTCTCGCACCGACGAGAACATGATCCCCGCGATGCTCGAGGCCTGCCGGGTGGAGGCCACGCTCGGCGAGATCTGCGACACACTGCGCGAGGAGTGGGGCGAGTACCGCGAGCCCGCGCGTTTCTGAGCCGCGACATCTGGAAACATCAGGCGCATGGAGGAACTCCGTCGCGCCCTGTCAGACCTTCCGGAGCAGCCACGAGTCGTGGCCTCGGGCAACTTCGCCACCCCGTGGCAGCTGCTCGAGGAGGTCGACAAGCTGCTTCCGACGTACCGCCTCTCGGTGCTCAACGCCCAGCACGGCATGCCCGACCGTGAGGGCGTCGAGCTCGAGACCTCCTTCGTCGGGGCGGGGATGAGGTCGAGTCCCCGGCTGCACTACGTCCCCTCGCGGCTCTCGTTGGTCCCTACGCTCTACGAGAGCGCCAACCCGCCCGACGTCGTGCTCATGCACACCGCTCTGCCCCGAGACGGCAAGGTCTCGCTCGGCACCGAGGTCAACGTGCTGCCCGCGGCCATCGAGGCAGTACGCCGCAGGGGCGGGGTCGTCATCGCCCAGGCCAACCGGTTCATGCCCTACACGTTCGGTGACGCCGAGATCGACCTCGAGGACGTCGACCTGGTCGTCGAGGCGGACGCGCCGCTGGTCTCACCACCGGAACTGCACCTCGACGACGCCTCCGCCCGGATCGGCGAGCTCGTGGCGGGCCGGGTGCACGACGGGGCGACGCTCCAGGCCGGTATCGGTGCGGTGCCCGACGCGACTCTGGGGGCGCTGAAGGACCGCCGCGGTCTCCGGGTCTGGACCGAGATGTTCAGCGACAGCGTGCTCGAGCTCGAGCGGGTCGGCGCCCTGGACCGGGGCCGGCCGATCACCACGTCGTTCCTGTTCGGGTCCCCGGAGCTCTACGCCTGGGTCGACGGCAACCCGAGGGTGCGGATGGCGCGCACCGAGACCACGAACGACCCCGCCAGGATCGCCCAGAACACCGCGATGACCAGCGTCAACACCGCACTGCAGGTCGATCTCTTCGGGCAGGCGAACGCCTCGCGGATCGGCGCCAAGATCTACTCCGGCTTCGGCGGACAGACCGACTTCATCGTCGGCGCCCTGCACAGCCAGGGCGGTCAGGCGCTGATCGCGCTGAGGTCCTGGCATCCCCGGGCCGACCGCTCCACGATCGTGCCGCTGGTGGACGAGCCGGTCACGTCGTTCCAGATGACGGCGGTCGTCACCGAGCAGGGAGTGGCCGAGGTCTTCGGCCACGACCAGAAGTCCCAGGCTCGCCACCTCATCGAGAACGCCGCGCACCCTCGTGTCCGCGAGGAGCTGTGGGAGGAGGCGCACGCCCTCAGCCTCGTGTGAGGCGTGGCGCCTTTCCGGACCGGGACCGACAGATCGGGTTCAGAGGGTACGAGCTCGACCGACGTGTGGTCACGGTCCCGGTACGAGCCCGTCGAGGCGGGGCCGGAGATGTTGGAGGGGCGTGAGACCGCGACCCCGGAGAGACCGGCCAGATGGGTGGCGGCTGCGGCCTTGCTCGCGGGGGTCGTCCTGGGTCAGGCAGCAGCGGCCGTCTCGTCCGAGGCAGCGGCCGGAACGCCGGGTCCCGACGACAGGCCGCAGCAGACGGCGGCCGGCTGCGGAGGTGCTCGAGCGCTGGCTCCGGGCCCAGCGCTCTGGCGACCCGTGGCGCGTCCGATGCATCTACGCCCCGAACGGCTCGGTGGCTTTCCGCCATGCCGGGACCCGCCGGTTCGCGGCCGAGCATGAGGTCGCCGACCTGGTCCAGCGGCTGGTCTCGCGCCAGGTGCGGACAACCGGCCCGGTGACGGGGCCGGGGGAGTTCGCCGCGGTGAGGTATGCCGACGCACGGTCCCGCGGCGTCGTGGTCCTGCGCACCGTGGACCGAAGAATCATCGACCAGTGGGTGATCGTCGACGTGAGATGACGAGGCAGGGCGGAGGTCCGGGAGCCAGGTGGCTCACTCAAGGTGCCATCGGCAAAGATAGGACACATGAGCACGCCTTCGTTCTCGCGCCCCGGCGCCGTCGACCTGTCCGCTCTGAAGCGTCCCGCCGCGCCCCCCGCAGGGCAGTCCGGCGCCGAGGGGGCACCTGTCGGCGGAGGCGGGTCGTACTCCGTCGAGCTGAACGAGCAGAACTTCCAGTCCGAGATCCAGTCCGCGGGCAACGTCCCGGTCGTGCTGGTCTTCTACTCCGCGCAGATGCCGGCCAGCGTCACGCTCGCCGACGACCTCGACACGATCGCGACCGAGTTCGAGGGCCGGTTCCTCCTCGGCCGGGTCGACGTCGACGCCGCTCCGGGCCTCGCCCAGGCCCTCCAGATCCCCTCGGTGCCGCTCGTCGCGCTCGCCATGGGCGGTCAGCTCGCCCCGCTGCTCCAGGACGCACCACCGCTCGAGCAGCTGCGGCAGGTGATGACCCAGGTCATGCAGGCCGCCGCCGCGCAAGGACTGACCGGGAGGGTGCAGCCCCGCGGCGGCGCCCCTGAGGTCGAGGAGGGTGAGCCCGAGGTCGACCCACGCTACGCGCCCGCCCAGGACGCCCTGGCCGCCGGCGACGTCGACAAGGCGGTCGAGGAGTACCAGAAGCTCGTCGACGCGAACCCTGCCGACGCCGAGGCGGCAGGCGGCCTGGCCATGGCGAAGGTCCTCAAGCGCACCGCTCATCTCGACGCCACGTCGGCCCAGGAGGTACGCACGGCGGGGGCGGAGCGTCCCGACGACGTGGAGGCGCAGACCCTGGTGGCCGACCTCGACCTGCTCGGTGGCCACGTCGACGACGCCTTCGCCCGGCTCATCGACCTCGTCCGGCGTACGTCGGGGGAGGAGCGCGAGAAGGCACGCACGCACCTGCTCGGGCTCTTCGCCGCGGTCGGCAACGAGGACCAGCGGGTGCTGAAGGCGCGACAGACGCTGGCTTCGGCACTCTTCTGACGCTGCGCCGACGCTCCGCTGCTCGTCGGTCAGCCCTTGACCGACCCTGCCATGAGCCCGCCGACGAAGTACCTGCCGAGGATGATGTAGACGACCAGCGTCGGCAACGAGGCGATCATCGCGCCGGCCATGCTCGCCGAGTAGTTGCTCAGCTGTCCGCCGGCCAGCGCGTTCAGTGCGATCGTCACGGGTCCGTTTCGGTTGTTGGACAAGAAGATGGCGAAGAGGAAGTCGTTCCACACCGAGGTGAACTGCCAGATGATCGTCACCACGAAGCCTGGCGCCGACAGGGGCAGGATGACGCGGGCGTAGGTTCCCAGCAGGCCCGCGCCGTCCATCCGCGCCGCCTCGATGAGGTCGACGGGGACCGACTCGTAGTAGTTGCGGAAGATCAGCGTGCAGATGGGGAGGCCGAAGATCGTGTGCACGATGATCAGGGCCGGGATGCCGTTCGGGACGCCGAAGTCGCGCATCATCTGCACCAGGGGAATCATCACGGCCTGGTAGGGGATGAACATCCCGAACAGAAGCAGCGCGAAGACGAGGTTGGCGTAGGGGAACCGCCACCTCGACAGGACGAAGCCGTTCATCGACCCGAGCACGGACGACATCAGCGCAGCCGGGATGGTGAGCGCAAAGGTCCTCATCAGCGGGGCGCGCAAGGCTTCCCATGCAGTGGCCCAGCCGTCCAGGGTCCAGGCTTCCGGCGGCAGCCAGGCCTGCGAGGCCGAGGTCTCCGCCGCCGGCTTGAAGCTGGTGACGAGCAGCACGTACGCCGGGATCAGGATGATCAGGAAGAACAGCACGAGAAGGACGTAGCGCAGTCCCCTCACGGCGGTCCGACCCACTCGTCGAGGGGGCGGCTCGGCCTTGCCCGGGAAGGTGGCGGGCAGGGGAGCAGATGCACTGGTGGTGGTCATGTCCGCCTCTCGTTGCGCACGGTCCAGACGAGGTAAGGAATGACCACGAGGGCCACGACCGCGAGCAGGACGGTCGCGATCGCCGCCGCCTTGGCGTAGTCGTAGGAGAGCAGCGTGGTCCACATGTAGGTGGCCGGGACCTCGGTCTGGTAGATCGCCCCGGAGACCGACATGATCAGGTCGAAGACCTTCAGGGACATGTGGCCGATGATGATCAGCGCGGTCAGTGCCACGGGCGAGAGCTGCGGGAAGATCACGTGGCGGTAGAGCTGGAACTCCGAGGCACCGTCCATCTTCGCCGCCTCGCGCAGCTCGTCGGGGATGCCCCGCAGTCCGGCGAGGAAGAGTGCCATCACGTAGCCCGACAGCTGCCAGATCGCGGGCAGTGCCATCGCCGCCATGCCCCAGTTCGGGTCGGACCACCACGCATTCTGCAGGCCCCCGAGGCCGATCGTCTGGAACAGCCGGTTCAGGCCGCTGGCACCCTCGCCCTGCGAGCTGTTGAGCAGCCAGCGCCAGACCACACCGGAGGCGACGAAGGAGATCGCCATCGGGAACAGGTAGAACGACCGGAAGAACCCCTCACCCCTCACGCCTCGCTCGAGGAGCAGAGCCCACAGGAGCCCGAAGAACATGGTCCCGGCCATGAACACGACGGTGTACGTGGCCAGGTTGACCATCGAGTGCTGGAAGCGGTCCTCGGCGAAGAGGTTCCTGAAGTTCTCGAAGCCGACGAAGCTCTCGGCGGGGGCGAAGCTGTGCCTGTCGGAGAAGGAGATGAGGAGGTTCTGGCCTATCAGCCCGTAGACGAAGACGCCGATGAGCACGATCGTCGGCGAGATGAGCAGCAGCCCGGGCCCCCAGTTGCGGATGCCTTTCACGCACTCTCCTCCTGGCAGGTGGGACGAGAACGGCTGGACCTGTCCTCCAGCCGCGGGGTCGGGGTGCGTCGCGACCTGCGACGCACCCCAACCTGGGACCGGTGGTCAGCCGGTGTGGGTCTCAGCGGCCGTCACCAGCGCCTGCTGGAGCTGGTCGACGTCACCGCCGCTGCCGAACTGGCCGACGGCGGAGCTGATGTCGTTCAGCCAGGCGACCGGCGTCGCTGCCCCGTGGGCCAGGGACGGAACGATCGTGTCCTCGGCGAACGCCTCGATCGCGGCCTGCTGGTACTCGTCGTAGGCTCCGGGGTCGGCGTCGGTGCGGACCGGGATCGAGCCCTTGGCGGTGTTGAAGGCCTCCTGCCCCTCGGGGCTTCCGACGGTCCTGAGCCACGCCCTCGCGCCCTCCTCGTTGGGTGCCCCCACCGGGAGGGTGAACGAGTCGGCCAGGAAGTCGAAGACCCCGTCCTGCCCGGGAACCGGGAACCAGACGTAGTCCTCGCCGTCGACGAGTCCCTGGTCCTTGAAGGCGCCGGCTGTCCAGTCACCCATCACCGTGTACGCCGCATCGCCGTCGGTGACGTACTTGGCGGCGTCGGGCCAGTCGAGCCCTGAGCGGTCGGTGTTGGTGTAGGACAGGACGGTCTCGTAGCTCTCGAGCGCCTGGGTGACCTCGGCGGAGGACCAGTCGGTGTCACCGTTCCAGAGACCGATGTAGCCCTCGGGACCGAGCTCGGAGATCAGGATGGTCTCGAACAGGTGCACCTGCGTCCAGTCCGTCGCTACGGCGAGAGGCGCCTCGATGCCGTTGCCCTTCAGCGTCTCCATGTCCTCGACCCACGCCTCGATCGACGTCGGGGTCTCGGTGATGCCTGCGTCCTCGAGCACGGTCGGGTTGGCCCAGACGACGTTGGCGCGGTGGATGTTCGCCGGGACCGAGTAGATCTGGCCGTCCACGGTGAGCAGGTCGATGACGTCCTGCGGGAAGACGTCGTTCCAACCCTCCTCGTCGTACAACGAGCTCACGTCCTGGATCTGCCCTGCCTGGATGTAGTCGGCCAGCTCCTCACCCGCGTGTGCCTGGAAGGTGTCCGGCGGGTCCTGGGACTGTAGCCGGGACGCGAGCACCGCCTTGGCGTTGCTGCCCGCTCCACCGGCGACCGCGCCGTTGACGAACTCGAAGTCGGCGTGCTGCTCCTCGAACGTCGACACGAGCCCGTCCAGGCCGGCCTTCTCGCCGCCCTCGGTCCACCAGGTGAAGACCTCCACCTCGCCGGAGCCCGTGCCCTCGCCTCCGCCCCCGCCTTCGCCTCCGCCGTCGGAGCCGCAGGACGCGAGCACGAGGCCCGCGACCACGGCACCGGCCACCAACGAGATTCTTCTCATGGTCGTGCCTCCATGTGTGTGATGGTGCTCGCCGGGTCTACTGTCCCGGTCGTCTTGGGTGTCTCCTGCCCTGGACGGCAGCGGATCGCCGTCGCCGGGCCGGTCAACGTGAGGTCGCCGCAGGCCTGAGGGGTGAGGACCGTGTTACCGGCGTTGACCGCGACGTCGTGGCCGTCGCCGGTGCTGAGCCGGCCGGCTCCCTCGACGACGACCAGCACGGAGAACCCGGCCTCGGCCGTCGCGGGCCCGTCTTCCCCGCGGAGGACCTCGGCGCGGAAGAACTCGTCGGCGGCGGACGGCAGCACGGAGGTGACGGGGCGACCAGTCCGGTCCCACCGCCTGCGCAGGGCCTCGATCCCGGCCTGAGGGAGGGCCGTGCGGTCCACGCTCGTGAGCGCCAGCGCGCGGTCGAGGCCGAGCCAGGACTGGGCAGGGTCGAGGTCGAACCGCTCATGCTCCAGCATGACCGAGAAGTCGGTGGGCTCCTGGAGCTCCACGACGAAGACCCCAGCTCCGATCGCGTGGGGCTGCCCCGCCGGCACCAGCACCGCGTCGCCACGCTGCACCTGGAAGGCGTTGAGGGCCTCCAGCAGTTGCTCGTCCTGCGCTTCGACCAGCTCGGTCAGGTGCTCGGGTGAGACGTCCTCGCGGAAGCCCAGCCAGACCATGGCCCCGGGGTCGGCGTCCAGCACCAGCCACGCCTCGGTCTTTCCGTGTGAGCAGTCGAGGTGGCGGGTGGCGAAGGCTCGGTCGGGGTGGGCATGCACCGGGAGCCGCTCGGCCGCGTCGAGCAGCTTCACGAGCAGGCCGGGGTCGACACCGTGCCGGGCCACGTGCGCTGCACCCAACCACGCCTCAGTGTTGCGCTCGAGCTCGTCGGCCAGGACGGAGCCGTCGGGAAGGACGGTGAGACCGTCGCCTCCCTCGGCGAAGAGGTGGGTCGTCGAGCCCAGCCAGTCCTCGGGCCGACGGCCGTCGAAACCGTCGTCGACGCCGAGCCCTCGGAAGGCGAGGATCCTGCGCCCGCCGCGGTAGAAACGCCGGGGCGTGTTCAGATCGATGAACACAGGTGACGCGGGCATCGGGCTGGGTCCTGCCCCTCGGGACGGAAATATTCGGTTTCGAACTAATACTCGGACGATACGAGGGCTCACAGTGCCCGTCAAGGGATACAGTGACCATAGAACGGTGGCCTCTTCCGACTATTTGTTCGATCAGAGCCGCCGATGCCCCGCATGGAGGAGCCGAGGTGACGCAGCGCCTGGAGGCCTCGACGTCGTCACGACGACGCGACGGGCGCACCCGCCTGCTCGGTGAGCTGGTGTCACGGGGACCGGCGACCCGAGCAGAGCTGGCCCGGACCACGGGTCTCGCCCCCTCTACGGTCACCAGCCTCGTGGCTGCCCTGCTGAAGGAGGGCGTGGTCCGTCCTGCGGACAGTCCCGGCCCGGCGGGCGTCGGGCGTCCGGGGCAACGGATCTGCCTCGGACGACGAGCCGGCGTGGTCGTCGGGGTAGACCTCGGGCGCCGTCATCTCAAGGTGGCTGTGGCCGATCTGTCCCATGAGCTGCTCGCTCGCACGGAAGTCTCGAAGTCGGCCGACCACGGCGCTGCCGAGGACATCGAGCTGATCAGGAAACAGGTCGAGGCGACCCTCGCGGCAGCCGAGGTGACCCGGGACGAGGTCCTGGCACTGGGTATGGGCCTGCCGGGACCGGTCCACACCAGTGGGGAGATCGGCGACTCCGCGATCCTTCCCGGGTGGATCGGCGTGCAGGCGGGCCACTCCTTGGAGGAGGCTCTGGGGATGGCGGTGACCGTCGACAACGACGCGAACCTGGGAGCCCTGAGCGAGTCGACCTGGGGAGCCGGCTCGGGCGTGCGAGACCTGGTCTTTCTCAAGGTGGCGACCGGGATCGGCGCGGGGCTGGTGATCCACGGACGCGTGTTCCGCGGGGCCGGCAACACGGCCGGCGAGATCGGGCACACGGTGATCGACCCCGGCGGCCCCGTGTGCCGGTGCGGGAACAGAGGCTGTCTCGAGATGTACGCCGGGTCGGCCGCCATCCTGGCAGCGGTGCAGCCGACCCATCCCGAGATCGCCGACCTGGCCACTGTCGTGCGACGCGCCGAGCAGGGCGACGGCGGGTGCCGCCTGGTCATCGCGGACGCGGGCCGGGCCATCGGCAGTGCGCTGGCGACGGTGTGCAACATCGTCAACCCTGCCCGCGTGATCGTCGGGGGGACGCTGGGGGAGGCCGGCGAGCTGCTGCTCGAGCCCATGCGGGTCGCGGTGCTGCGCGGTGCGGTGCGCTCCGCGGCGCAGGACGTGGAGATCGTCGGGGCGTCACTCGGCAGTGACTCCGAGCTCATGGGTGCGGTCGCGCTGGCGCTCGGCCACGCGGAGGTCACGCCGTGACGGCGGTGCCCCGGCCGCGAGCCCCGAAGGTCAGGGTCGGCCCGACTCGGTGTACGACGGCCCGTCCCCACGCGCGTTGGACAGCGCCGACTCGACCCGCCGCGCGGTGAAGTCGGCGCACCGCTCGCGGACCTGCTCGATGGTGCAGAACTCCGCTGCCCGGATCTCGCGGGGCTCGACGACGACCTGACCGAGGATCGAGGCGTCGTGGACGCCGCCGTCGAAGACCAGGCAGAGCGCGTCGTCCCAGCCGCTCCACGAGGGGAGCCAGTCGGTCAGGAGCAGCGTCCCGGCGGTGATGTCGAGAGCCAGCTCCTCGGCGACCTCGCGGCCGACAGCAACCTGCGGCGACTCGTGGACCTCGACGACGCCGCCGGGGAGGTCCCAGTCCTCCTTGTAGGTGAGTCGGCACAGCAGCACCCGCTCGTCGGGGTCGCGCACGAGCATCTGCGCGATGGCCCTCTTGCGAGGCAGGAAGGAGTTGAGCAGCTCTCGGAACCCGCCGGGGTCCGTGATCGGCGGGTCGGTCGCGAGCCGGGCGAACAGCACCAGGTCCGAGCGTCCCCTCTCGTGCACGCCGCGGCCGCGGACCACGCCCTCGCGCCGCAGCCCCGACCGGGTGGCCACGCGCATCGCACGCTCGTTGTCCGACGGCACGTACGCCTCGACGCGGGCCAGCCGCAACGCCCGGAACGAGTAGTCGACCAGGACGTTGACGGCACGGGTGGCCAGGCCCCGGCCGGTGAAGCCGGGCGCGAGCTCCCAGGTCAGCCGTCCGACGTCTTCGGGGCCGACCGTGACGCAGACGGCTCCCACGGAGGCGCTTTCGTGCACCACGTCGAAGAGGTGGACGTCCTGGTCGGCGCCGCTGGTCTCCCGCCTCGGCGCGAGGTGGACCGTGCCGTCGGTCAGGTCACTGCTCACCCTCGAACCTTAGCCAGAGCGCTCCCAGCGGGGGCAGGCTGAGGGTGGTCGAGGCGGGCTGTCCGTGCCAGGGGGAGTCCTCCGCGGTGACGCCCCCCATGTTGCCGACCCCGGAGCCCGAGTAGACGTCGGCGTCGGTGTTGAGCATCTCCGACCAGAGTCCCGCCTTCGGGAGGCCGACGCGGTACCCGTGATGGGGAACGGCGGAGAAGTTCACGACGCAGGCGAGCTGGGAGCCGTCGGCGCCACGGCGCAGGAAGCTGAAGACGTTGTTGCTGGCGTCGTTGGCGTCGATCCACGCGAACCCGTGCTCGTCCTGGTCCAGCGACCAGAGCGCTGGAGTGTCGGCGTAGAGACGGTTCATGTCGCGCACCAGCGACTGCACGCCGCGGTGCTCGACGTGCTCGAGCAGCCACCAGTCGAGCTCGCGGCTCTCTGCCCACTCCGACTCCTGGGCGAACTCCGAGCCCATGAACAGCAGCTGCTTGCCGGGGTGGGCCCACATGAAGGCGAGGTAGGCCCGCAGGTTGGCGAGCTGGCGCCACCGGTCACCGGGCATCTTGCGCAGCAGCGAGCCCTTGCCGTGGACGACCTCGTCGTGGCTGATGGGGAGGATGTAGTTCTCGGAGTAGGCGTAGACCATCGAGAACGTCATCTGGTGGTGATGGTACTGCCGGTGGACCGGGTCGTTCTGGATGTAGCCGAGACTGTCGTGCATCCAGCCCATGTTCCACTTGAAGCCGAACCCGAGCCCGCCGAGGTGAGTGGCGCGCGTGACGCCCGGCCAGGAGGTGGACTCCTCGGCGATCGTCATGGCGCCCGGAGCCCGCTTGTAGCAGGTGGCGTTCATCTCCTGGAGGAACTCCACCGCCTCGAGGTTCTCGCGGCCGCCGTAGACGTTCGGGGACCACTGGCCGTCCTCGCGGGAGTAGTCGAGGTAGAGCATCGAGGCGACCGCGTCGACGCGCAGGCCGTCGATGTGGAACTCCTCGAGCCAGTAGACCGCGTTGGCGACCAGGAAGTTGCGCACCTCCTTGCGGCCGAAGTTGAAGACGTAGGTGCCCCAGTCGGGATGCTCCCCGCGGGTCGGGTTCGGGTCCTCGTAGAGCGGCGTGCCGTCGAACCGGGCGAGGGCGAACTCGTCCTTCGGGAAGTGCGCGGGGACCCAGTCGACGATCACGCCGATGCCGCCCTGGTGCAGGCGGTCGACGAGGTGGCGGAAGCCGTCGGGGTCACCGAAGCGGGCGGTCGGTGCGAAGTACGACGTCACCTGGTAGCCCCACGAGCCACCGAACGGGTGCTCCATCACGGGGAGGAGCTCCACGTGCGTGAAGCCGAGCTCCTGGAGGTAGGGCACGAGCTCATCGGCGATCTCGGCGTAGGTGTAGGGCCGACCGTCGTGGTGCTTCTTCCAGGAGCCGAGGTGCATCTCGTAGACCGACATCGGCTTCTGGTGCACGTCGGTCCGGGTCGCGCGCTCGGTCATCCAGGTGTCGTCGCTCCAGGAGTAGCCGGAGTCGAAGACCACCGAGGAGGTCTGCGGGGGAACCTCGGTGTGGTAGGCCATCGGGTCGGCCTTCTCACGCCACTGCTCGTCGGCACCGAGGATGAGGTACTTGTACCTGGTCCCCGAACCCACTCCGGGCACGAACAGCTCCCACACGCCGGAGGTGCCCATCTGCCGCATGGGGTGCTCGCGGCCGTCCCAGTCGTTGAAGTCGCCCTTCACGCGCACCCCGCGGGCGTGGGGCGCCCACACCGCGAACGACGTGCCGGTGACGGGCTCGTTCGGCCCGTCGTAGCGGCGCACGTGGGAGCCGAGCACCTGCCACAGCTGTTCGTGGCGGCCCTCGTTGATGAGGTGGAGGTCCATCTCGCCGAGCGTGGGGAGGTAGCGGTAGGCGTCGTCCACCACGTGCGGCTCGCCGCCGGCGTAGGCGACCTCGAGGCGGTAGTCGGGAACCTGGGCGACGTCGAGCACCCCGGTCCAGATCCCGCCGTGCTCGTGCTCGAGAGGGACCTTGCCGCCCTCGTGCACCACCGTCACGGAGTCCGCGAGCGGTCGGAGCACCCGCACCGTGACAGCGCCGTCGTGCTCGTGGGCGCCGAGGACGGCATGCGGGTCGCCGTGCTCGCCGTTCACGATCTGGTCGAGGACGTTCCGGTCGAGGGGCAGGGCCGTGGCTGTGCTCATCTACTCGCTCGCCTCCTGCTGGTGGTGGGGTTCGAGGGTGCTGGTCAGCCGGGTGATCGCCGAGAGCGGGATCGGCAGCCAGCCGGGCCGGTTTCGCGCTTCGTACACGGTCTCGTAAACGGCCTTGTCGGCCTCGTAGGCGCGGAGCAGTACCCGCTGCGCCGGTGTCATGCCCTGCGGCGCCTGCTCGGAGGTACCCCCGATGGCCTCGATGTAACCGGCCAGGAACTCCGAGCGGTTGCGCTCGGACCACTCGTTGGCGCGGTAGGCGATCTGCGGGCCCTGCTCGTCGACGTCGGCCTCGACGGCGTGTGCTGCGTAGTCGAAGGAGCGGAGCATCCCGGCCACGTCACGCCAGGGAGAGTCGGGCCGGATCCTCTCGTCGAGCGGCTTTGCCGGCTCGCCCTCGAAGTCCACGATCTTCCAGCCGCGCGTGGTGCGCAACGTCTGTCCGAGGTGGTAGTCGGCGTGGATGCGCTGCACCTGTACAGGTTCGTCGACCTTCGCCACCGCCGCGAAGGTCGCCTCGAGCGACGTACGGTGCGGCTCGAGCTGGGGCACGACCGTGACCGCGTCGTCGAGCCTGCGGCGCATGGCCTCGGCGAGCTCGGCGAGCTCGGCAGGTCCCCACGTCCCGGTCGGGAACTCGTGGGCGAGCCCCTGGTGGACCTCGGCGGTGGCCACGCCGAGACGGTGGGACTCGCCGGCGAAGTCACCACCCACCTCGTCCGCGTGCAGGTCTCCCTCGGCGAACAGGTCCCGCACGCTGGCGAGCGCGAGGTCCCAGCCGTCGCTGGCGGTGCGCAACAGCTGCTGGAGCATCGCGAGCTGGAGCGGTTCGTCGCTCTCGTGGGCCGGGGCCTCCAGCCAGCCGTACAGCTCCGCGACGTGCTCGCTGCCTGCGCGGGTCAGCGCCTCGTGGATCTCCACGTCGGGGTTGCGACCAGGGGTGACCTTGCGGAACAGCTTCATCAGGCTGTCCTCGCCGAAGCGGACCGAGGAGTTGCTCTGCTCCCCGGAGAACAGCGAGGAGTGCACGTCCAGGTCGAGGTCGTGTCCCTCGAGCCGATGGAAGACCATCTCGTCGGTCCGGTGCCGGCGTGCGAACGCCTCGAGCCACTGCGAGGTGGCGTAACGGTCGTGCATCGCGTCGTAGGCGTGCACCTGACCGAGCTCCTCGTCGTGCCAGATGCCCACCTGGGCGTGGGCGATCCGTTCCTGAGGCTCGGAGTAGTAGGCGAGGGGGACCTGGTAGAGCTCGGTGCCGCCGTCGTCGTACTCCACGGTCGCCAGCTCGATACGCGCGTGGGGCACCTCAGCCCCCGGCTCGGGGTCGACCCACCCGAGCCGACGTACGCCGGACACCCGCATGCCGCGACCCTTTCCGCCGAACCACCGGGCCTCGCCGATGTAGGCCGTGAGGTCGTGCAGGATCGTGTCGTCGATGTCCGAAGTCACGGCGCGATGGCCTCCTCTGTGGGTGTGGGACGCGGCAGCCGGAACCAGTAGAAGCCGTAGGCGCCCAGCGTGAGCAGGTAGGGCAGCTCGCCGACCTTCGGGAACCGCACCCCGCCGAGCAGCTCGATCGGTTCCACGCCCTCCCAGCGTCGCAGGTCGAGCTCGACCGGCTGGGGGAACCGGGAGAGGTTGTTGACGCACAGCACCGAGTCGACGCCGCCGTCGGGAGCGACGTACTCGCGCACGTAGCTGAGCACGCTCGGGTTCGAGCCACCGAGGTCGGTGAAGTCGCCGAGACCGAACGCCTCGTGCTTCTTGCGTGCGTGGATCATCCGGCGCGTCCAGTGCAGCAGCGACGAGGCGTTCTCGAGCTCGGTCTCGACGTTGACGCGCTGGTAGCCGAAGACCGGGTCCTGGATGACCGGCAGGTGCAGCTTGCCGGGGGTGGCCACCGAGAACCCTGCGTTGCGGTCCGGCGTCCACTGCATCGGTGTGCGTACGCCGTCGCGGTCACCGAGCCAGATGTTGTCGCCCATGCCGATCTCGTCGCCGTAGTACAGCACCGGGGAGCCGGGTAGCGAGAGCAGGAGAGCTGTGAACAGCTCCATCTGGTTGACGTCGTTGTCCAGCAGGGGGGCCAGCCGTCGCCGGATGCCGATGTTGGCCTTCATGCGGGGGTCCTTGGCGTACTCGCCCCACATGTAGTCGCGGTCCTCGTCGGTGACCATCTCGAGGGTCAGCTCGTCGTGGTTGCGCAGGAAGATGCCCCACTGGCAGTTGGACGGGATCTCCGGCGTCTGCTCGAGGATCTCGGAGATGGGAAAGCGCGACTCCCGGCGCACCGCCATGAAGATGCGGGGCATGACCGGGAAGTGGAAGCACATGTGGCACTCGTCGCCACCGTTGTCGAAGTCGCCGAAGTAGTCGACGACGTCAGCGGGCCACTGGTTCGCCTCCGCGAGCAGGATCCGGTCGGGGTAGTGCTCGTCGACGTAGGTGCGGACCTTCTTGAGGTACTCGTGGGTCTCCTTGAGGTTCTCGCCGTTGGTCCCCGGCCGCTCGTAGAGGTAGGGGACCGCGTCGAGACGAAACCCGTCGATGCCCATGTCGAGCCAGAACTTCAAGGCGTCCAGCATCGCCTCGTGCACCTTCGGGTTGTCGAAGTTCAGGTCCGGCTGGTGGGAGTAGAACCGGTGCCAGAAGTACTGCTGGCGGACCGGGTCCCACGTC
>DATHVS010000137.1:0-11781 GCA_035461195.1 Nocardioidaceae bacterium
CGCGACCATCCGCAACCGCGGGACCACCGTCGGCTCGCTCGTGCACGCCGACGCCTCGGCGGAGATGCCCGTGGTGCTGTGCCTCCTCGGCGGCACGCTCACCGCGGCCTCGACCGCGGGCACCCGCACGATCGCGGCCGACGACCTCTACGTCGGGCCGCTCGAGACCGTCCTGCGTCCCGACGAGGTCGCGACCGAGGCGTGGTTCCCGGCGCTGCCCTCCGACGCCGGGGTCGCCTTCGACGAGATCGCCCGCCGCCACGGCGACTACGCCCTGTGCGGGGTCGCCGCCCTCGTCCGCACCGACGGCGACGTCACGTCGGTCCGAGCCGGCTACCTGTCGGTGTCGGAGGTGCCGACGGTGGTCGACCTGACCGGGGCCTTCTCCGGCGAGACACCCACCGACGCCGAGCTCGACTCGGCGGCCGACATCGCGCTCGCCTCGCTCGAGCCCGAGACAGACATCCACGCAACCGCCGACTACCGGGGACACCTGGCCCGCGTGCTGACCCGCAGGGTGGTCCGCAAGGCCTTCGAGGACCGCACGTCCCGACGCACCGGAGGTGCCTCATGACCGAGACCACGACCGAGCAGCTGCACGACATCCGGCTGCGGGTGAACGGAGCCGTCTACGACGTACAGGTTCCCGCTCGCCGGCTGCTCAGTGACGCGCTGCGCCACGACATCGGCCTGACCGGAACTCACGTGGGCTGCGAGCACGGCGTCTGCGGTGCCTGCACCGTCCTCCTCGACGGCGACCCCGTCCGCGCGTGCCTGGTCCTCGCAGTGTCCGTCGAGGGCCAGGACATCACCACCGTCGAGGGGCTCGCCGAGCCCGACGGCCGGCTGGGTCCGGTGCAGCAGGCGTTCCGGGACTGCCACGGCCTGCAGTGCGGCTTCTGCACCCCCGGCTTCCTCACCACGATCACCGCCGGCCTGCGCGAGAACCCCTCGCCGACCGAGGACGAGGCCCGCGACATGATCGCCGGCAACCTCTGCCGCTGCACCGGCTACCAGAACATCGTGGCCGCCGTCTGCCGCGCCGCCGAGATCACCAAGGAGAGCGGGGAGGAGTCCTCGTGACCACCAAGCTCTTCGGCGAGAAGGTCAAACGGGTCGAGGACGACCGCCTGCTGCGCGGCCAGGGGCAGTACGTCGACGACCTCCTGCCCGAGGCCCTGCACGCCGCCGTGCTTCGCAGCCCGCACGCCCACGCCCGGATCGGCAACATCGACGTGGACCCGGTGCTGGACCTCGAGGGTGTTGTCGCCGTCTACACCTACGACGACCTCGAGGGGGCGATGGCGGAGCCGTTGCCGCTGCTGATCCCGCACCCCGACCTGACCCACGGCCGCACCCAGTACGCCCTCGCCCGCGACGAGGTGAACTACGTGGGCGAGGCGCTCGCGATGGTGGTCGCCACCGACCGTTACATCGCCGAGGACGCCGTCGACCGGATCCGCGTCGACTACGAGTTCCTCCAGCCCGTCGTGGGCCTCGACGTCGCTCGCCGGGCCGAGCGCCTCGTCCACGAGGACGTCCCCGGCAACGTGGCCGCCCGCATGGAGCAGTCTGTCGGCGATGCCGAGAAGGCGATCGCCGAGGCCCCTCACAAGCTGACCCTGGACCTCCACGTCGAGCGCAGCGCCTCGATGCCCATGGAAGGGCGCGGGACGGTCGCGCGCTGGGACACCGACTCCCACCGGCTCCAGGTGTGGACGTCCACGCAGACCTCCACGGGCGTGCGCGCCGCAGTGGCCACCAAGCTCGGTCTCGACCTCGGCCAGGTCGACGTGATCACCCCCGACGTGGGTGGCGGGTTCGGCGTGAAGATCATGCACCCGTGGCCCGAGGAGCTGCTCGTGCCGATGGCCGCCCGCGCGCTGGGCCGGCCGGTGAAGTTCACCGAGGACCGCCGCGAGCACTTCATCTCCTCGGCCCACGAGCGGGGCCAGGACCAGCACATCGAGGTCGGGTTCGACGACGAGGGCCGCCTCCTCGGCCTGTCGGTGCAGTTCTGGCACGACAACGGCGCCTACACCCCGTACGGCCTCATCGTCCCCATCATCACCTCGACCCAGCTGCTCGGCCCCTACAAGCCGCGCAGCTACAAGGTGGTCTTCGAGAGCCTCTACACCAACACCGTCATCGTCACCCCCTACCGCGGCGCCGGACGGCCCCAGGGCGTCTACGCCATGGAGCGCACGATGGACGCCATCGCCAAGCACCTCGGCAAGGACCGCGCCGACGTGCGTGCGGCGAACTTCATCCAGCCCGATGAGTTCCCCTACGACCAGGGGCTGATGTTCCAGGACGGCCGGCCGCTCATCTACGACTCGGGCGACTACCCGGCCTCGCTGGAGAAGCTGCGCAAGCTCGTCGGCTGGGACGAGTTCGAGGAGTACCGCGACAGGGCTCGCGCCGAGGGTCGCAGGGTCGGCATCGGCATGGCCTGCTATGTCGAGGGCACCGGCGTCGGCCCCTACGAGGGCGGCCACGTCCACATCGAGACCAGCGGCAAGGTCAAGGTGTCCACCGGCCTCACCACCCAGGGGCAGGGGCACAAGACCTCCTTCGCCCAGATCGTGGCCGACGAGCTCGGCGTACCCATGGAGGACATCGAGGTCGTCACCGGCGACACCCGCCGCTCGCCGTACTCCGTCGGCACCTTCGCCTCACGAGCCGCGGTGATCAGCGGCTCGGCGGTCGCGCTGGCCGCACGCCGCACGCGCGAGAAGGCGCTGCGGATCGCGGCCGAGGCGCTCGAGGCGAACCCCGAGGACCTCGAGATCGTCGAGGGCACGGTCCGGGTGAAGGGCTCCCCGAGCAACCAGATCGCGCTCGGCACCGTCGCGGTGCTGTCGAACCCGCTGCGCTACGCGTTCGACGAGGCGTCCAAGGCAGCCACCCAGTTCGTCGTCGGTGACCCGGAGAAGCCGCCGGTGGCCGAGGACGACGAGCCGGGACTCGAGGGCAAGGACTTCTACTCACCACTGCGCTCGACGTTCGCCAGCGGGATGCACGCGGTCATCGTCGAAACCGACCCCGACACGGCCGAGATCAAGATCCTCAAGTACGCCGTCGTGCACGACTGCGGCAACCTGATCAACCCGATGATCGTCGAGGGCCAGATCCACGGCGGCGTCGCGCAGGGGGTCGGCGGCGCGCTCTACGAGCGGATGGCCTACGACGAGTCCGGCCAGCTCCAGAACGCCTCGTTCATGGACTTCCTCATGCCCTACGTCACCGAGGTGCCCGCGCACATCGACATCGACCACCTCGAGACCCCCTCCCCGCTGAACCCCCTCGGCCTCAAGGGCGCCGGTGAGGCCGGGGTCATCCCCTCCGCGGCGGTCTTCGCCGCCGCGATCGAGGACGCCGAGGGCTTCCCGATCACCTCGATGCCCATCTCCCCGTCGGAGCTCTTCGCGCTTCGGCACCGCCACTCCCAGGAAGGACCCACAGCATGAAGGTCGCCGGAGAAGCCGTCCTGAGCGCCCCCGTCGAGCACGTCTGGAGTGCCCTGCTGGACCCGAGCGTCCTCGTGCGCACCATCCCCGGATGCGAGCGACTCGAGACCACGGGTGAGCACACCTACGACATGACCGTCAACGCCGGCGTCGCGGCGATCCGGGGGGTCTACTCCGGCACGTGCCAGCTGAGCGACCTCGACCCGCACGACTCCCTCGTTCTCAAGGCGCAGGGGGCGGGCGCCCCCGGCACGATCGCCGCGGACGTGAAGGTCGGCTTCACCGACAACGGCGACGGGACGACCCTGCTGCGCTACGACGCGGACGCCATCGTCGGCGGCATGATCGGCGGCGTCGGCCAGCGGATGCTCACCTCGGTCAGCAAGCGGATGGCCGGTGAGTTCTTCGGCAACGTCGAGCAGGTCCTGAGCGGTGCGGCGCCCGAGGTGGCTGCTCCGGCAGCACCGGGCGCCCCGACACCCGCGGCCCCTGGTGCCGCACCCGCTCCCGGCGAGGTGTTCACCGCTCCGCCGCGTCCCGCCGCTGCCCCGGTCGGGGGCGACTTCCTCAAGGGCGTCCTGGTCGGCGGCGGCCTCGTGCTCGCCGGCGTCGTCGCCGGGGCGCTCGCCTCCCGCCGGCGCGGCTGAGGCAGGCATGGCGGACATCGACCACTACAGCACTGCCCGGGAGATGCTCGCGGCGGTCCGCGAGAGGGCCGTCTCCGCCCGGGAGCTCCTCGAGCTGCACCTCGCCCGGATCGAGGAGGTCAACGGCGCGGTCAACGCGCTGGTCAGCCTCGACCCCGAGCGGGCCCGGCAGCAGGCCGCCGAGGCCGACGAGCGGCTGGCCCGGGGCGAGGAGGTCGGGCCCCTGCACGGCCTCCCGTTCGCCTTCAAGGACACCCACCTCGTGGGAGGCTGGCGCACCACCTTCGGCTCGCCGGTGATGGCAGACTTCGTGCCGGACTCCGACGAGCTGCTCGTCGAGCGGATCAGGCGAGCCGGCGCGGTGGTCATCGGCCGGTCGAACGTCCCGGAGTTCGCGGCCGGCTCACACACCTTCAACCCCGTGTTCGGTACGACGCGCAACCCGTTCGACCTGGACAGGTCGGCAGGCGGGTCCAGCGGGGGAGCGGCGGCCGCACTGGCCAGCGGCATGGTCGCGCTCGCCGACGGCAGCGACATGGGCGGGTCGCTGCGGAACCCTGCGTCGTTCAACAACGTCGTGGGCCTGCGACCCGGTCTGGGCCGCGTGCCCGAGTGGCCGCACTACAACGCCTGGGAGACCACCTCCGTCGAGGGCCCGATGGCGCGCAACGTCGCGGACCTCGCGCTCCTGCTCTCGGTGGTCGCCGGTCCTGACCCGAGGGTTCCGCTCGCGCTCGAGACCCCGGGCAGCGTGTTCGCCGAGCCGTTGGCCGGGTCCCTGAAGGGCCTCCGGGTGGCGATGTCGGCCGACCTGGGCGGGGCGTTCGAGGTCGACCACGGTGTCCGGGCGGTGCTGGAGGCCCAGCGGCAGGTGTTCGTCGACGCCGGCGCCCACGTCGAGGACGCCCACCCCGATCTCGGCGAGGCCGAGGAGACCTTCCGCACGCTCCGCGCCTGGCACATGCAGGCCAAGCTCGGCCGGCTCCTCGCGGAGAACCCGGGGAGGTTCAAGCAGTCGCTCGAGGACAACATCCGGGCCGGCGAACCGTTGACGGGTGCCGAGGTGGCCCGGGCCTACACGCTGCGCACCGCCCTCGGCGAGCGGATGCGGGTCTTCTTCGAGACCCACGACGTGCTGGTGATGCCGGTCAGCCAGGTCCCGCCCTTTCCCGTGGACCAGGAGTACCCGTCGGCCATCAACGGCCGCGAGCAGTCGACGTACCTGGACTGGATGCGCTCGGCGTACTTCGTCACCGTCACCGGCTGCCCCGCGATGTCGCTGCCGGCCGGCTTCACCGAGGAGGGGCTGCCGGTCGGCATCCAGGTGGTCGCACCGCACTCCTCGGAGCGCAGGCTCCTGGAGATAGGGCACGCCTTCGAGCAGGTCACCCGGGTCGGCGACCGTCGCCCCAACTTCGTGGGTGCCTGAGCCCTCTCGGCCGGCCCGACGCCGGTGCCGACGGGTGTCTGGCAGAACTGAACAACGAACGCCCGTTCCTCCGGCAGATCCTGCCGTGGCCCCAGGGGGTGTACAGCGGGTGGAATGAGGGCTGTTCCGCATTCGACGACGGGAGACCACATGGCGACGCAGGACCGCCGGATCAGGATCGGCATCGACACCGGTGGCACGTTCACCGACGTGGTTGCCCTCGACGAGGAGACCGGCGAGCTCGTCTCGACCAAGACCCCCTCCACACCGGCCAACCCGGCCGACGGGTTCCTCTCCGGGGTGGAGAAGGTGCTCGGGCTGCTCGGCCTCCCGGCGGGCAACGGCGACGCGATCACCGCGGTCAGCCACGGCACGACCGTCGCCACCAACCAGCTCCTCGAGGGCAAGGTCGACCGCCTCGGGTTCATCACGACCGAGGGCTACGACGCGGTCCTCGAGATCGCCCGGCAGTCGGTCCCGGACGGCTACGGCAACTCCTACTTCTGGGTCAAGCCCGACCGGATCGTGCCGCGTGAGCTCGTCAAGGCCGTCGGCGGCCGGCTCGACTTCACCGGCGAGGAGGTCCGCCCCTTCGACGAGGACGGTGCGCGCAAGGTCGCCCGCTGGTTCCGCGACCAGGGCATCGACACCCTCGGGGTCTGCTTCCTCCACGCCTACGCCAACCCCGCCCACGAGGAGCGGATGCGACAGATCCTCGCCGAGGAGCACCCCGACGCGGTCGTCTCGATCTCCTCGCAGGTGCTGCGCGAGTACCGCGAGTACGAGCGCTCCATGACCACCCTCGTCGACGCCGCGGTGAAGCCGAAGCTCTCGCGCTACGTCACGAACATCAAGAACCGCCTCAACGCCTACGCACGCTCCACCAGCGAGGGGCAGGTGCCGTTCTACGTCATGAAGTCCAACGGCGGCGTGCTCAGCGCCGACGAGGTCGTGCACCAGCCGATCACCACCGTTCTCTCCGGCCCGGCCGCCGGTGCGCTCGGCGCCGCCCTGATCGCCCGGGTCGCCGGCTTCGACAAGGTCCTCACCTGCGACGGCGGCGGCACCTCCACCGACGTCTCGGTCGTCATCGACGGCGAGCCCACACTCACCACCGAGGGCAGCGTCGGGGCGTTCCCGAGCAAGATCCCGATGATCGACGTCGTGACCGTCGGCGCGGGCGGCGGCTCCATCGCCTGGCTCTCCCCGGAGGGCACGATGAAGGTCGGCCCCCACTCGGCCGGCGCCGACCCCGGGCCGCTCTGCTACGGACTCGGCGGCACCGAGGTCACCATCACCGACGCCCACGTCACGCTCGGCCGGATCCCACCCCACCTCCTCGGTGGCGAGATCCCGCTCGACGTCGACGCCGCCCGCACCGGCGTCGAGGAGCTCGCCGGCCGTCTCGGCATCACGCCCGAGGAGTGCGCCACCGGAATCCTCGAGATCTCGGCCTGGAACCAGGCCAACGCGCTGCGCCAGATCACCGTCAAGCGAGGACTCGACGTCCGCGACTTCACGCTGACCACGTTCGGCGGCTCCGGGTCGCTGCTCCTGTGCCGCCTCGTCGACATCCTCGGCCTCGCCGGTGTCCTCGTGCCCCCGAACCCGGGCAACGTGTCGGCGTTCGGTCTGCTCACCGTCGACGTCAAGAACGACTACGTGCAGACCCACGTGTCTCTGCACGAGAACCTGACCGCCGACACGGTGGCCTCGGTCTACGACGAGCTCACCGCCCAGGCCGCGAAGGCCCTGCACGTCGAGGGATTCCCCGCCGAGCAGCACCGCTTCGTGCGAACCGCGGACCTGCGCTACTTCGGCCAGGCGTTCGAGGTGCGGGTCCCCGTGCCCGAGGGGGACGTCGACCGGTCCGTGCTCGAGGAGGTCGCCCGCCGCTTCCACGCCGAGCACCGCGCGCTGTACGGCTACGACTTCGCCGGTGACGCCACCCAGCAGGTCGAGTGGGTCAACCTCCGCGTCTCCGGGATCGGCCCGATCCAGCGCCCCGAGATCGCCACCGAGACGGTCGCCGACAGCCCGGGGGTCCCGACGCCCACGAGCCACCGTCCGGTGTGCTTCGACGCCGCCGAGGGGTACGTCGACACCCCGGTCTACTGGCGCCCCGACCTCGCGCCGGGTCAGCGGCTCACCGGCCCGGCGATCGTCGAGGAGTTCGGCTCGACCGTCCCGCTGCACCCCGGCTTCGCCGCCCGAGTCGACGCGCAAAGCAACATCATCGTGACCCGAGAGGAAGTGACCGCATGACCGCCCCCGCGACCGAGAACGTCCCGGAGACCGGCTCCCGCCGGGCGCCCACGCAGTTCCCCTTCGGCACGCTGACCGCGGACGCCGGGGCGTCGGCCGACCCGGTGCTCGTCGAGATCGTCCAGGGCAGCCTGGCCTCGGTCGAGATGGAGGTGGAGACCGCCATCGCGCGCACCTCCCGCTCGCCGATGATCCGCGACGCCCACGACTTCCGGGCAGGCATCCACGACCGCCTGCTGCGCAAGCTCACCGGTCGCTCCTACAGCGCGCTCGTGCACCCGATCGCACGGGACTTCCCGCTCGAGGAGATGAAGCCCGGCGACGTCTTCTTCCACAACGACGTCTACGAGTCCGAGGGCGGCATCGGCCACCTGCCGGACCTGTGCGTGACGGTCCCGGTCTTCCACGACGCGGGCAACGGCCCCGAGGTCGTCGCCTTCGTCCAGGCCTTCGGCCACCACGACGACATCGGCGGTGCCGTCCCCGGATCCATGCCCAGCCACGCCACCTCGGTGTTCGAGGAGGGGCTCATGGTCCCGCCGATCAAGCTGTGGGACGCCGGCGTTCCGGTGCGCTCGGCGCTGGCGATCATGACCCGCAACTCCCGCATGCCGGAGTCGCTGGCCGCAGACCTCGACGCCGAGTGCTCGGCGTGCCTGATGGGAGCCCGCCGCCTCGGCGAGCTCTTCGACCGGTACGGCCGTGACGTCGTCGAGTCCTGCTTCGACGCGATCATCGACCGCACGACCCAGACCTACCGGCGCGAGATCCTCAGCAAGATCCCGGTCGGCAGCTGGGTCTGGGAGGACTACGCCGAGCACGACGGCGTCGAGGACCCCAAGCTCCACACCCAGCGGATCACCCTGACCCGCACCGGCCCCGAGGACCCCGACGGCGAGCGCATCGTCATCGACTTCGCAGGGACCTCGCCGCAGGCCAAGGGGCCGATCAACCACTGCGGTGACTACTCCGACGGCGTCTTCCTCAAGAAGTGGCTCGCCCCGATCCTGCGCAACCTCGCCGACACCCCGGAGCGGATGGCCGAGCTCGACGTCAACGAGGGGATCGTCCCGCTGATCGAGATGCGGTTCCCGCCGAAGGGCACGCTGCTCACGCCTGAGTTCCCCGCGCCCACCAACGCCCGCACGTTCGTGATCCTGCGGCTGCTCGGCGTCCTCGCCGGCGTGGTGGCCAAGGCCGTCGACGGCCGGATGCCTGCCGACCAGGAGACGATCCGCTACACCGGCGTGTACGGCGAGGACCTCGACGGCCGCTCGTACCTCATGCGCGAGGTGCTCGGCGGCGGCTCGGGAGGCCGCTACTACGCCGACGGCGAGGACACCATCCACGTGGTGCCCGACTCCCGCAACCTGCCGACCGAGTTCACCGAGTCCCGCTTCCCGTTCCGGGTGGAGAGCCTCGGCCTCGCCAAGGACTCCGGCGGCCCCGGCAAGTACCGCGGCGGACTCGGCTACGAGAAGCACATCCGCATGCTCAAGGACGGGCACTTCATGTCCATCGCCGACCGCTCGATCCTCGCCTGCTGGGGCGTCAAGGGCGGCAAGGCCGGCAAGCCGTTCGAGGTCGTCATCGACCCCGGCGGCCCGAACGAGCGGGTCGTCGACGCGCTCGCCGACGACGAGCCCGTGCGCGCCGGTGAGGTGATCCGGATCCGCACCACCGGCGGTGGCGGCTGGGGCGAGCCGCTCGAGCGCGACCCCGCGCTCGTGGTGCGCGACGTGGTGTGGCGCAAGGTCTCGCCCGAGGCCGCGCTCGCCGAGTACGGCGTGGTGCTGACCGGCTCGCTCGAGGACGACTCCCTCGCCTACGACGCCGACGCCACCAAGACCCACCGCGAGGAGCGTCTGGAGGGCCGCGAGGACGAGGAGCCGTTCTTCGACCGCGGGCCTGGGTATGCCTCCCTCTCGGGTGGCCGCGACTCCGCCGAGGTCGACTGGTTGTGACAGGTGCGGAGGTCGCCGTCCTGGGTGGTCGAGGGAAGACCGGCCGGGCGGTGGCCTCCGCGCTCGCACGACGTGGGGCCCGCCCGCGGGTCGTCGGACGCGAGCTCGTCGCCGATCCCGTCGGGGCGCTCTCGGGGGTTGGCGCGGTCTACGTCGTCGCCCCCAACATGTACGCCGACGAGCCCGACTACGTCTCGGCGGTCCTCACCGCCGCGAGGCAGGCCGGGGTCGACCGGGTGGTCTACCACTCCGTCGCCGCGCCCTACGCCCCCGGCATGCCCCACCACCTCGGGAAGGCCGCGGCCGAGGACGTGGTGCGCCGGCTCGCGGCCACGTGGGCGATCCTCCAGCCGGGCGCCTACATGCAGAACTTCGTGCCCGCGCTCCGGGTGGAGCAGCCCGTCCTGCGTGTGCCCTATGACGTGGACCGGCCCTTCGGGCTCGTGGACCTCGCCGACGTCGCGACCGCGGCAGCGACCGTCCTGCTCGACGACGCTCACGCCGGCGCGACCTACGAGCTCGGCGGTCCGGCGCTCGTCACGCCCCGCGACGTCGCGACCGCCGCCTCGGACGTGCTCGGGATCGACGTACCCCTGGAGCGGGTCACGCCCGAGGAGTGGGCACGCACCGACGGGGCCGGGCTCGGCGAGCGCGAGCGCGCGTGGCTGACGGCGATGTTCGGCTACTACGACCGCCACGGCCTCCCCGCCGGGTCGCTGCCGCTGCGCTGCCTGCTCGGACGCGCGCCGGCCGACCTGTGGACCGTGCTGTCCCGCGAGCTGGGGTGACGACCGCGCGGGTTGGCAGATGTTGCCCAGCATCAGCCAGGTGCTTGGCTCCTGTTGCCCGTGCCACGCGTGCGGCCCGGACCCTAGATTCGTCCGCATGCGGATCGTGATCGCCCTCGGCGGCAACGCCATGACCTCCCCGGACGGCCAAGCTCGCCCGGAGGACCAGCAGGCCGCCGTCACCGAGGCGGCCGGTCCCATCGCCGACCTCGTCGTCGCCGGCCACGACGTCCTCCTGACCCACGGCAACGGTCCCCAGGTCGGCAACCTGCTGCTCAAGAACGAGCTGTCCGCGGCCGTCGTACCCCCGGTCCCCCTCGACTGGTGCGGCGCCCAGACCCAGGCCACGATCGGTGACCTGCTGCTCAACGCCCTCGACGCGGCCTTCGCCGAGCGCGGCAGCGACCGGCGTACCGCCGTCCTCGTGTCCCGCACCCTCGTCTCCACCGACGACCCCGGCTTCACCAAGTCGACCAAGCCCATCGGCCGCTATCTCCCCGAGGAGGAGGCGAAGCTGATGATGGAGCACGGCCAGCAGTTCGTCGAGGTGCCCGGCCGCGGCTGGCGCCGCGTCGTCGCCTCCCCGGAGCCGCTCAGCGTCCTCGACGGTCCGGCCGCCGCCGCGCGGGTGGAGCAGGGCTTCGTGGTCGTCTGCTCGGGGGGCGGTGGCATCCCGACCGTACGCCGCAGCGACGGCACGCTCGAGGGCGTGGAAGCGGTCATCGACAAGGACCTCACCGCCGCCCTCATCGCCGAGCAGATCTCCGCGGACCTGCTGGTGATCGCCACCGACGTCGACTCCGCGGTCACCGACTGGGGCACACCCCATGCCCAGCCCATCGGCGAGGTGACCTCTCGGGAGATGCGCGCGATCGCGAAGGATCAGGGCTTCGCCGCGGGCTCCATGGGGCCCAAGGTCGAGGCCGTCACACGGTTCGCCGAGCGCGCCGGCGGCACCGGCATCATCACCTCGCTCGCCCGCATCACCCACGCGATCGAGGGCCACCTCGGCACCCGGGTCCTCCCGGACCGAGCCTGACGCTTGAACGACGAAACAACCCACCAGGAAGGAAGCGACCACGTGCCCGCTGCCATCGAAGTACGCAAGGTGCCCATCCACTCCGTCGCCGACGCGAGCGAGCTCGCCAAGCTCATCGACGACGGCGTGATGGAGGCTGACCGGATCATCGCGATCATCGGCAAGACCGAGGGCAACGG
>DATHVS010000138.1:0-9440 GCA_035461195.1 Nocardioidaceae bacterium
AAATCCTGAGCCTACGCTAGAGTTTCGGTCGCTCAGGCCCCCGTTGTGTAGTGGCCTAGCACGCCGCCCTCTCAAGGCGGTAGCGCCGGTTCGAATCCGGTCGGGGGTACCACCCGAGAAGGTCAGCAGCTCCACGTGAGCGGCTGACCTTCTCGCTTTCCACGGCCCGTTCGCCCGACGGGCCGCGACGCCCGCAGCCATGTCCGATTTCCGCTAGCCAGCCGGGCTGTCGGCAGCGAGGATGGGCGTGTGCTGATCGACGACCCCGAGTCCTGCTACCTCGCGGTGAAGAGCCGTGACCGCAGGTTCGACGGGATGTTCTACACCGCGGTGCGCTCCACCGGTATCTACTGTCGGCCCTCCTGCCCGGCCATCACGCCCCGGCGCCACAACGTCGTCTTCTACCGCACGGCGGGTGCGGCCCAGCAGGCCGGCTTCCGGGCGTGCAAGCGCTGCCGGCCCGACGCCACTCCCGGCTCACCTGAGTGGGACGTTGCAGCCGACACGGCAGGTCGGGCCATGCGCCTGATCTCCGACGGCCTGGTCGAGCGCGCAGGGGTGGAGGGTCTGGCGTCGAAGGTTGGCTACACCTCGCGGCACCTGTCCCGGATCCTGGTCAGGGAGCTCGGCGCGGGGCCGCTGGCGCTCGCGCGGGCAAGACGGGCGCAGACGGCGCGGACCCTCGTCGAGACGACGGCCATGCCGCTCGCGGAGGTGGCCTTCGCTGCGGGGTTCTCCAGCATCCGGCAGTTCAACGACACCGTGCGTGAGGTCTATGCCGCAACCCCCTCGCAGCTAAGGCGGCAGGCGGCGCCTGCCGACGGTCCCAGCGGGGTGCTCGAGCTGCGCCTGGCGGTCCGTCCGCCCTTCGCCGCGGCCGAGCTTCTCGGCTTCCTGGCGGTCCGGGCGGTTCCCGGGGTCGAGGGGGCGGGGCCGGACTGGTACTCCCGCACTCTCCGGCTGCCCTACGACACCGGCACGGTGCGTCTCGCGCTCGACGAGGCGGCACGTCGCGGTACGGTCCGCTGCACGCTGCGGCTCCGCGACCTGCGAGATCTCGCCGCCGCGGTGGAGCGGTGCCGCCGGCTCCTCGACGCCGACTGCGACCCCGAGGCGGTCGACGCGGCGCTGGGCGGAGACCTGGTCCTCGGCCCGCGAGTCGACCTCCGGCCCGGCCTGCGCGTGCCCGGCCACGTCGCCGGCGACGAGGTCGCGATCCGGGCTGTCCTGGGCCAGCAGGTGTCCGTCGCCCGGGCACGGTCCCTCGCGGCCCTCCTCGTAGAGAGGTACGGCGAGCCGGCCGGTTCCGGGGAGGGACGGCTGTTCCCTTCTGCCGCGGCGCTGGCCGAGGTCGACCCGGAGGAGCTGCCGATGCCCCGAGCCAGGGGACGTGCCCTCGTCGTACTGTCGCGGGCCCTGGCCCAAGGCGAGGTCGCGCTGGACCGGAGCGCGCCGCGCGAGGAGGTGCGCCGTGCCCTGCTCGAGCTTCCCGGGATCGGCCCCTGGACGGCGGGCTACATCGCGATGCGCGCCCTCGGCGACCCGGACGTGTTCCTCGGGGGCGACGTGGGGGTCCGCCAGGGGCTGCTCGCTCTCGGCGTCGATCCGCGCCGGGCCGAGAAGGTTGTCCAGTCGTGGCGGCCCTGGCGCAGCTATGCACAGATGCACGTGTGGCAGGCGGCGACGGCTGTCGCCGACCGACCGAGGCGCGGCGACCGCGCAGGAGACGACGGAGAGGCATGAGAACGATGTGGACCACGACGGACTCCCCGGTGGGGGAGCTGCGCATCATCGCGAGCCGGACGGCGATCACGGCGATCGAGTTCGACGGCCCGGCCCCGGCGGGCGTCTCGCCGCGCTCGTCGGCGAGCCGGGCGGCGGCCCTGTCGGCGGGACGGCCCGTCGGTGACCGTGACGACGCCCATCCGCTGCTGCTCGAGGCGGTGCGCCAGCTGCGCGCCTACTTCGCAGGCGAGCTGAAGGAGTTCGACCTGCCCCTCGCGCCCCAGGGAACGACCTTCCAGCGCTCGGTCTGGGACCAGCTGCAGCGGGTCGTCTACGGCGAGACGGTGACGTACGGCGAGGTCGCCCGTCGTCTGGGGATGACCGCTGCCGCGTCACGCGCCGTGGGTCTGGCCAACGGCCGCAACCCGATCCCCATCGTGATCCCGTGCCATCGGGTGGTCGGGGCGGACGGGACCCTCACCGGCTACGCCGGCGGTGTGGACCGCAAACAGACCCTTCTCGACCTCGAGCAGGGTGCGCTGTTCTAGCTGTCCGGCCTACTCGGCGGCGCGGCGCAGCGACTCCGAGAGCCGCTCGGCGGCCGCCATCACCGCGGGGGCGTGCATCCGGCCGGGCTGGCGGGAGAGCCGCTCGAGCGGCCCGGAGACCGAGACGGCGGCGATGACCTTGCCGGAGGGCGAGCGGACCGGAGCGGAGACCGACGCCACTCCCTGCTCTCGTTCGCCGACCGACTGCGCCCAGCCACGTCGCCGGATCCCGGACAGCGCGGTGGCGCTGAAGGCTGCGTTCTGGAGACCGCGGTGCATGCGCTCGGGGTCCTCCCAGGCCAGCAGCACCTGGGCGGCGGAGCCGGCCCGCATGGTCAGCTGGGACCCGACGGGGATGGTGTCGCGCAGGCCGGAGGGTCGCTCGGCCGCGGCCACGCACACGCGGAACTCGCCCTGGCGGCGCCACAGCTGGGCGGACTCGCCGGTGATGTCTCGGAGCCGGGCGAGGACGGGGCCGGCAGCCGCCAGCAGCCGGTCCTCGCCGGCTGCCGCGGAGAGCTCGGCCAGGCGGGGTCCAAGAACGAACCTGCCCTGCATGTCGCGCGCCACGAGGCGGTGGTGCTCGAGGGCCACCGCCAGCCGGTGGGCGGTGGGACGGGCAAGACCTGTGCCGGCGACCAGTCCGGCGAGGGTGGCCGGACCTGCTTCGAGGGCCGCGAGAACCAGGGCGGCTTTGTCGAGGACGCCGACTCCGCTAGTGTTGTCCATATCCTGATAATGCCGTCTCGCATCTTGGGATGCAAGTCAGACTGTCGGCCGGGGGGAGTCAGGTTCGTCATGTCAAACGAAGTGGTGAAGGGAGCAAGCAATGGGCAAGACCCTTGCTGAGAAGGTGTGGGACGAGCACGTCGTCCGCAGTGCTGAAGGTGAGCCGGACCTCCTCTTCATCGACCTCCACCTCATCCATGAGGTCACCTCCCCCCAGGCGTTCGAGGGTCTGCGGCTGGCCGGTCGAAAGGTACGCCGCCCCGACCTGACGCTCGCCACCGAGGACCACAACGTCCCCACGCTGAACATCGACAAGCCGATCGCCGACCCCGTCTCCCGCACGCAGGTCGAGACGTTGCGCAAGAACGCCGAGGAGTTCGGCGTACGACTGCACCCGCTCGGCGATGTGGAGCAGGGGATCGTCCACGTGGTGGGTCCCCAGCTCGGCCTCACCCAGCCCGGGATGACGATCGTGTGCGGCGACTCGCACACCTCCACGCACGGGGCGTTCGGGGCGATCGCCTTCGGCATCGGCACCAGCGAGGTCGAGCACGTGCTCGCGACCCAGACGCTGACCCAGGCCAAGCCCAAGACCATGGCGGTGACCGTGAACGGCTCGCTGCCCGACGGGGTGACCGCCAAGGACCTGGTGCTCACCCTGATCGCCCACACCGGCACCGGCGGTGGGCAGGGCTACATCGTGGAGTACCGCGGGTCGGCCATCGAGGAGCTCTCCATGGAGGCCCGGATGACGATCTGCAACATGTCGATCGAGTGGGGAGCAAAGGCCGGCATGATCGCGCCGGACCAGATGACCTTCGACTACATACAAGGTCGGCCCGAGGCACCGAAGGGCGACGAGTGGGACCAAGCCGTCGCCCACTGGAAGACCCTGGTCACCGACGAGGACGCGACCTTCGACAAGGAGATCATCCTCGACGCCTCCGAGATGACGCCTTTCGTGACGTGGGGCACCAACCCTGGCCAGGGCGTGCCGCTAGGGGCGGCAGTGCCCTCGCCGGAGGACTTCGCCGACGCCGGTGACCGGGTCGCTGCCGAGAAGGCCCTGGAGTACATGGGCCTCGAGGCCGGCACGCCGATGCGTGACATCAAGGTCGACACCGTCTTCGTCGGCTCCTGCACCAACGGGCGCATCGAGGACCTGCGCGCCGCGGCCGAGGTCATCAAGGGACACAAGGTCGCCGACGACACCAGGTTGCTCGTCGTCCCGGGCTCGGTACGAGTGCGGCTCCAGGCCGAGGAGGAGGGCCTCGACGTGATCTTCAAGGATGCCGGTGGGGAGTGGCGCGGCGCGGGCTGCTCGATGTGCCTGGGCATGAACCCCGACCAGCTCCAGCCCGGTGAGCGCAGCGCCTCCACGTCCAACCGCAACTTCGAGGGTCGGCAGGGCAAGGGTGGCCGCACGCACCTGGTCTCCCCGCTCGTCGCGGCGGCGACCGCGGTGACGGGTCACCTCGCCTCGCCGGCCGACCTCCCCGCAGTCGAGACCGCGCACGCCTGAGCCGGAAGGAAGAGCACGATGGACAAGTTCACCAGCCACACCGGCAGGGCGCTGCCACTGCGTCGCAGCAACGTCGACACCGACCAGATCATCCCGGCGGTCTACCTCAAGCGCGTCACCCGCACCGGCTTCGAGGACGGCTTGTTCGGCGCCTGGCGCAACGACCCGGCGTTCGTCCTCAACCGTCCGGAGCACGCCGGCGTGTCGATCCTCGTCGCGGGCCCAGACTTCGGCACCGGCTCCTCACGCGAGCACGCGGTGTGGGCACTGATGGACTACGGCTTCAAGGTCGTCCTCTCGTCGCGGTTCGCCGACATCTTCCGAGGCAACTCCGGCAAGGCCGGGCTCGTGGCCGCACAGGTGGACCAGGATGTCGTCGAGCGGCTGTGGGCGATGGCCGAGTCCGACCCGACGACCGAGGTCACCGCCGACCTCGAGGCGAGGGAGGTCCGCGCCGGAGACCTCGTCGCCCCGTTTGACATCGACGACTACACACGCTGGCGTCTCCTGGAGGGTCTCGACGACATCGGGATCACGCTGTCGCACGAGGCCCACATAACCGCCCACGAGGCCTCTCGGCCCTCGTGGAGGCCGGCGACTCTCTGACGCGCGGCGCGCCTGGCGTCCCTGACACGGGATCGTGGGAGGTCTTCGTCCTCGAACGGCCGGAGGCCTCCTTCGGCGCTTCTCGAAGAAAGAATTCCCTTGTATACAAGGGAATTCTTTCCAACCTGCTGCGCGAACCCTTGTATTCATGGGGGCTTCCCGGTTGGGTGGCTCCGAAGAAACCTTGATTTTTGTGTCTTCGGTGATTGTGAGTGCGCATACTTTTCCCTAGCGTGCAAAGGGAAAAGTCGAGCACGGGCTCGGCCTCAACGTTCACGAAAGGGAAGCCAGTGAACAAGAGTCAGCTGATTGACACACTCGCGGCTCGTTACGAGGGCAACCGTAAGGCCGCCGCCCACGCGCTGGAGTCGGTGCTGGACACCATCACCCGCGAGGTCGCCAAGGGCGAGAAGGTCGCCATCACGGGGTTCGGTTCCTTCGAGAAGCGGGTGCGCGACGCGCGCTGGGTGCGCAACCCCCGCACCGGCGAGCGCATCAAGGCCAAGAAGACCGCAGTGCCGAAGTTCAACCCGGGTGCCGACCTCAAGGCGGTCGTCTCCGGTGCCAAGAAGCTGCCGAAGCTGACGATGAACGCGGCCACCGGAACCGCGAAGGCGGCAGCGTCCAAGGCGCCGACGAAGAAGAGTGCGGCGAAGTCGACCCCCGCGAAGAAGACCACGGCGACCAAGTCCAGCGCGGCCAAGAAGTCGGCGCCGGCGAAGAAGACCGCCGCGAAGTCGACCCCGGCGAAGAAGACCACGACCAAGAAGACCACGGCCAAGAAGTCGACGCCCGCGAAGAAGGCTCCGGCGAAGAAGTCGACCGCCAAGAAGTCCCCCGCCAAGAAGACCGCCAAGAAGTCCTGAGACGTCGGGAGCAGTCCCCAAGGTCCTGGTGGCCAAACGTCACTCCCCTCGGCGAACTCGCCGAGGGGAGTGACGTCTTTCGTGGGAAATCGGGCCGAACCGGGCGGGAGGGCGGCCCGACCTCATGCGAGGGTGAGGATCTGGAGGCCGACGACCTCGGTCGTCGCGCCGTCCCCGGTGGTCTCGAGCCGGACCCGCTGACCGGGTCGGAGCAGCCGCAGGCCCGTGCCGGTGAGTGCGTCGGCGCCGAAGGGAAGCTCGACACCGTCGTCGAGCAGGACCGTGCCCGCTCCGGTGGTCGGGTCGAAGGACGAGACGGTGGCCTGCATGGGTCAGAGCCTAAGGCTCCTCGTCACCGTCGTGGTGCGGCGGCCGACACCGAGCGCGACCGCGTCGGCCAGGTCGGCGGGTGTGTCGACGTCCCGATGCAGGGTCGGAACGTCGATCTCGTCGATCTCGTGGGCACCGTCGGCGAGGTGTGCGTCTCGCGACTGCGGCCCGAACCGGGGCAGGAAGTCCCTTCGCGAGGCGGCCGCCAGCATCGTCGTACCGTCTCCGGCCGTGTCGGAGACGAAGGCGGCCGCATGTCGCGAGGCGACCTCGAGCGCCGCCGTGAGCTGGTGTGTGTCGAGGGCGGGGAGGTCGGCGCACAGGGCGGCCGTGCGGAGCTCGGGCCATCGTCGGTGTCCCTCCGCGGCCGCCTGGGCCAGCGATGCGTTGAGGTCGTCGGCGGCACCGTCGGGGACGACGTGGGCGCCGAGGTCACGCAGGCCGGAGGCGAGGACGTGGTCGTCGGTGACGACGAGGACGGCGCCGACTCTCGGGGACCGGAGAGCGGCGGTCACCGTGTCCGCAGCGAACGCGGCGACGAGCTCGCGGCGTGCCAGGTCTCCGAGGGGTGAGAGGCGGGACTTGGCGTAGGCCGCGGCCTTGACGGGGACGATCACGCAGAATCGGACGGGGCGCTCGTGGGACATCGCCATGATCCTGCCAGGATCGAGTCGGCGGCGTGCATGCGCCACCCTCGGCGATCCGGGTACGCTCGGTCGAGCATCAGAGCGAGAGAAGAGGTGACCGTGGCGAAGCCGCGTCAGCTGAGACAGAAGCGCGGATGGGCGTTCGCCGTATCGGTCGCCATCGTCAAGCCGCTTCTGCTGCTGTTCACCAGGCGCCGGTGGGTCGACGGGCACAAGGTGCCGGCCGAGAGCGGCTGCATCCTGGTGGCGAACCACGTCTCCCACCTCGACCCCCTGACCTTCGCGCACTTCGTCTACGACAACGGCCGGCTGCCCCGGTTCCTGGCCAAGAGCGAGGTCTTCGGCGTACCGATGGTCGGCACGATCGTCCGCAGCGCGCGACAGATCCCGGTCTACCGGCTCACCACCGACGCCTCCCAGGCGTTCCGGGCGGCGGTGGACGCGGTGGACCAGGGCGAGTGCGTCGTGGTCTACCCCGAGGGGACGATCACCCGTGACCCGGGCCTGTGGCCGATGACCGGCAAGAGCGGCGCCGCGCGGATCGCGCTGAGCACGGGCGCACCGGTGATCCCCGTGGCTCAGTGGGGCGCCAACCACGTCCTCGCCCCCTATGCGAAGACGCCGCGCCTGCTGCCGCGCAAGACGATCTCGATGAAGGCCGGCGACCCGGTCGACCTCGACGACCTGCGAGGCCGGCCACTGACCCCGGCCGTGCTGCGAGAGGCAACGGACCGGATCATGGACGCCCTGACCGTCCTCCTGGCCGACCTGCGCGAGGGTGAGGAGCCGCCGGCAACCCGGTTCGACCCGCGTGCTGCGGGTGTGCGGGAGATCGGCAACCCCAACGTCGATCCCGAGAGGCGCAGGCGTTGGGGCCACCACGGGCGCGAGGACAGGAAGAGGGCATGAGCAGGGTCGCAGTGATGGGAGCCGGGTCGTGGGGCACGGCGTTCTCGATCGTGCTCGCCGACGCGGGCAACGAGGTGAGCATCTGGGCTCGTCGCGAGGACGTCTGCGACGCGATCAACGCCCGGCGTGAGAACACCGACTACCTCCCGGGTATCGAGCTTCCCGGCACGATCACGGCCACGCACGACCCGGCCAAGGCGCTCGCGGACGCGGAGTACGTCGTCCTGGCGGTCCCGTCGCAGACGCTGCGGGAGAACCTCACCGAGTGGGTGCCTCACCTGCCCGCGGACGCCATCCTCGTCTCGCTTATGAAGGGCGTCGAGCTCGGCACGCTGAAGCGGATGAGCGAGGTCATCAGCGAGGTCACCGGTGTCGGGTCGGAGCGGATCGGCGTGGTCAGCGGGCCGAACCTCGCCAAGGAGATCGCGCGGCGCGAGCCTGCGGCGGCGGTCGTTGCGTGCGAGGACGAGGAGGTCGCCAAGCTGCTGCGCGACCTGTGCCACTCGCCGGCGTTCCGTCCCTACTCCAGCGTCGACGTGGTCGGCTGCGAGCTGGGCGGCGCCTACAAGAACGTCATCGCGCTGAGCGTCGGGATGGCCGTCGGGCTGGGCTTCGGGGACAACACCACCGCCTCGGTGATCACGCGCGGTCTTGCGGAGACGGCGAGGCTCGCCACGGCACTGGGAGCGGACCCGATGACCCTGATGGGCCTTGCCGGGCTCGGCGACCTGGTGGCGACCTGCTCCTCACCGCTGTCGCGCAACCGGACCTTCGGCGAGAAGCTCGGCCAGGGCATGACGACCGAGGAGATCACGGCGTCGACGAGGCAGGTGGCCGAGGGCGTGAAGTCCTGCTCGTCGCTGCTCGATCTCGCCAACCGCGCTGAGGTCTACGCGCCGATCGTCGAGCACGTGCACGCGGTCGTGTCGGGGGAGATGACCGCCGGCGACATGCTCAAGAGCCTCGTCAACCGCGACACCAAGCACGAGCGCGACTGACCCCCCAGCCGGCGCCTGGTCAGGGGCTCTCGGGCGAGCCCGGAGCCTCCCCGGTGACCTGGTCCAGCGCGGCGGCGAGATCGTCCCAGAGGTCGTCGACGTCCTCGATGCCGACAGACATCCGCACCAGCCCCTCGGGGATGGTGGCGGGCTCGACCTTCCACCTGCGGCGACGCTCGAACGTCGACTCCACCCCGCCGAGGCTGGTCGCGTGGACCCACAGCCGGGTCTTGTGCGTCAGCAGGTCGGCGGCGAGTGCGCCCTGGGTCATCACGATCGAGATGATCGCCCCGTAGCCGGGGTACCTCACCTCCGTGACCGCGGGGTGCTCCTCCAGCCGGCGTACCAGCTCCTGGGCGTTGGCCTGGGCCCGCTCGAGCCGCACGTGCAGCGTGCGCATGCCCCGCAGGGCCAGCCATGCCTCGAAGGTGCCGGGAACGGCGCCCGTCATGTCGCGCCGCTTCTTGAGCACGTCGAACAGCTCGGGGTCGCGGGTCACGAGGGCGCCGAGGAGCACGTCGCTGTGGCCGGCGAGGAACTTGGTCGCCGAGTGGACCACG
>DATHVS010000139.1:0-16838 GCA_035461195.1 Nocardioidaceae bacterium
GGGCGAGGGCGAGGCCGCCGGTCACGTAGTCGTTGTGGATGTGTGTCTCGAACACGTGCGTGATCTGTACGCCGGCCGCCTCGGCAACCGCGAGGACCCGGTCGTAGTCACGCTGCGGGTCGACGACCAGGGCCACCGAGCCGTCATGGGCGAGGTAGGTCCGGTCACCAAGACCGGGAGTGTCGATCGGGGTCACGGTGATCATGGGGCACTGCCTCCTGAAGTTGTCGAATAATACCTGGGGGGGTATCGGAACGTCTACGGTAACAGTTAATGCTCTATACCCTCCCGGGTATTCCCGCCGAGAGCAAATCCATGCCCTCGGCGCCCGGATCCGTGACCGGGACCACTAGGGTCGTCAGCGTGCGAGAGTGCCTGTTCTGCCGCATCGTCGGGGGCGAGACCCCCGCTCGGACCGTGCTCGAGACGCCTGAGGCGGTGGGCTTCCTCGACAACCGGCCGGTGTTCAAGGGCCACGTGCTGCTGGTCCCGCGCGAGCACGTGGCGACCTTCACCGACCTGCCTGACCGTCTGCGCGACCCCTTCTTCGCCGCAGGGCAGCGGGTCGCCGCCGGGATGGTCATCGCTCTCGGGGCCCAGGGGTCCTTCGTCGCGATGAACAACACCGTCAGCCAGAGCGTGCCCCACCTGCACCTGCACGTGGTGCCGCGCACCAAGGGCGACGGGCTGCGCGGGTTCTTCTGGCCGCGCCACAAGTACTCATCCGACAAGGAGATGCAGGAGTACGCCGAACGGCTCGCAGCCGCAATCCAGGACGACCCGACGAGAGGAGACTGACATGCGCTGGTGGAACGAACAGCTCGTGCCGCGGGCCACCGACCTGCTGCTGGGGGCAAGGGAGATCCACAAGCTCCGGGAACGGGTGTGCCAGGGGCTCGCGGGGGATGTCCTGGAGATCGGGTTCGGGTCGGGCCTCAACGTCGAGCACCTCCCACCCGCAGTCGACCGGCTCTTCGCCGTCGAACCCTCCGACGTGGCCTGGCACATCGCCGAGCACAAGCACATGGGGGCCGGCCGGCCGCCCGTCGTACGCGCCGGGCTCGACGGGCAGGAGCTCGACCTGGCCGACGCGTCCATGGACTCCGCCCTGTCCACCTTCACGCTGTGCACCATCCCGCACCTCGAGGTCGCTCTGAAAGAGGTGCACCGCGTGCTGAGGCCGGGCGGCGAGCTCCACTTCCTCGAGCACGGGCTCGCCCCCGACCCGGGCGTCGCGAAGTGGCAGCGCCGGCTCACCCCGGTGCAGCGCCGGATGGCCGCCGGGTGCCACCTCGACCGGCCCATCGCCGACGCAGTGGAGGCCAGCGGCCTCGTCCTCGAGGACCTCGAGACCTTCTACCTCGGCGGCGCCATCCCCGGCATCAAGATCGCGGGCCATCTGTACCTGGGCCGCGCCGTCAGACGCTGAGCATCTCCGCCTCGACGATGTCGAACCGGGCCCAGACCGACTTGCCGTCTCCCGCGTGCGGGGTGACTCCCCACGCATGGCTGAGCGTGCTCACGAGCTGGAGCCCTCGGCCTCCCACGGCTGATGCGTCCCCCTCGCCCAGGAGAGCGGGAGCCGATGACTCGTCGCGGACGACCAGCAGCAGCTGGTCCTCCGCCCGGGCCAGGGAAACACGGAAGGGCGAGTGCGCGTGCCGCACCGCGTTGGTGGCGAGCTCGCTCACGATGAGGCCAACGGTGTCCACGAGGTGATCGAGGTCCGTCGCGACGAGTTGCTCGGCGACGAAGCGGCGGGCATCGCCCACGTGTCGGGGTTCGGGCGGCCACTGCGTCTGTGCGGACCAGGTGGCGGGTGCGGGCATCGGCGGCGCCCATCATCTCGAGGATTGACCGGTCATTGCGTGTCTGGACAACGGCGCGGATGGTCTCTTGACCGTACCCCGTCCCGAGGCGAAGGAACGGGTCGATCCTCCTGTTTTCGGGTGACCGGCCCCACACCACCGGTGAGAGCCCGCCTCGGCGCTGGCTACAGTGAGGCCACTTCCACGTCTGACATGTCCGCGCCCTTCTCGGCGCAAGGAGGAGATCGCATGAGTCGCTACGCCGGCCGGGTCGCTGTCGTCACCGGATCTGCTCGCGGGATCGGGGCCGCCACCGCCAAGCGCTTCGCCGAGGAGGGCGCGACCGTCGCGATCCTCGACCTCGACCAGGACGCGGCCGCCGCCACCGCGGAGGGGCTCGGTGCCCCCAAGGCGGTCGGTCTCGCGTGCAACGTCGCGGACGCGGGCTCGGTCGAGGCCGCGGTCACCCAGGTCGTCGACGAGCTCGGCAAGATCGACGTGCTGGTCAACAACGCCGGCGTGACCCGGGACAACCTCTTGTTCAAGATGACCGAGGACGACTGGGACATGGTCATGAGAGTCCACCTGCGAGGGTCGTTCCTGATGAGTCGTGAGGTCCAGAAGCACATGGTCCAGCACAAGTACGGCAAGATCCTGAACCTCTCGAGCACCTCGGCTCTCGGGAACCGTGGCCAGGCCAACTACTCTGCGGCCAAGATGGGCCTCCAGGGCTTCACCCGCACCCTCGCCCTCGAGCTCGGCCCCTTCGGCATCAACGTGAACGCGATCGCGCCGGGGTTCATCGTCACCGACATGACCGACGCGACCGCCCGCCGCGTGGGGGTGGAGCCCGAGGAGTGGCGCAAGGCCGCCGCGGACGCCACCCCGGTGCGTCGGGTCGGCTACCCCGAGGACATCGCCGCGACTGCTGCCTTCCTGTGCAGCGACGAGGCGTCGTTCATCACCGGCCAGACCCTCTACGTCGACGGCGGCGCCAAGATCTGACCCCTGTCTGTTCGTCCGAGCCGGCTTTGGCGGTGTGACGTCGCCCGCATTCTCCGGGCCAGGATTATGTGATCCTGCCCGCATCTTTCCGCCTGGTTGAGCGGTGAACGTCCCGTGGACATGTGATCCACGGGACGTTCTTGCGTTTCGGGGATTGGAAATCGGCCGAACTTTCTGCTTAACCTCTTGGGGTTTGCTCGGGCGGCCAGCCGGCCGGGGGGTCAAGAAGTGGCCGATACCGAGCAGCACAACTTCATAGCCGTAGCGGGTTACGCCGAGTCCTACCCGCCCGCGACCGGCCGAACTGTCCCGTCATCGACATTTTTTCGAGGGTAGGAGTGGGGGACCCACATCATCACGCGTCCAGCGGACGCTCGGGGTGAAGCCGCCGTAACGGTGGCAGAGCACCTTTCAGCTCGAACCCGACAGCTCACCCCACAGGCGTGGAAAGGAAACTCTTCATGTCTGCGATTCTTCGCGCGCGCACTCTCGCGCTCGTCCCGTTCATGCTCGCCGCCGTCCTGGTCGCCAGCATGTTCGCCTTCACCCCGTCCGCCGAGGCCGCCTCGCGCGGCCAGAAGATCCACAACGCCCTCCAGATCGTCAAGAACCAAAAGGGCGACCCCTACCGGTACGGCGCCGCCGGGCCGAACCGCTTCGACTGCTCGGGCCTGATCTACTACAGCTACCGCAAGGCCGGCATCACGAACATCCCGCGCACATCAGGCCAGCAGGCCCGCTTCACCAAGCGCATCAAGAAGAGCAACATGCGCAAGGGCGACCTGATGTTCTTCCACAACGGAGGAAGCGTGTACCACGTGGCGGTCTTCGCCGGGTGGAAGGACGGCCGTCGCAAGATGGTCCACGCCCCGTCGACCGGCAAGCGCGTCCACGTCGCGAAGCCGTGGACCAAGCGCTGGTACGCCGGCACGCTGCGCTGACCGGGGCGCACAGCTGACCCTGGCACGCCACGCGTGACCACATGGCAGGGCCGTTCACCTTCGGTGAGCGGCCCTGCGTCACACTTACTACATGGTTCGCATTCCCTCGCATTCTCCGCCCCCCACCGGCCGCCGTAGCCGCTTCCTGTTCCTCGTCTCGCTCGTCCTGGCCGGCTCGGTCGCCCTGGCCGCTTGCGGCAGCGACGACGACGCGCCCGAGTCAGAGGGGGCCCCTGACGCCCAGAGCACCGCAGCCGGCGCCACCCTCATGGGGCAGTGGCCGCTGACCGGCCTACCCGCCGAGGGGAAGGCTCCCCGCCACCCCGTGATGGTCGTCAAGATCGACAACACGGGCGCGAGCAACCCGCAGGTGGGCCTCGGGTCGGCCGACCTCGTCGCCGAGGAGCTCGTGGAGGGTGGTTCGACCCGCCTTGCCGTCTTCTACTACTCCGAGGTGCCCGAGCGGGTCGGGCCGGTGCGCTCGTTGCGCGCGACCGACATCGGCATCGTCAAGCCCGCCGACGCGGTCCTGGTGGCCAGCGGAGGAGCGCCCTCGACGATGCGCCGGGTGAGCTCCGCAGGCATCAAGGTGGTCGGGGAGGGCGGGACCGGCTACAGCCGCGACAGCGCGCGGCGCTCGCCGTACAACCTGTTCATGGACTTGCCCGTGCTCGCCCGCACGCTGAAGTCGAGCCAGCCGCCGGACAGCTACTTCACCTGGGGCGACGCCGAGGACTTCCCGACCGGCCAGAAGGCGCGGAGCATCGCCGCGACGTTCTCGGGCGGGCAGACCACCAACTGGGAGTTCCGCAAGGGCAAGTACGTCAACGTCAACTCCCAGGCCCCGGCCGGTGACCAGTTCCGCCCCGACACGGTGCTCGTGCTGCGCGTCAAGGTCGGCGACGCGGGTTACAAGGACCCCGCGGGCAATCCGGTGCCCGAGACCCGGTTCGCCGGCAAGGGACAGGCCATGGTCTTCCACGGCGGCTCGCTGGTGCGCGCGACCTGGTCCAAGAAGGGGCTTGACGCGCCGGTCACGCTCAGGACCAAGGCCGGCGAGCTGGAGATGCCCCCGGGCAAGGTCTGGATGGAGCTCGTGCCGGTCAACGGCGGGAACGTCACGTTCCAGAAGTGAGCGGGAGGAGGGCGCCGCTCACCCGGCGTCCTCCTCTGTCTCCTCCGGCGAGCCGACGAGGTCGTCAGCGCGTGGGAGCTGCCCCCCCGACTCGGCCTGCTGGCGAAGGCCGGCGAGGATGAACGCGATCGCGGCCTCGACCTCTGCGCTCGCGCGCCTGCGGTCCTCGGCCGAGGACACGGCCGCGCCGGCGGCGGACATGGCGCCGAAGAAGACCCGGCTGAACGTCTCGACCATGCTCGGCTCGAGGTCGTAGGACTTCAGCACCGAGGAGACGATCTCGCGCACGATACCGAACGTCGAGCGCTCCTCCTGCTCGCGGTAGCGCTCGTAGCCGAGCACCACCGGACCCTCCTGGATGACGATGCGGCTGTACGCCGGCTGCTGGACGATGTCGAGGAACTCGCGCAGGCCGACGACCGCCTTCTCCCACGGGTCCTTGGTGGTCCGGATCGCCTTGCCGATCGACTTGCTGGCGTCGGCCTCCACCTTCTCGAAGACCGCCTCGAACAGCGCCTGCTTTCCGGAGAAGTGGTGGTAGAGCGCCCCCTTGGTGACCCGTGCTCCCGCGACGATCGCGTCGAGGCTGGTCCCGGCGTACCCCTGCTCGGTGAAGAGGTCGCTCGCCACGTCGACGAGGGCACGCTTCGTCGAGGTGGAGTACTGCTGGCGGCGCGAGGCGCCCGGGACCTTGCGCAGGACTTTCGAGGTCATCCTCCGAGCATAAGTCCGCGCACGCTCCACGTTGTGCAGCAGATCACGGTTCCCGGTCTCGGAGATGGGCCCTTTGCGGACCTGAGCTCCGCTTGTGCCCCATGTCACTGTTTAGTCGTTGCCATACCGAGGGTAGTTCTCATACCGTTGGTACGTACCAACGGTATGTAGAAAGGAAGAACCCATGACCTGGGACGCTTTCCACCGCCGCGGAGAGGTACTCCGAAACGTTCTCCAGCACGCTGAGACCCGCCGTGACGGGGCGCTTCCGATGGAGCTGCCCGGTGTCGCGGAGACCTTCGGCGACGAGGTCACCCTCCTTGGCGCCCTCCAGCTGCGCTGGCACACCCGTCTCGCCGGAGCCATCGAGCGTGAGCTCATGGGCCAGCCGATGGACCTCGAGGCAGCCGTCCTGACCGCGTGGCGCAAGACCGCGAGCGAGCTCTCCGGTGTCCGCGCGATCCTCGACGCCTGCACCGAGGCCCCCACCTCCGCCGAGATGGCGCACATGCTCGACACCGCCCACCGCAAGGACTGGACGCTGATGGCCGCGATGGCCGGCAAGGCCAGCCCCTCGGACAAGGGCGCAGCCCGTGTCGGCCACGCACTCGAACGCCGTGCGCGCGAGGCCTACAGCCCCGTGCGTCCGCGCTCCAACGAGGTCGGTCGCCGCCGAGCGGAACCCTCCGCCCGGCAGTCGGTCCTCGACCGTGTCAAGGCCCACCTGGTCGCCTGACACAGCACCCCGATCGGCCCCGGCTGCGCCGCCACCGCGGTCTCCCTCCGCGACTCCCTCCCCAGGGCGCCGCAGCCGGGGCTCGTGCGTCCCGGACGTGACAACATGAGGGCGTGGCTTCTACACCGAGCATCTCCTACTCGATCACCGTCCGCCTCGAGCTGCCCGCCGGGGGTACGGCGACCAGCGAGCTGACCGCGACCGTCGAACGGTGCGGCGGCATGGTCACCGCCCTCGACGTGACCGCGTCGGGCCACGACAAGCTGACCATCGACGTCACCTGCGCGGCGTCCGACACCGAGCACGCCGACCAGATCGTCGAGGGGCTCAAGGGTCTCGAAGGTGTCGTCGTGCACAAGGTGTCCGACCGGACGTTCCTCATGCACCTCGGGGGCACCATCGAGATGGCCTCCAAGCACCCGATCCGCAGCCGAGACGACCTGTCGATGATCTACACCCCCGGCGTGGCCCGGGTCTGCGAGGCGATCGCGGAGAGCCCCGAGGACGCCCGGCGCCTCACCGTCAAGCGCAATGCCGTCGCGGTGGTGACCGACGGGTCGGCCGTCCTCGGCCTAGGCAACATCGGCCCCGCCGCGGCGCTGCCCGTGATGGAGGGCAAGTCGGCACTGTTCAAACGATTCGGCGGCATCGACGCCTGGCCGCTGTGCCTCGACACCCAGGACGTCGACCAGATCGTGGAGATCGTCCGGGCCATCGCTCCCGGCTTCGCGGGCATCAACCTCGAGGACATCTCTGCGCCGCGCTGCTTCGAGGTCGAGGCCCGGCTGCGCGAGATCCTCGACATCCCGGTCTTTCACGACGACCAGCACGGCACCGCGATCGTCGTGCTCGCCGCGCTGGAGAACGCCCTGCGAGTCGTGGGCAAGAAGATGTCCGAGGTGCGCCTGGTCATGTCCGGGGCGGGCGCCGCGGGCAGCGCGATCCTGCGCGTGCTGCTCGAGGCCGGAGTCGAGGACGTCGTCGTGGCCGACATCGAAGGCGTGATCCACCGGGACCGCGCCGACCTCCACGGGTCGCTGCGCTGGCTGGCCGAGGCGACCAACAAGGCCGGTGTGACCGGGAGCCTCAAGGACGCGCTGGTCGGCGCCGACGTCTTCATCGGCGTCTCCGCGCCCAACATCCTCACCGGCGACGACGTCGCCACCATGGCCGAGGACTCGATCGTGTTCGCGCTGGCCAACCCCGTGCCCGAGGTCGACCCCGCCCAGGCGCGCCGACACGCACACGTCGTGGCCACCGGACGCTCGGACTACCCGAACCAGATCAACAACGTGCTCGCCTTTCCGGGCGTCTTCCGCGGCCTTCTCGACGCGGCGGCGCACAGCATCGACAGCACCCTGCTCGTCGCTGCGGCCGAGGCCGTGGCAGCCGCCGTCACCGACGACGAGCTCAACGCCGACTACATCATCCCGAGCGTGTTCCACCCCGAGGTGCACAAGTGGGTCGCCGCCGCCGTGCGTCACGCCGCCGAGCAGACGCTCTCGTCCGGACCGGCGGGTGGCCCCCACCCCGTCGGCGGGGAGAGGCGCGATGGCTGAGCCCGGGGGTACGGTCCTGCGCGCCGGCATGCTCCTCGTCGCGACCCCGAGGCTGGCGGACCCGAACTTCGAGAGATCGGTCGTGCTCGTCCTCGACCACGACGCGGACGGGACCCTCGGCGTGGTGCTGAACCGCCCCTCGCCGGTCCCCGTCGGTGATGTGCTGCACGACTGGGACGACCACGTCGCCGAGCCGGGCGTCCTCTTCCACGGCGGTCCGGTCGCGACCGACTCCGCGCTCGCCGTGGCCGCGATCCCGCCCGGGCGGAACCCCTCCGACGACCCGGTCGGCTTCCGCCGGCTCTTCGGCGACACCGGCATCGTCGACCTCGACACGCCCACCGAGCTCCTCGACGACGCGATCGCCCGCATGCGGATCTTCGCCGGGTACGCCGGCTGGGGCGAGGACCAGCTCGCCGCCGAGATCGAGGAGGGGTCCTGGTACGTCGTCCCGGTGGAGAGCGGCGACGTCTTCGGGGACAGCCCCGAGGAGCTGTGGGCGCGAGTGCTGCGCCGGCAGCCCGGAGAGCTCGCCTGGGTGTCCACCCGCCCCGCCGACCCCACCATGAACTGACACCGGGTGGGGGAGGGGGTCGTAGACTAGGGCGCTGTGAGTACCCAGATGAGCCCCGGCGCCCAGACCATCGAGCAGCAGCAGACGGTCCCGACCGACTCGGGGGACCACGAGCGCTTCTCCCACTACGTCCCCAAGGACAAGCTGACCGAGGCGATGGTGATGGGGACACCCGTCGTCGCGCTGTGCGGCAAGGTGTGGGTGCCCAGCCGTGACCCGGAGAAGTACCCCGTCTGCCCGGAGTGCAAGGAGGCCTGGGAGCAGATGAAGGACGACGGCGCGGACGGCGACGAGTGACCTGCTGAGGTCCCGCCCCTGCTGTCTCCTGCTCGCCTCACCCGGAAGGACGTTCGTGGCTGCCGCGAACCGCGCAGACAACCTCGCCCGCACGAGCACCAGCCACTCCGCTGATGCCATCCCCGCCCCGCTCAGTGACCTCCCCCCGGCGTACCCCGACCGCGCCGCGTGGGGCACCGCCACCAAGCTTCGCGCCTGGCAGCAGGCCGCGATCGAGCAGTACTTCACGAGCAACCCCCGCGACTTCCTCGCCGTCGCCACGCCCGGTGCCGGCAAGACCACCTTCGCGCTGACCGTCGCCGCCGAGCTGCTCTCGCGCCGTGTCGTCGAGCGGGTGACCGTCGTCGCTCCGACCGAGCACCTCAAGACCCAGTGGGCCGACGCGGCCGCCCGGGTGGGCATCCCCATCGACCCGACGTACTCCGGGAAGAAGGGGCCGACCAGCAAGGACTACGTCGGGGTCGCCGTGACGTACGCCGGGGTGGCGACCAACCCGCTCGCGCACCGGATCCGCACCGAGCGGTTCAAGACTCTCGTGATCCTCGACGAGGTGCACCACGCCGGCGACGCACTGTCGTGGGGCGAGGCGGTGCGTGAGGCCTTCGACCCGGCGACGCGCCGGCTGGCCCTGACCGGCACGCCGTTCCGCTCGGACATCAACCCGATCCCGTTCGTGACGTACGCCCCTGACACCGACGGGGTGGCCAAGAGCGTCGCGGACTTCACCTACGGCTACGCCCACGCGCTGGCCGACCATGTCGTGCGGCCGGTGCTGTTCATGGCCTACAGCGGCGAGATGCAGTGGCGCACCCGCGCCGGCGACGAGGTCGCCGCGCGACTCGGCGAGCCCCTGACCAAGGACCTGACAGGTCAGGCCCTGCGCACCGCTCTCGACCCGAGGGGTTCCTGGATGCCCTCGGTGCTCGCCGCCGCGGACCGGCGCATCTCGGAGGTACGCCGGCACGTCCCCGACGCCGGAGGGCTCGTGATCGCCTCCGACCAGGACTCCGCACGCGCCTACGCGGCGCTGCTGAAGGAGATCACCGGTACGCGTCCCGTGGTCGTCCTCTCCGACGAGAAGGAGTCCTCCAAGCGGATCGCGGCGTTCGCCGAGAGCGACGACCGGTGGATGGTCGCGGTCCGGATGGTGTCGGAGGGTGTCGACGTACCGCGGCTCGCGGTCGGCGTCTACGCCACCACCGTGTCGACCCCGCTGTTCTTCGCCCAGGCGGTGGGCCGCTTCGTGCGAGCCCGCAAGCGTGGCGAGACCGCCTCGGTCTTCTTGCCGTCGGTGCCGAACCTCCTCGGCTTCGCCTCCGAGATGGAGGTGCAGCGCGACCATGTCCTGCAGCGCAAGATCAACGACGAGGACGACATCTTCGCCGCCGAGGACGAACTCCTCCACCAGGCCCAGGCGTCCGAGGCGGCCAGCGCCGAGGAGCTCGGCACGTTCGAGGCTATGGGGTCCCAGGCGACGTTCGACCGGGTGCTCTACGACGGGGGCGAGTTCGGCCACTCCGGGGAGGTTCACGTCGGCTCTGAGGAGGAGATGGACTTCCTCGGGATCCCCGGGTTGCTCGAGCCGGACCAGGTTCGCGACCTCCTCCACCAGCGCCAGAGCGAGCGGGCCAAGCAGCAGCGGTCGACCTCGTCCACCCCGGACGACGTGACCCGCGACGTGTCGACCCACGAGCAGCTCGCTGTGCTCCGGCGTGAGCTCAACGGCCTCGTCGCCGCGTGGCACCACCGCACCGGTCAGCCGCACGGGGTGACCCACGCGGCGCTGCGCCGGGAGTGCGGGGGGCCCGCCGCTGCGGTGGCCACAGCCGACCAGCTCGCCAAGCGCATCGACCGGATCCGGGAGTGGGCGGCCCGCAAGACCTCCTGACCGGCCGGGGCACCAATTACCAAGGTATGCAGGTAATTGGTCGCTTCCCATGGTGATCTTGCCGTGGGAAGCGACAGATAGCCGTGGGAAGTGTCGGCTGTCGCTGCGCGAGCGCTCGTGCAGTACGACGGCGCGGCTACGCTGCTGACCATGGCCGCCGAGACCTCCCAGACCCTCGACCGGGGCCTGCGCGTGCTGGCCATGCTGGCCGACAGCCCCCATGGCCTTACCGTGACCGAGATCGCGGGAACGGTCGCGGTGAACCGCACCGTGGTCTACCGGCTCGTCACGACCCTGGAGCAGCACAACCTCGCACGCCGTGACGGGGCGGGCCGCGTGCACGTCGGCCTCGGGGTGCTCGCGCTTTCCAGGGGACTCCAGCCCGTGCTTCGCGAGGCTGCCGGGCCCGTCCTGCGCGCGCTCGCCGAGGAGCTCGGGGCGACTGCCCATCTGACCCTCGCCGACGGCGGGGAGGCCCTGGCAATCGCGGTCGTGGAGCCGAGCTGGACCGACTTCCACGTTGCCTACCGCGTGGGGGCCCGGCACGCCCTGGACCAGGGTGCTGCGGGTCGCGCGATCCTCCTCGGTCGCGAGATAGGCGCCGAGGCCCGGGTGAGGGAGCGGTTCGTGCAGACTGCCGGGGAGTTCCAGCCGGGGGCACGCGGCCTCGCCGCACCTGTGCTCGGCGTCGACGGCCTTGAGGCCTCGGTCGGCATCGTCACGCTCGGTGACCTCGACGCAGAGACCGCCGGCCCACGGGTCGCCGCTGCGGCGGCCGAGGTCGCGCGCCGTCTCTCCTGACCTACGCGGCGGCTGAGCCTGCCGGTTCCTCTGCCGAAGAATCGGCAGCGACCTCTTCCGGCGGTCGGGGGGAGCGGCCAGACTGGAGGGGCACGCCCATGTCGCACCCACCCGTAACGGGAGGACGTGACGACCCATGACGACCAAGACCTGGAACGTGCAGGTGCACATCGACGAGCGCGGCGACGACACGATCGCCGACGCTACGCTGAGCCTCGACAACAAGCTGGAGGTGCGCGGGCGCGGCCAGAGCCGCCGCAACCCCTCCGACGAGTCCGAGCCGAGGATCGGCGACGAGCTCGCCACGGCACGAGCACTCTCCGACCTCGCCCGTCAGCTGCTGGCCACGGCAGCCACGGACATCGAGTCACGGACACACGTGCCGGCCCGGTCGCTGAGGCTCTGAGCCGAACTCGGGCAGCCGAGGGTCCCGCGTTGAATCTGGCGCCGACGAGTTCTGTCGGTGCCGTCGGTCAGCCTGACAAGCACTTCCGACAAGTGAGGAGCCACACCATGACCACGCGTCTCAACCCCTACCTCGGATTCCGTGAGAACGCCCGCGAGGCGATGGAGTTCTACCACTCGGTGTTCGGCGGGAAGCTGGACGTCAGCACGTTCGCGGAGTTCCAGGCGAGCGAGGACCCGGCGGAGCAGGACAAGGTCATGCATTCGATGCTTGAGACCGACGGTGGTCTGGTGCTCATGGCCGCCGACACCCCCAACGCCATGCCCTACACGCCCGGCAACAACTACTCGGTCTCGCTGAGCGGCGAGGACGAGGGCGAGCTCCGTGGCTACTGGGACAGGCTGGCCGACGGCGGCACGGTCACGATGCCGCTGGAGAAAGCCCCGTGGGGTGACACCTTCGGCATGTGCACCGACAAGTTCGGCATCAGCTGGCTGGTGAACATCGCCGGCGCCGGCCCCTAAGGCTCGTCCCGGACCACCGCCTCCTCGAGCAGGGGCAGCACGCGGTGGGGGATCTGAGTCGCGAGCGCGATCACCGTCGACGAGCGCACGATCCCCGGATCCGAGAGCACGGCGTCGATCACGCGCTGGAGGTCGGCGTTGGACCGGGCGACCACCCGCGCCCACATGTCGCCGGCGCCGGTGATCGTGTAAGCCTCGAGCACCTCGGGGATCGTGGTCAGGTGGCGCGCGATCGCCTCGTGGCCAGAGCCCTGCCGGATCTCGAGGGTGAGGAAGGCGGTGACCGGGTAGCCGATCGCCTCGGTGTCGAGCACCGGCCCCCAGCCCGAGATCACGCCTGCCCGAGCCAGCTTGTCGAGCCGTGCCTGCACCGTGCCGCGGGCCACCCCGAGACGACGTGACGCCTCGAGCACCCCGATTCGGGGGTGCTCGGAGAAGAGGCGGAGCAAAGTGGCGTCCAGATCGTCCATGACGGCCCCTTCCGTTGGACAAGTTGCACAGGATTCCGGCGTACCCTTGCACATAATGCCTGTCGCCACCATGCTGCGGGGCATGACTGCCCCCCCGACTTCCTCCAACGCGCCGGCCGCCGGCCTCACGCCGGACGAGCTCAAGGCCGACCTCACCCTCGAGCAGCTCAAGCAGCTCGTGGGCCTCGTGGAGTACGACGCGAGCTCCGATCCGTTCCCGGTGACCGCGATGGACTCGGTCACGTTCGTCGTGGGCAACGCGACCCAGACGGCGAGCTTCTACCAGCTCGCGTTCGGCATGGACCTCGAGGCATACCGCGGTCCGGAGACCGGGCACCGGGACTCCAAGAGCTACGTGCTGCGCTCGGGCTCGGCCCGCTTCGTGCTCAACGGCGGCGTCACCCCGGACAGCCCCCTCCTCGACCACCACCGCAAGCACGGCGACGGTGTCGTCGACCTCGCGCTCGAGGTGCCCGACGTCGACAGATGCATCGAGCACGCCCGCGCCCAGGGCGCCACCATCCTCGAGGAGCCCCACGACGTCGGTGACGAGCACGGCACCGTGCGCGTGGCCGCGATCGCGACCTACGGCGAGACCCGGCACACCCTCGTGGACCGCTCGAGGTATGACGGTCCCTACCTCCCCGGCTACGTTGCCCGCAAGAGCACGGTCAGCCGGGTCGAGGGCCACCCGCGCCGGCTGTTCCAGGCCATCGACCACTGCGTCGGCAACGTCGAGCTCGGCCGCATGGACGAGTGGGTCGGTTTCTACAACAAGGTCATGGGTTTCACGAACATGGCGGAGTTCATCGGCGACGACATCGCCACCGACTACTCCGCGCTCATGTCGAAGGTCGTGGCCAGCGGCAACCACCGGGTGAAGTTCCCGCTGAACGAGCCGGCCGTCGCCAAGAAGAAGTCCCAGATCGACGAGTACCTCGAGTTCTACGACGGCGCCGGCTGCCAGCACATCGCCCTCGCGACCAACGACATCCTGCGCACCGTCGACATCCTGCGCGACAACGGCATCGAGTTCCTCGACACCCCGGACTCCTACTACGACGACCGCGAGCTGCGCGAGCGCATCGGCAACGTGCGGGTGCCGATAGAGGAGCTGAAGAAGCGCCGCATCCTCGTGGACCGCGACGAGGACGGCTACCTGCTCCAGATCTTCACCAAGCCGATCGGCGACCGGCCGACGGTGTTCTACGAGTTCATCGAGCGGCACGGCTCGCTCGGGTTCGGCAAGGGCAACTTCAAAGCACTGTTCGAGGCGATCGAGCGCGAGCAGGAGGCCCGCGGCAACCTCTGATGGTGACCCCGGCGTCGGTCCCGCGACGCCGGTGCGGGGTCGTGGACGTCCCCGAGCGCATCCACTCGCGCCGGACGTCCGCGGCCCCGCTCTCTTCTCCGGGGACGTCGGGTCATGGCGCTACCTTGGCTGCATGAGTCCCGAGGCGGTCGAGGTGTCCACGGTGGTCGTGACGCTTGACGGCACGCCCGACGCCGAGCGGGCTCTGCCGACCGCGGTGTTCCTCGCCGAGGCCACCGGCGCCCGCGTCGAGCTCTTGTCGGTGGCCTCGAGCGGTGCTGCCGGTGAGCTGCTCCAACATGCGCTGACCCGTGCTTCGGCGTACGTCGAGGACCACATCGACGAGGCAAGGATCGCCTACGACTTCGCGACGGCCGCGCGGATCGTCGTCGCCAGCGCTCCCGCGGACGTCCTGCCCTGCATGGCCACCCGCTGGCCGCTCATCGGCTCCGTGGCCCGGCGGGTCCTCGCGCGCAGCGACGGACCGGTCGTACTGGTCGGTCCCGACGCTGCCGACGTCTCTGCCGAGGGGTGTCTCCTGGCGTACGTCGAGGACCTCGGGGGGACGGTCGTGCTCGACGTAGCCGCCCGATGGGTCGAGGCGCGGGGACGTCCGCTGCTCGCCGCCACCACGGAGGACCATCGGCGAGCGGTCGGTGACTCCGCCCTGCCGCCCGACGCAGTGAGGCTGAGCGGTGACCCGGCCCGTGGCGTCCTGGAGCTGCAGCGAGGTCGTCCTGTGGCGCTCACCGCGGTGGGGGTGCCCACCCGCCCTGGGGCGCGGTTCACTCGCGCCTCTCGCCTGGCCGCCCGGCTCGTGCGGCGGAGCACCTCGCCCGTCCTCGCCGTCCCCCTTCGCTGACCGTCCTTGTAGCGCGGGGTTATGGACGCTCCACACGCGGTACACGGCGTGTGCTCGGTCCATAACCCCGCGTTACAGCGGGTCGGGCGGGTGGGTGGATCAGCCGTAGCGGGCCGCGAAGTTGGCGAGGATCCTCGGCGGCACGGTCACCTGGGTGCCGTTGAGCCGCGCGATGAGCGCACCCGTCTCCTCCGGCGGGAAGTAGCCGTAGTGCTGGTAGACGTGCACCCGGGTGATGATCCCGGCCCGGTCGAGCTCGGGGTGGAACTGCGTGGCGTAGAGGTTCTGCTTGACCCGGAACATCTGCACGGGGCAGGCGGCCGACGCCGCCAGCAGGGTCGCCGTCGGCGGCAGCTCGCTGCAGGCCTCCTTGTGCCCGACGTAGGCGTCGAACACCTGCGGCACGCCGTCGAGCAGAGGGTCGGCGCGGCCCTCGTCGGTCAGCGTGATCGGCGCCGTGCCGATCGGTTCGGCGTACCGCCGGTCGATCACCCCGCCCTGGTGTACGCCGAGGGTCCCGACGCCGTAGCAGGCGCCCATGAACGGGAAGTCGCGGGCCACGACCTCGTCGAGCAGGGCACTGATCTCGCGCTCGACCCGGCGCTGTGTCGAGGACTTCTTCTCATCGGGGTCGCTGGAGTTGAACGGTCCGCCGCCGAGGAGGACGCCCGCGTAGTCGTCGAGGTCGATCCGGGGGAGGGGGCCCGCCTCCATCCGCACGCGCACCAGGTGTTTCGGCGCCAGTCCCGTCTCGCGGAGGAAGGCGGCGTACTCGTCGTCCGCGGCGAGGTCCTCGCCCCGCGAGGACAGCAGCAGGAAGGGCTTCACGCGACGATGGTAGGGCCCGTCCTCAGAGGACCTTGGAGAGGAAGGCCTGCGTGCGCTCGTGGCGGGGGTTCGCGAGCACCTCGGCGGGGTCGCCCTCCTCGACGATCACCCCGTCGTCCATGAAGACGAGATTGTCGCCGACCTCGCGGGCGAAGCCCATCTCGTGGGTCACCACCATCATCGTCATGCCCTCGGTGGCGAGGTCCTTCATCACCGCGAGCACGTCACCGACCAGCTCTGGGTCGAGGGCGCTGGTCGGCTCGTCGAAGAGCATCATGTCGGGGTCCATCGACAGCGCCCGCGCGATCGCGACGCGCTGCTGCTGCCCACCGGACAGGTGGGCAGGATAGGCGTCCTCGCGGTCGGCAAGCCCGACCTTCTCCAGGTTGCGCCGTGCGACCTGGACCGCCTCCTCCTTGCTGCGCTTCTTCGACCGGCGCTGGGCCAGCGTGAGGTTGCCGAGGACGTTCAGGTGGGGGAAGAGGTTGAACGACTGGAAGACCATCCCGATGCGGGAGCGGATCTTGTTCAGGTCCACCTCGGGATCGGTGATGTCGACGCCCTCCACGACGATCGTGCCCGAGGTCGGTTCCTCGAGCATGTTCACGCAGCGCAGCAACGTGGACTTCCCGGAGCCCGAAGGGCCGATGACGCACACCACTTGACCGTGGTCGACGTGGAAGTCGATGCCTTTGAGGACCTCGGTCGCACCGAAGTACTTGTGCAGGTCGTTCACGTCGATGGCAGCCGTGGTGCTGCCGGGTGAGGTCGAGGACATGGTGCTCACCGGGCTCTCTGGGTACGACGCTCGAGCCGCGCCACGAGTCGCGTCAGCGGCAGCGTGACCGCAAGGTACATCAGCGCCGCGATGGTCAGGGGGGTGGAGTTGCTCGTGGCGGACACCGCGTCGCGGGCGAACGTCGTGAGCTCACGGTCCTGCAGCGCCATACCGGCGATGAAGAGCAGGGATGTGTCCTT
>DATHVS010000140.1:0-12390 GCA_035461195.1 Nocardioidaceae bacterium
AGTCGACCTCCTGGGCCTGCACGGTCTTCGCGGTCAGCGCGAGGGAGTAGTGACCGCGGTCGCGGTGGCCGTGGTCGTTGTGGGCGCTGGCGGAGGTGAGTGAGAGGCTGCCGGCCAGGAAGCCCAGGGCTACAAGCAGGATGACGCTGATTCGTCGCATGACGAGATCCCCTTCTGCATAGGGTCGACGGCCAGGATGCGGTCGTCTCGGGATGGTCCTCTACAGGGGAGCACCAGCGAGTGGCGCCGACAATGACGCGTGCGGGGTGGCACGGTCGGGCCCGGCCCTGATGCACTAGCCCACCTGCCCCGGCGGGCGGCCTGGTCAGCGCAGGGTGCGGGGCAGCAGTTCCCGGTCGGCGTAGCGACCGATCTTCCAGGTCGCGAACCCGTCCGCCCCGGCCCCGAAGACCCCACCCACGACGGGGACCCGCCGGCCGATCGTCGTGGCCACGCGCTTTCCGGCGACCTTGGTCAGCAGCTCGGAGGTCACCTCGGCGGCGATGATCCTGTCGAGCTTGGGGTCGTGGACCGGAGCCGTGGCGATCGCCATGGGCGGGGCGGGGAGCTTCTTCTTCCGGACCAGGGAACGTACGACGTCCTCGCCGAGCATGCAGGCGAGCACGGCGTCGCGCACCCGCTCGTCTTCGAGGTCGTAGCCGCGCAGGTGGGCGATGCCGGCGACCATCCGGGCCTGGATGAGCGCAAGGCCGGCGATGTTCGCGGGGATGGTGAAGGCGGCGGTGACCACGCCTCCGATGTTGGTGGCGAAGCCCTGGGCGCCGGCGTAGCGGACGTGGTTCTCGATGACCTCGTGGATGCCGGCGTCGACGTCGCCCTTCTGCTCGGCGAGCTGCTTGTCGGCTGCGTGGGCGGCACCGGGCAGCGGTCCGACCCCGTTGATGGCGCGAGACAGCGCCTCGTGCACGAAGCCGGCGGTCATCTCCGGAGCCATCCTCTGCACCTGGGGCGCGAACGCCTTACCGAGCGAGCCACCGATGCCCATCAGTCCTCCTGTCGCCGGCCGGCACCCGGCCGGCTCGTCATCGCAAGCGTACGGACCTCCGTACCCGCGGACGAGGTCCCCCGAACGTGCCCTGCGGCACAGGCCGTCTCCGGTGCACGACGAGGGGCGGTGTCACCATGGTCCGGTGCCGACCGAACCGCCACCGACAGGATGGGACTTCTCGGACGCGCTCCACGAGGGGGCCGACGACGTGGTCGGGATGGGCGCAGACCTGGCTCCGGCGACCCTGCTCTCCGCCTACCGTCACGGGTTGTTCCCGATGCCGGGCGGCCCGGGCCTCCCGATGCTGTGGTGGTCGCCGGACCCCCGCGGGGTCCTCTCCCTCGACGGACTGAAGGTGTCGCGGTCGCTGCGCTCGGCGGTACGCCGGATGGAGATTCGGGTCGACACGGCCTTCGACGAGGTGATCCGGGCGTGCGCCGACCCGGCGCGCGACTCGGGGTGGATCGACGGGCAGATCATCGAGGCCTACACCTGCCTGCACGAGCTGGGCTGGGCGCACTCGGTGGAGACGTGGCAGGACGGTCGGCTCGTGGGGGGCCTCTACGGCGTGGCGATCGGTGGACTCTTCGCGGGGGAGTCGATGTTCCACCGGGTCACCGACGCCTCGAAGGTGGCCCTGGTCGGCCTGGTCGACCTGCTGCGTGACGAGTACGCCGACCGGCGGCTCCTCGACGTGCAGTGGCAGACCCCTCATCTGGCGTCGCTGGGCGTGGTCGAGGTGCCGCGGTCGACGTACCTCGAGCTGCTGGGAGCTGCCCTCGAGGTGCCCCTGCCGCGCGCCTTTGCCTGAGAGGGTTACTTCAGCAGGCGCGACATGCGCCGGTCGGCGAGGGGCTTGCCGCCGGTCTGGCACGTGGGGCAGTACTGCAGCGACGAGTCGGCGAACGAGACCTCACGGACCGTGTCGCCGCAGACAGGGCACTTCTCCCCCGTCCGGCCGTGGACCGCGAGGTGCGACTTCTTCTCGCCCTTGAGCTCGGCGGCGGCGAGGCCGCGGGAGCGTTCGACGGCGTCGCCGAGGACGGTGCGGATCGCGTCGTACAGGATCTCGAGGTCGTCGTCGGTGACGCTCGAGGCAGGCTTGAAGGGCGACATGCGGGCGGCGTGGAGCAGCTCGTCGGAGTAGGCGTTGCCGATGCCGGCGATGGTGCCCTGGTTCCGGAGAACGCCTTTGAGCTGGGCACGACCGGCGGCGTCGAGGATGCTGCGAAGGGTGTCCCGGGTGAACTCCGCGGCCAGCGGGTCGGGGCCGAGCCGGGCGATCCCGGGGACGTCCGAAGGCTCCTGGACGACGTAGATCGCCAGGCGCTTCTGGGTGCCTGCCTCGGTGATGTCGAGGCCGGAGTCGTCGTCGAGCACGATCCGTGCGGCCAGCGGCGACTTGTTGCTGGGCTTGGGCGGCAGCTTCGGGACCTCGTCGCGCCAACGGATCCAGCCGGCACGGGACAGGTGGACGACCAGGTGCAGGCCGGACGCCTCGACGTCGAGGAACTTGCCGTGCCTCCTGACGTCGTCGAGGAGCGCGCCGTGGAGTGCCGACAGGGGCGGGTCGAAGGTCTTGAGCGCGCTGAAGGCGGCGATGTCGACACGGGCGATCGCCCGGCCGGACAGCCGGGTGCGCAGGTCGGCCGCGAGGGCCTCGACCTCGGGTAGCTCGGGCACTCAGCCAGCATAGGCAGCGGCCTGGACCGGTGACGAGCATCGGCAAAGCGACGCCGAAACTACTGACAAGGTCACCGAGCGTGCCCAGAATGAACCTTATGCGCAGCGCGACTCCACTCCCGACGTCGGGCGAGGCCTTCCTCGACGCTCGCGGTGACGGCCGTGCCATGAGGGTCACCTGGCACCCGGAGGCCGACGTGGTGGTGCTCTCCCTGTGGCGCGGGCGTACCTGCGCGGGCTCGTTCCGGCTCGCGGTGGAGGACGTCCCGGCGCTGGTCGAGCTGCTGCGGGCGAGTCTCGAGGCGGCGTACGACGACGCGCGGACCTCCTTCCTCGCCGGGTTCGGGGAGGCAGACGACGAGGTCGGCTGAGCCGTCCGCGGAGGGCCCGGTCGGGACTTTGGGCCTTTGACTGACCTGCTCGCACCCGCTCATGCTGAGATCGACAAGGAGCATGTGCCATGAGCGGAATGATCGAGCTGAGCACGAACGAGTGCTTGGAGCACCTGAACCGGGGCACGATGGGCCGTCTGGCCTTCCCGACCCCGAACGGGCTGAGGATCGTCCCGCTGAACTACGTCATGAACGGTGACGTCATCGCCTTTCGCACCGTGGCCGACTCCGAGCTGGGCACCTACGGTGAGGGCGCCGAGGCGGTCTTCGAGATCGACGAGGTCGACCACGACGCGGAGCAGGGATGGAGCGTCGTCGCCTTCGGCCGGCTCGAGCGTCCCTCCGAGGCCGACGAGGTCTGGGACATCCGGGGCTGGCGCAACCCCACCCCGTGGAGCGGCGACCACCGCAGCTTCCACATGAAGCTGCGATGGGACCGGCTCACCGGACGCCGCGTCAGCCCGGCCGCGTCGGCCCACTGACAGGCCGAGTCCCCGGAATGGGCCACACCGCCCGATCCGGGGACTCCACGTCCGGTGCTCCGTCGACCGGAAACCCTCACGTCTGCAGGGACCTGTCGGCTACCGCGAGGTAATGACCCAATGTCAGCGCTACCCGGGTCCTTTGGCCCGTCCCGGCACCACGGGGGTGCGGCTTAGCGTCGAACGAAACAGCAGTTCTCGACGCCCCGAACGGAGCCGGAGCCCATGAAGATCGTGGTGCTTGTCAAGCACGTCCCCGAACCCACGGCAGCGCGCTACGGCGACGACCTGACCATCGATCGGACCGGGGTCGACTGCCGCCTCTCCGAGCTCGACGAGTACGCCGTCGAGCAAGCCGTGTCCCTGGTCGAGAAGGGGGTGCCCGCCTCCATCACGTTCCTCACCATGGGCCCTGAGGGGGCGGTGGACACCCTCCGCAAGGCCCTCGCGCTCGGCGGTGACGACGCCGTCCACATCAGCGACGAGTCGCTGCACGGTTCGGACGCCCTGTCCACCTCACTGGTCCTGAGTCGGGCCCTCGACCGGATCGGCTACGACCTGGTCGTGACCGGCATGGGCTCCACCGACGCGGAGATGTCGGTGGTCCCGCCGATGGTCGCAGACCGGCTCGGCATCCCCCAGGTGACCTTCGCGAGCGCCCTGTCGGTGAGCGACGGCTCCGTGACCATTCGTCGCGAGGGCGACCGGGCCGTCGAGGAGGTGGTCGCCGCCCTGCCGGCCCTGGTGTCGGTCACCGACCAGACCGGTGAGGTCCGTTACCCGTCCTTCAAGGCCATCCTGGCCGGCAAGAAGAAGCCGATCACCACCTGGACCCTCGCCGACCTCGGTGTGACCGCCGACCAGGTCGGGTCCCTCGGCGCCGCCACGGTGGTGCGCAGCGCTGCCCCCCAGCCCCCGCGACAGGCGGGGACGGTGCTCGTCGACGACGGCGAGGCCGCCGGCCAGATCGCCGACTTCCTCGTCGGCCGGCAGCTCCTCTGACACCGGCGACACCTACGAACACCCCAAGGAGACTCCTGTGAGCGAAGTCCTGGTCCTTGTAGAGCGCAGCGACGGAACGGTCCGCAAGGCGTCCCTCGAGCTGCTCACCCTCGCCCGCAGGCTCGGTGAGCCGGCGGCACTCGTGTGCGGTCCGCCCGACGACGCGACCGTCAAAGTCCTCGGAGAGCACGGTGCCGCCAAGGTGTACGCCGTCGATGACCCGGCTTTCGACGACTTCCTCGTCGCCCCGAAGGCGGAGGCGCTGGCGGCGGTGGCGCGCCGGGTCTCGCCTGCGGCCGTGCTCGTCACCGCCAGCAGGGAGGGCACGGAGGTCGCCGCACGGGCCGCCGTACGCCTCGACTCCGGGATCATCACCCAGGCTGTGGACGTGACACCCGGGGAGGGCGGGCCGGTCGTGACGCAGTCGGTCTTCTCCGGCACCTGGACCACCCGGAGCCAGGTGGTGCGGGGCACCCCGATCATCACCGTCCGCCCGAACGCCTTGCCTCCGGAGGTCGCGCCGATGGAGCCCGCCGTCGAGCCTGTCACGGTCGAGCTCACCCCGGCCGCTCGCGGGGCCCGGGTCGCGCAGCGCTCCCCCAAGACCGACACCGGACGACCCGACCTCACCGACGCCTCCGTCGTGGTCGCGGGCGGTCGCGGCATGGGCTCGGCCGAGGCCTTCGGGGTGCTCGAGGAGCTCGCCGACTCCCTCGGAGGGGCGGTGGCCGCGTCCCGGGCGGCGACGGACCTCGGCTGGTACGGCCACGACTTCCAGATCGGGCAGACCGGGAAGACGGTGGCCCCCCAGCTCTACCTCGCCAGCGGCATCTCCGGTGCGATCCAGCACCGCGCCGGGATGCAGGGCTCGCGCACCATCGTCGCGATCAACAAGGACCCCAAGGCACCCATCTTCGCCATCGCGGACCTCGGCGTCGTCGGAGACGCGCACACCGTCCTCCCCGCGCTCCTCGCCGAGGTCAGACGGCGCAAGGGGTAGCGCCACCATCACGTCTCGGCTCGCCCGCCGACAACCGAAGGACAGCTGCCATGACAACGGCCACCGGCCCCACCACTCACATCCGCACCGAGGGCCTCGACCCCGGCACGTTGAAGATGATGCTCGAGGCACTCGGCGACTTCGTCGAGGCGGAGCTTCCCGAGAGCCGCATGCTGGAGCTCGACCACGAGGACGTCTGCCCCGAGGACATCGTGCGGGCCATGTGCAGCGACGCCCTCGGCGTACAGCTGGTCTTCATTCCCGAGGAGTACGGCGGCATGGGCGGGAACGCCTTCGACTCCTACCGGGTGTGCGAACGGATGGCCCACGTGGACATCGGCCTGGGTACGTCGGTCTTCGCGACGTTCCTCGGCAGCGACCCGATCCTGATGGGGGGCACCGAGGAGCAGCGCAAGGAGTGGCTCGGCCGGATCGCGGAGGAGGGCATCCTCTTCGCCTACGCCGCCACGGAGCCGGAGGCCGGCAGTGACCTCGGTGCGATGACCACCACGGCGGTTCCGGTGGACGGCGGCTACCGGCTGAGCGGCCGCAAGCAGTGGATCAGCAACGGCAGCATCGCCGACGCATGCACCGTGCTGGCCATGGCGCCGGGCGGCCCGTCGTGGTTCCTCGTGGAGCGGGGTACCGAGGGGTTCTCGTCGGCGCCTCCGGAGGACAAGCACGGCATCCGGCTGTCCAACACCGCCGCACTCTTCCTCGACGACGTGGTCGTCCCGGCGCACCACCTCATCGGTGGCGTCGAGGGCCGCGGGCTCGTCCAGGCCCAGCAGGTCTTCGGCTACACCCGCGTGATGGTCGCCGCCTTCGGTCTGGGCGGCGGCTGGGAGGCGATGGATCGGGCGATCCGCTACTCGAGCCAGCGGGTCCAGGGCGGCGGGCCGCTCAGCGAGAAGCAGGGCTACACGCACAAGCTGGTCGTCCCGCACGTCGTACGCCTCGAGGCCGCCCGTGCCGTCATCGAGGAGACCGCGGGCCGGATCGACGCCGGCGAAGGCGCGGACGGCGCGCTCAACACCGAGGGCGCGATCGCGAAGTACCTCGCAACGGAGGCCGGTGTCGCCGCTGCGGACGCCGCGATCCAGGCACACGGCGGCTACGGCTACACGCGGCCCTACATCGTGGAGAAGATCCGCCGCGACGTCCGGATCACCACGATCTACGAAGGCACCTCCGAGATCATGGAGATGACCATCGCGCGTGACCGCTGGCAGCACCACCTCAAGTCTCGCGGCTCGCACTACCTCGACGTGGCCGCCCGCCTGCGCGAGCTCCACGGGTCGCAGCCGGGGGTCGGTGCCGACGTGGCAGCACTCGCCGCGGAGTGCCTCGCGGCCGTCTTGGAGGCGTGCCGGGTGGGCCGGCTGACCCGCAACCAGCACGTGCTGCTCCGGCTCGGTGAGCTGATCGCGTACGCCGAAGCAGCCGACGCCCTGGCCCGCAGGGCGGCGGCCGCTGCCGAGGGCACGCTGCCCGACAAGGCCGACCGGAGGTTCGACGCCGCCGGGCTGGCGACGGTCAGCCGGGTCTTCACCCGCGAGGCCGCGCTCAAGGCCGCCGAGGAGGGTGTGCGCTGGGTCTCCGGTGCCACCGACCCCGACACCGCCGGCCAGATGGTCGGCACCCTCCCGCTCGAACAGGTACGAGCAGCCCAGGCCGGGCTGCTGGCCGACATGGACGCCGTCGCGGACCTCCTCTACGACCGCGTCACCCCCTGAGGCAGGCAAAGGATCTCCGATGAACATGCACCGCAACGCGCCCGTCGCCATCGTCGGAGTCGGCGCGATCATGCCCGACGCGCCCGACGCCGCCGCCTTCTGGCAGAACCTCCGCGAGGGCCACTACTCGATCAGCGACGTGCCTCCCGAGCGGTGGGATCCCGAGCTGTACTACGACCCGGACCCCGCCGCTCGGGACAAGACCTACAGCCGCATCGGCGGCTGGGTCCGCGAGCACCCGTGGGAGCCCATGTCGTGGAGGCTGCCGATCCCTCCGAAGGTCGCCCAGCAGATGGACCTCGGCCAGCAGTGGGCGGTCTCGGCCGCACGGTCGGCGCTGATCGACGCCGGGTGGCCGGACTGGCACGTGGACCCCGAGCGGGTCGCGGTGACCCTCGGCAACGCGATCGGCGGCGACAAGCACTACCGGACCTCGCTGCGGATCCTGTTCCCCGAGTTCAGCCGTGACCTGCGCGACGTGCCGGCTTTCGTCGCGCTACCTGCAGAGGTGCGCGAGGCGATTCTCACGGAGTGGCACGAGCGCTTCCTCGCGCACGAGCTCGAGATCACTGAGGACACCATGCCGGGCGAGCTGTCCAACGTCCTCGCCGGCCGGATCGCCAACCTCTTCGACTTCCGGGGACCGAACTTCACCACCGACGCCGCCTGCGCCTCCGGCCTCGCCGCTACGACGGCCGCGGTCCACGGGCTCGTGAACGGCGACTACGACGCGGTGGTCACCGGCGGTGTCGACCGCAACATGGGCGTCTACGGCTTCGTGAAGTTCTGCAAGATCGGAGCACTGTCCGCCACCGGCACCCGTCCCTTCGACGCCGGCGCCGACGGCTTCGTGATGGGCGAGGGGGCCGCCCTCTTCGTCCTCAAGCGGCTCGAGGACGCAGAGCGCGACGGCGACCGCGTCTACGCGGTGCTGCTCGGTCTGGGCGGCTCCAGCGACGGGAAGGGCAAGGGGATCACTGCCCCGAACCCGATCGGTCAGCGGCTCGCCGTGGAGCGGGCCTGGGTGAACGCAGGCCTCAAGCCGGCCGCCGCCTCCGCCATCGAGGCGCACGGCACCTCGACCCGGGTCGGGGACGCAGCCGAGCTGGCCAGCCTCGGCGAGGTCTTCGGCGCCTCCGGTGCGGAACCAGGGTCCATCGCCCTGGGTTCGGTGAAGTCCAACATCGGTCACCTCAAGGCAGCGGCGGGAACCGCGGGGCTGTTCAAGATGGTGATGCAGCTGCACGAGAAGCAGCTGGTGCCGAGCCTGAACTTCCGCGATCCCAACCCGAACGTCGACTGGGGCCACACGCCGTTCCGGGTGAACACCGAGCTGCGCGAGTGGCCGGCCGACCCCGACGGCGCACGCCGTGCCGGTGTCTCTGCGTTCGGCTTCGGTGGGACGAACTTCCACGCCGTGCTGGAGGAGTACGTCCCCGGTCGGCACCGGTCCGAGAGCGCCCCCCGGTCGTTCGCCTCGGCCGAGGTGCCTCACGTGACCGTCACCGAGCCCGTGAGGTCCGAGGGACCTGCGTCGCCGAAGGTCCCGCTGCGAGGAGCCCTCGTCCTCGGCGGCCGCGACGACGCGGACGTCACCGCCCAGCTCGAGCAGGTCGCGGCGGCAGCCGCGTCAGGCTCCGCGCCTGCGCCTGCAATTCCCGACCCCGCTCTGGCACAGGCGGCGGTGCGGGTCGCCATCGACTACGGCGACGCCACCGACCTCAAGGCCAAGGCTGAGAAGGCGGTGAAGGCGTTCCGCTCCGGCGCGCCCGCCATGTGGAAGATGCTGCGCGCCCAGGGCGTGCACGTCGGACGTGGCCCGGCCCCCAAGGTTGCCTTCCTCTACACCGGCCAGGGCTCGCAGTACGTCAACATGCTCAAGGACCTGCGGGGCCACGATTCAGCCGTCGCCGAGACCTTCGACGAGGCGGACCGGATCATGACGCCCCTGCTCGGTCGGCCGCTGTCGTCGTACATCTTCATCGACGCGACCGATGAGGACGCGGTCCGTGAGCTGCAGCAGCAGCTGCTCCAGACCGAGATCACCCAGCCGGCCGTGCTCACCACCGACCTGGCGCTGACCAGGCTGCTCGACACCTATGGCGTGCGCCCGGACATGGTGATGGGACACAGCCTCGGGGAGTACGGCGCCCTCGTCGCCGCGGGGGCCATGTCCTTCGAGGCGGCGCTGGAGGCCGTGAGCGCCCGAGGACACGAGATGGCCTCCCTCACGGTGGAGGACAACGGTGCGATGGCGGCGGTGTTCGGTCCCCTCACGCAGATCGAGCGGATCGTGGCCGCCGTCGACGGCAACGTCGTCATCGCGAACATCAACAGCTTCAGCCAGGCCGTGATCGGGGGCGCCACCGACGCGGTGGAGCGCGCCGTCGCCGCACTCAGCGCGGAGGGCCTCACCGCGTCGCGCATACCGGTGAGCCACGCGTTCCACACCTCGATCGTCGCGCCCGCGAGCGTGCCGTTGAAGGACGCGCTCCGCCGGCTGGACGTCCGCGGACCCGTCCTGCCGATCGTCTCCAACGTCACCGGCGACTTCTACCCGGCCGACGCCGACACCGAGACCATGCTGGACCTCCTGGGCCGGCAGGTCGCCTCGCCGGTCCAGTTCGTGCGCGGCCTGGAGACCCTGTACGACGCCGGGGCCCGGGTCTTCGTCGAGGTCGGACCCAAGAAGGCGCTGCACGGTTTCGTCGAGGACGTCCTCGGCGAGCACGACGACGTGCTCGCGCTGTTCACCAACCACCCCAAGAACGGCGACCTGGCGTCCTTCAACGCCGCACTCTGCGGCCTGTGGGCAGCAGGCGTCGGCTTCCCCGAGGCAGAGGCGCAGGCCGGCACCCCGACGGCACCGGCCGCCGTAGCGCCCGTCCCGGAACAGGTCGCGGCTGCCGCCAGTCACGCGACCGACACTCCCCCTGGAGTCACCATGAGCACCGACCAGTACGCCGAGCTCGGCCGGGTCTTCGCCGACGCCATCGACGAGGGTCTGAAGGTGTACGCCGGACGCGCCCCCGCGCCATCCGCACCACCGGTGGCCGAACCCGTCGTGGTCACAGGAGCAGCACTCGGTCTCCCCGGCGTGGACAGGGTCTTCGACGACGAGAACCTGCAGCGGATCCTCGAGGGCCAGCAGTTCATCGACACCATCCCGCACGAGTTCCGGCAGAAGATGGTGGACCTGAACATCACACGTCTGGTGAAGCGGGAGGCAGGCGACCCCACCTTCGAGACCATCGACGACGAGGCCGAGGTGGTCAAGCTCGCCGGACGGCACGCCCCCTGGGACGTCGTCGCGGAGTTCGACGTCGACGCGTCCCGTGACGCGGCGCTCGACTCGGTGACACGGCTGGCGATCGGGGCCGGGTTCGACGCTCTCCGCGACGCGGGGATCCCGCTCGTCATGCGCTACAAGACGACGACACTCGGCTCGAAGCTGCCGGAGCGGTGGGGGCTGCCCGACGCACTCCGTGACGACACCGGGGTGATCTTCGCGTCGGCGTTCCCCGGCTACGACTCCTTCGCCGAGGATCTCCGCAAGTACTACGAGAACCGCGGACGCCGCGACCAGCTGCTCGCCCTGGAAGCCGTCCGGAGCCGTATGCAGGGTGACGAGCCCGCGGTGGTCGAGGTGGAGCGCCGCATCGCCGACCTGCGCCACCTGCTCGAGGCCGAGCCGTTCACCTTCGACCGCAGGTTCCTCTTCCGCTGCCTGTCCATGGGGCACTCGCAGTTCGCCGAGATCATCGGGGCACGGGGGCCGAACACGCAGATCAACGCCGCGTGCGCGAGCACCACTCAGGCTCTCTCCCTCGCCGAGGACTGGATCAGGGCCGGCCGGTGCCGGCGCGTCGTCGTCGTCTCCGCCGACGATGTCACCACGGACGCGCTGCTGCCCTGGGTCACCGCCGGGTTCCTGGCCAGCGGGGCGGCCGCGACGGACGAGTCGGTCGAGGACGCAGCAACGCCGTTCGACCGGCGCCGCCACGGCATGATCGTCGGGATGGGTGCCGCGTCCTTCGTCGTGGAGTCCGCCGACGCGGCACGGGAGCGCGGGCTCCAGCCGATCTGCGAGGTGCTCGGTGCGGTCACCGCCAACAGCGCCTTCCACGGCACCCGCCTCGACGTCTCCCACATCGCCCAGATGATGGAGAACGTCGTCACCCAGGCAGAGAGGTACGGCGTCGACCGTCACGACATCGCTGCGTCCACGGTCTTCGTCTCGCACGAGACGTACACCCCCGCTCGGGGCGGCAGCGCGTCCGCCGAGATCAACGCACTCCGTTCAACGTTCGGACCCGCGGCCGGGTCGATCGTCATCACGAACACCAAGGGGTTCACCGGACACGCGATGGGCGCCGGCATCGAAGACGTGGTGGCAGTCAAGTCACTCGAGACCGGCATCGTGCCGCCGGTCCCGAACTACAAGGAGCCCGACCCGGACCTCGGCGAGCTGAACCTCTCGCACGGCGGCGCCTACCCGGTGCACCACGCCCTCCGTCTGGCAGCCGGGTTCGGCTCGCAGATCGCCATGTCCCTGCTGCGCTGGACCCCGCTCCCCGACGGTCGTCACCGGTCCCCCGGCGAGCTGGGTTATGCCTACCGGATCGTCGACCCGCAGACCTGGCAGCGCTGGCTGGACAGCATCAGCGGCCTGCCCGGGGCCGAGCTCGAGGTCCACGCGAGGCGGCTGCGCGTGGTCGACGTCGGGCCGCCTGCGGTCGAGCCCGCCGCTCCCGTCGCCGAGCCAGCCGCGCTGACGACCCCAGTGGCGACGCCTGCGCCCGCTCCGACCTCTGAGGCCCCAGTGGGTGAGGTCCCTGCTGACGCGCCTGCTGCGCCTGTCGAAGCTCCGGCCGCGGTGCCGGCTGCGGTGCCGGCTGCGGTGCCTGCTCAGGCCGCTGCTGCTCCTGTCGAGGTCCCTGCGCCGGCTTCGGAGGAGGGGCCGAGTGTGGAGGTGGTGACCGATGCGGTGGTGTCGATCGTGTCGGAGATGACGGGGTACCCGCCGGATCTGTTGGACCTGGATCTGGATCTGGAGGCGGATCTGGGTGTGGACACGGTGAAGCAG
>DATHVS010000141.1:0-6038 GCA_035461195.1 Nocardioidaceae bacterium
CGCGCACCGGTGGCCACCTGGGCCCCAACCTCGGGGTCGTCGAGCTGACCATGGGCATCCATCGGGTCTTCGACTCCCCGAGCGACAGGGTGGTCTTCGACACAGGTCACCAGGCGTACGTCCACAAGGCGCTGACCGGGCGGGTCGGGCAGTTCGACACGCTCCGCCAGGAGGGCGGCCTCTCGGGCTACCCGAACCAGGGCGAGTCCGACCACGACGTGGTCGAGAACTCCCACGCCTCGACCGCGCTGTCGTACGCCGACGGTCTCGCCAAGGCCTACGCGATCCGCGGTGAGGACCGCTACGTCGTGGCCGTCATCGGCGACGGCGCGCTGACCGGCGGCTTGGCCTGGGAGGCGTTGAACAACATCGCCGCCAACCAGGACCGCAAGCTGGTGATGGTCGTCAACGACAACGGTCGCTCCTACACGCCCACGGTCGGCGGCCTCGCGAACCACCTCACCACGCTGCGCACCAACCCCCGCTACGAGCAGGTGCTCGACCTGGTCAAGAAGCGCCTGAACGGCGTGCGTGGCGTCGGACCGGCGGTGTACGACGCGCTCCACGCGGTCAAGAAGGGCATGAAGGACGCCCTTGCGCCGCAGGGACTCTTCGAGGACCTCGGCCTCAAGTACGTCGGCCCGATCGACGGCCACGACCGGCCCGCCGTGGAGCACGCGCTGGCGCAGGCCAAGCGTTTCGGCGGCCCGGTGATCGTCCATGTGATCACCAAGAAGGGCTTCGGCTACGACGCGGCGGAGCGTCACGAGGCCGACAACTTCCACTCGCCCGGCCCCTTCGACGTCGAGACGGGCCAGGAGAACCCGAAGGGCCAGATCTGGACCGACGTGTTCGCCGACGAGATGGTCTCCCTCGGCGCGGAGCGCAAGGACCTCGTGGCCATCACCGCGGCGATGCTGCACCCGGTGGGCCTCGACCAGTTCGCCGCCCGCTACCCCGAGCGGACCTTCGACGTCGGGATCGCCGAGCAGCACGCCGCCACCTCCGCCGCAGGGCTCGCGATGGGTGGCCTCCACCCGGTCGTGGCCATCTACGCGACCTTCCTCAACCGCGCCTTCGACCAGGTGCTCATGGACGTCGCACTCCACAAGTGCGGTGTGACCTTCGTGCTCGACCGGTCCGGGGTCACCGGCGACGACGGCGCAAGCCACAACGGCATGTGGGACATGTCGATCCTCCAGGTCGTCCCCGGCCTCCGGCTGGCCGCCCCTCGGGACGCCACGCGCCTGCGTGAGCTGCTCCGGGAGGCGGTCCAGGTCGACGACGCGCCGACGGTCGTTCGCTTCCCGAAGGGCCCCCCGACCGCAGACATCGAGCCCGTCGACCGCGCCGGCTCGATGGACGTCCTCGTCCGCAAGGGCGCCAAGGACGTGCTGCTGGTCGGCGTCGGGTCGATGGCCTCCACCTCGGTCGACGTGGCCGAGCGGCTCGCCGCGCAGGGGATCGGCGTCACGGTGGTGGACCCACGATGGGTCAAGCCGTTCGACCCGGCGATCCTCGACCTCGCTCGCGAGCACCGGCTCGTGGTCAGCGTGGAGGACAACGGGCTCACCGGCGGCTGCGGCTCCGTCCTTCTCCAGACGCTCAACGAGGCCAGGGTGGACACCCCGGTGCGGCTGCACGGCATCCCGCAGCGGTTCCTCGACCACGCCAAACGCGCGAAGATCCTCGACGAGATCGGACTGACCGCCCAGAAGCTCGCCCGCAGCATCGTCGAGGACGTCACCGCCCTCGACAACGGCGAGACCCTGCTCGAGGTCGAGCAGCAGCCCTGAGGGCGCGCCCACGTCGGGTCGCCCGCTCGACCGCCACGGCGAACGCCGTGAGGAGGACCGTGGTCGCCGCACAGCCCCACCAAGCTTCGGTGCCTCTGTGCTCGCCCTCGGCGGCCTGGCACCCCAGCGGCTGCTCCGTGCCGTGGCACGGCGGCTGCTCCACCGCCAGCCGTTCGTCAACCTGGTGGTCACCAACCTGACCGGTCCGCGGCTGCCGTTGTACCTCTTCGGGTCGCGAGTGTCAGAGATGTACCCCTTCGTCACCGTCACCGGCAACCTCGGGCTGATGGTCGGAGTCGTCTGCTACACGGACACGCTCGGGGTGGGCATCACCGTTGACGCCGACTCGGTGCTCGATGTCGCCGACCTCGCCCGGGAGCTCGAGGAGGCCGCCGCCGACCTCGTCAGGGCGACTCCTGGGCCGTCGCAGGAACCACGACCGGATCGCGGACCGTGGGGAGACGGCCCTCCCCTCGGCAGTACGCCGAGGGGAGGGCCGTTCTTCGGGTGGCAAACCGCTCCGGGCCGGTCAGTGGAACTTCTTGCCGGTGACCTTCTCGGAGATGCCGCTGCGGTCGAGCAGCATGGTGATTCCGCCGTTCCAGAACAGGAAGCCCGCACCAGTGATCATGCCGAGGTCGATGTCCTCGGGGCCGACCACGACGCCGTCGTCGAGCATCAGACGCGACTCCTCGGCGAGGACCGAGAGCACCCGCTCACGGACCTGCTCGGCGGTGAGCGCGACGTCGCCGGTCTCGAACAGTGCCGCGACCCCAGGGTCCACCTCGCCGTCGGCGCCGTAGATCGCCTGCTTGCCTGCGGCCACGAGCTTCTCGAGGTTCGGCGAGACGTAGAACCGGTCGGGGAACGCCGCGTGCAGCGTCTTGTTGTTGTGCAGCGCGACCGCCGGGCCCACCAGCGAGAGGAGGACGAACGGCGGCATCGGGGCGATGCCGGCGAACGCGTTGTCGGCGACCTCGAGCGGTGTGCCCTCGTCCACTACCTTGCTGACCTCGCCCATGAACCGACCGAGCAGGCGGTTCACGATGAACGACGGGCTGTCCTTGACCAGGATCGTGGTCTTCTTCAGTGCCTTGCCGGTCGCGAACGCGGTGGCGAGGGTGGCGTCGTCGGTCTGCTCGCCCTTGACGATCTCGAGCAGCGGCATGATCGCGACGGGGTTGAAGAAGTGGAAGCCGACGACTCGTTCGGGGTTCTTCAGGTCGGCCGCCATCTCGCTGATCGACAGCGACGAGGTGTTCGTGGCGAGGACGCACTCCGGCGAGACGATCCCCTCGACCTCGGCGAAGACCTTCTTCTTGATGCCCATCTCCTCGAACACCGCCTCGATCACGAAGTCGGCGTCGGCGAAGACTTCCTTCTTCTCGACCGAGCCGGTGACCAGACCCTTGAGGCGGTTGGCCTTGTCCTGGTTGAGGCGGCCCTTGAGGAGGAGCTTGTCGACCTCCTCGTGGACGTAGGCGACGCCCTTGTCCACACGCTCCTGGTCGAGGTCGGTGAGGACCACCGGCACCTGCAGGCGCCGGGCGAACAACAGGGCGAGCTGGCTGGCCATGAGTCCAGCGCCCACGATGCCGACCTTGGTCACCGGTCGGGCCAGCGACTTGTCCGGAGCCCCGGCGGGCCGTTTGGCCCGCTTCTGCACGAGGTCGAAGGAGTAGAGGCTCGCGACCAGCTCGGGGGTCATGATGAGGTCCGCGAGCGCCTCGTCCTCGGCCGCGATGCCCTCGTCGCGGCTGCCGTCCTTCGCTGCGGCGATCAGGTCCAGGGCGCGGTAGGCGGCGGGGGAGGCGCCTCCGGTCTTGGCGTCCGCGATCGAACGGCCCTTCGCCACTGCGGCGTCCCACGCCTCGCCGCGGTCGACCTCTGGACGCTCCACCGCCACCTCGCCGGTGAGGACCTTCGCGGCCCACAGCAGCGACTGCTCCAGGAAGTCCGCCCCGGAGAACTCGGCGTCGGCCAGGCCCATCTCGAACGCCGCGTGACCGCTGAGGGTCCTGCCCTGGTTGAGCGGGTTCTCGATGACCAGCTTCACGGCCTTCTCGGCACCGACCAGGTTCGGCACCAGGTAGGCGCCGCCCCAGCCGGGCACGAGACCGAGCATGACCTCGGGGAGGCCCACGGCCGGTGCGCTGTCCTGGATGGTGCGGTAGGTGCAGTTCAACGCGACCTCGAGGCCGCCGCCGAGCGCGAGCCCGTTGACGAACCCGAAGGACGGCTTGCCGCCGTCGACGAGCTTGCGGAACACGCCATGGCCGAGCTGTGCGATGAGCTTGGCGTCGTCGCGACCCGACAGCCCGGACAGACCCGAGAGGTCCGCGCCGGCGGCCAGGATGAACGGCTTGCCCGTCACGCCGAGAGCCACTACGTCGTCGTGGGAGAGCGCCTCGTCGATCGCGGTGTTGAGGGCGGCCAACCCCTTCGGGCCGAAGGTGTTGGGGCGGTTGTGGTCCAGGCCGTTGTCGAGGGTGATCAGCGCCATCGTCCCCGCGCCGCGCGGGAGGTCGACGTACCGGAGCTTGGCGTCGGTGACGACCTCGTCGCCGGACAGGGAGACGCCGCGGTCGAGCAGCGCCTGGAGCTCAGGAGTGGTGGTCATCAGGCGTTCTCTCCGTTCCAGTGGGGGTTCTCCCAGATGACGGTGCCGCCCATGCCGAGACCGATGCACATCGTGGTCATGCCGTAGCGGACCTCAGGGCGCTCCTCGAACTGCCGGGCGAGCTGGTTCATCAGACGCACGCCGGACGACGCCAGCGGGTGGCCCATGGCGATCGCGCCGCCGTAGGGGTTGACCCGCGGGTCGTCGTCGCCTATGCCGAAGTGCTCGAGGAAGGCGAGCACCTGGACGGCGAACGCCTCGTTGATCTCGAAGGCGTCGACGTCGTCGATGCTCAGACCGGCCTGGGCCAGTGCCTTCTCGGTCGCCGGGATCGGGCCGGCGCCCATCACCTCGGGCTCGACGCCCATGAACGAGTAGGAGACCAGGCGCATCTTGACCGGCAGGCCGAGGTCGCGGGCGGTCGCCTCGTCGGCGATCAGGGCCATCGTCGCGCCGTCGTTGAGGCCGGCCGCGTTGCCCGCAGTGACCCGGCCGTGTGCACGGAACGGCGTCTTGAGCCCGGCGAGGCTCTCCATCGTGGTCCCTGGACGGGGCGGCTCGTCGACGGTCGCGAGGCCCCAGCCACCCTCGGCCGAGCGGGTTGCCACGGGCACAAGGTCTGGCTGGATCTTGCCCTCGGAGTACGCCTTGGCGGTCTTCTCCTGCGACCGCACGGCATAGGCATCCGCACGCTCCTTGGTGATGGTCGGGTACCGGTCGTGGAGGTTCTCGGCGGTGCAGCCCATCGAGAGCGCCTCGGTGTCGACGATCTTCTCGGCGATGATGCGCGGGTTGGGGTCGACCGCCTCGCCCATCGGGTGGCGGCCCATGTGCTCCACGCCGCCGGCGAGCGCGATGTCGTAGGCCCCGAAGGCGATGCCGCCGGCGGTCGTCGTCACAGCCGTCATCGCGCCGGCGCACATGCGGTCGACGGAGTAGCCGGGGGTGCTCTGTGGCAGCCCGGCGAGGAGCGCGGCGGTGCGGCCGATGGTCAGGCCCTGGTCACCGATCTGGGTGGTGGCGGCGATCGCGACCTCGTCGACCCGCTCCGCCGGCAGGTTGGGGTTGCGTCGCATGAGCTCACGGATGCACTTGATCACCAGGTCGTCGGCACGCGTCTCGGCGTACTGGCCCTTGGCCTTGCCGAACGGCGTTCGCACGCCGTCGACGAAGACGACTTCTCGCAACTGTCGGGCCACGAAAGCTCCTCTATGCGTCGTAGGGGAATGACGTGCGCGATGCTACCGGCTGGTAACAAAGCCGGGAAGCGCCGGACGGTGTGCCGGTGGTCACCCGGCTAGACCGCCCGCACGTGCTTGAGGGCCTCTCGCCGGGTCAGCCCCGAGAGCTCACCGGCGTGGGCGTCGACGAAGGACCTCACCCAGGCGGGGTCGGTCCTGGCGTACTCCCGCAGGGCCCAGCCCACCGCCTTGCGGATGAAGAAGTCACGGCCGTGCCGGCTCCCCTCGAGGTTGGCAACGAGCACCTCGTCGAGCAGCGCGGTGTCGGTGTCCGCCTTGCTCTTCAGCTGGGCGAGCACGGCGGTACGACGCAGCCACAGATCCTCGTCGCGGGCCCAGCCGCGGATCACCGGGGTCACCGCGGCGGGGTCGGCGCGGAGG
>DATHVS010000142.1:0-5023 GCA_035461195.1 Nocardioidaceae bacterium
GTCACGCATCTTCTGCTTGAGCTCCTCGTCGGCGAGCTCGTCGCTGTCGCAGTTGAAGACGTAGAGGTACGGCTTCGCGGTCAGGAGCATGAGCTCGCGCAGGAGGCTCTTGTCGATCGTGGTGGCGATGATCGGCGTACCCACCTCGAGCGCCTCCTTGGCCTCCTTGACCGCCTCGAGCTCGGCGGCCTTCTCCTTCTTCAGCCGAGCCTCCTTCTCCAGGCGCGGCAGTGACTTCTCGACCGTCTGGAGGTCGGCGAGGATCAGCTCGGTCTGGATCGTGGAGATGTCGTTGGCGGGATTGACCTCGCCCTCGACGTGGGTGACGTCCTCGTCGCGGAAGACCCGGGTGACCTGGCAGATCGCCGCGGACTCGCGGATGTGGGAGAGGAACTTGTTGCCGAGGCCCTCGCCCTCGGAGGCGCCGCGGACGATGCCGGCGATGTCGACGAACTCCACGGTCGCAGGGATGATCTTGGCCGACCCGAAGATCTCCGCGAGCTCGGCCAGGCGCGGGTCCGGGACGCCGACGACACCCACGTTGGGCTCGATCGTGGCGAACGGGTAGTTCGCGGCGAGCACGTCGTTCTTGGTCAGGGCGTTGAAGAGGGTCGACTTGCCCGCGTTGGGGAGTCCGACGATTCCGATGGTGAGAGCCACGGGCGGACAGTCTAGGTGGCCGGACACGCCTCAGCCGAATCGTCCTAGAGTGGCCCGGGTGCGCATCGCCACCTTCAACGTGAACTCCATCCGCTCCCGCATCGACCGGGTCGAGGGGCTGCTCGAGCGGCACGACATCGACGTCCTGGCGATCCAGGAGACCAAGGCCCGCGACGACCAGTGGCCGGTGATGGGCCTGGAGGCGTTGGGCTACGAGGTCGCGACGCTCGGCTACGACCAGTGGAACGGCGTCGCCCTCGCCAGCCGGGTGGGACTGTCCGACGTACACCGTGGTTTCGAGGGCATGCCGCAGTGGGGCGAGCCGCTGGCGTCGGAGGCCAGGGCGCTCGGCGCGACCTGCGGCGGGGTTCAGGTCTGGTCGCTGTACGTCCCCAACGGACGCAAGCCCGGCGACCCTCACTTCGTCTACAAGCTCGCCTGGCTCGACCGGCTCCACGCGGCTGCGGCCGACTGGCTCGCCGAGGACCCCTCGGCGCAGATCGCCCTGACCGGTGACTGGAACATCGCGCCGCTCGACGACGACGTCTTCGACATCAGCAGGTTCGCCAACAGCACGCACGTCACTCCCGAGGAGCGGAAGGCGTTCCAGGCCTTCCTGGATTCGGGGTACGTCGACGTCGTGCGACCGTTCGCGCCGGGGCCCGGGGTCTACACGTACTGGGACTACTACCGGCAGCGGTTCGAGCGGAACCGCGGGATGCGCATCGACTTCATCCTCGGCTCGCCTGCCCTCGCCGCACGTGTCACAGGGGCAGTGATCGACCGGGAGGAGCGCGCCGGCACCGGCGCCAGCGACCACGCGCCGGTGATCGTCGACGTGGCTTCACGGTAAATGTCGGAGGTCTCGGCCACGATGGGAACCATGGAGATCACGACGGTCCTCTCGCTGCTGCTGGTCCTCGTCGTCGGTGTGCTTCTCGGCGGCATCGGGGGTGTGCTCTGGGCCCGGGCACGAGCCACAGGTGACGACGACGCCGCGCGGCTCGCCCTCGAGGCGCGGGCCGCCGACCATGCTGTGGTGAAGGAGGGGCTCGAGCGCCTCCACGACCAGATGCGCGACCTCGAGCAGCACCGTGTGTCGTGGCAGAGCCAGCTACGCCAGCAGGTCGAGGACGTGCGTCACTCGACGGATGTCCTGCGAAGGGAGACCGCCGCTCTGTCGACCGCGTTGCGCAAGCCCCAGGTCCGGGGACGGTGGGGCGAGCTGCACCTGCGCCGGGCCGTGGAGGTCGCGGGGCTGGTGTCGCGCTGTGACTTCTCCGAGCAGGTGTCGGTGCGCAACGACGACGGCCTGCAGCGACCCGACCTCGTGGTCAACCTCGCCGGCGGCAAGAGCGTCGTGGTCGACGCGAAGGTGCCGCTCGACGCCTTCCTCGACGCCACCGGCGCCGACTCCGACGAGGAGCGCGACGTCCACCTGTCCCGCCACGCCCGCCAGCTTCGCCAGCACGTCGACACGCTCGGTGCCAAGGCCTACTGGCGCTCCCTGCCCGCAACGCCGGAGTTCGTGGTCCTCTTCGTCCCCGGCGAGTCCTTCCTCTCGGCCGCACTGGAGGCGGAGCCGGAGCTCTTGGAGTACGCCGCGGCCAAACAGGTCGTGCTCTCCACGCCGACGACGCTGATCGCGCTGCTCCGCACGGTCGCCTACGCGTGGACCCAGGAAGCGCTCGCCGACAAGGCTCGCGACATCCACGCGCTGGGGCGTGAGCTCTATGACCGGCTCGGCGTCATGGGCGGCCACCTCGACAAGCTCGGGCGGGCGCTGACGGGCGCGGTGACCAGCTACAACAGGGCGGTCGGGTCGTTGGAGACGCGGGTGCTGGTGTCGGCGCGCAAGTTCGTGGAGCTGGAGGTCTCCGACGACGAGCTCGCCTCCCCCGTCCCGGTCACCGAGGCGGCTCGTCCGCTCACGGCTGCGGAGCTGCTCGACGAGGTGGCCGAGGAGCGTCTGGAGCTGCCCGCCCCCGCAGACACTTCCACGGCGCGTCGCGCGCAATCGGCCTGAGCGCGCTCTAGCGTGGGAGCGTGAGCCAGACGCCCACGCGACCGCGCCCCCTGCACCGGGAGCAGGCGCGCACGTTGTGGGAGGAAGGACGTCGCCCCGGCCGGCAGGTCGCCACCTTGTCGGTGCTCGCCGCCTTCGGCCTGGCCGGCCTCGACCTGCTGCTCACAGACCGGCTGAGCCTGTTCTTCGACCTGACGTTCGTGGTGCTCTGCCTCGTGGCGGCCCTGGCGGTGCGCCCCCGCGACTTCTTCGTCGTGGGCGTGCTGCCACCGCTGCTGATGTTCGTTACGGTCGCGCTGCTGGCCGGTGTGGCACGAACTGCCGTGGCCGAGGAAGTGGACGGTCTCGCCCAGGCGATCGTCTCCGGGCTGGCCCATCACGCCGGCGCGCTCGTCGCGGGCTACGCCCTCGTCCTCCTGGTGCTTGCCCTGCGCCAGATAGCGCTGCGCAACTCGGGACTCCTGCGCCAGGGCCCTCAGGCGGCGTCCTCGTCGAGGGGCTGAACCCTGCTGCTGGCCACCCAGGTCAGCCGACCGTGCACCGAGACCAGCGTCTGACGACCTCGCCGGGTCACCCGTTCGCCGTGGGTACGCGCGACGAAGGTGCGCTCTCCGAGGACGACGAGGGCGAGGAGGCCCGCGGGCGGCTCGGTCCCCGGACGCTCGATCCGGGCGGCGCCGAAACGGTTGACCGTCTCTGCGAAACGAACGGGGAATGCCTGGACCTGAACAGTCATGCGCGGGCCTGTCTGGTGCTGGTACGAACGGCCGTTGTCTGGACCGCGCGCACTAACTACCCGGCGAGACGCGAGTCATGCATGTGACGCATGCGAAACCTGCGACGTCCTACCTGCGGAACGATCGGTTCAGCTGCCCGCCTTCTCGGCGGCACGCATGTCGCGCCGCAGCTCCGGCGGGAGGGCGAAGATGAGCGACTCCTCAGCGGTGTGCACCGCCTTCGCGTCCGGGTAGCCCCGCTCGGCGAGGAAGGCGAGAACGCCGTCGACGAGGTCGTCCGGGACGGACGCCCCCGACGTCACGCTGACTGTCCGCACGCCCTCGAGCCAGGCCTCGTCGATCTCGCTCGCGTCGTCGACTCGGTAGGCGTTCTTGGCTCCGGCCTCGAGCGCGACCTCGACGAGCCGCACGGAGTTCGAGGAGTTGCCCGAGCCGACCACGATGACCAGGTCGGCGCTGCGGGAGATCTCCTTGATGGCCATCTGACGGTTCTGCGTCGCGTAGCAGATGTCGTCCGACGGCGGGTCGAGCAGCAGGGGGAAGCGCTCCCGGATCGCGGCGACCACGGCCATCGTCTCGTCGACCGACAGCGTGGTCTGGCTGAGCCAGGCCACCTTGGTGGGGTCGCGCACCTCGAGCCCAGCGACGTCCTCTGGGGTCTCGACCAGCTGGATGTGCGAGGGCGCCTCGCCCGCGGTGCCCTCGACCTCCTCGTGGCCGGCGTGACCGATGAGCAGGATGTCGTAGTCGTCGGAGGCGAACCGCTTCGCCTCGTGGTGGACCTTGGTGACCAACGGGCAGGTGGCGTCGATAGTCTTGAGCTCGCGCTCCTCGGCCTGGCGGTGCACCTCCGGGGAGACCCCGTGGGCGGAGAAGACCACGGTCTCGCCCGCCGGCACCTCGTCGAGCTCCTCGACGAAGATCGCGCCGCGCGACTCGAGATCGGCCACGACGTGCTTGTTGTGCACGATCTGCTTGCGCACGTAGACGGGCGCGCCGTAGAGGTCGAGGGCCTTCTCGACCGTGATCACGGCGCGGTCGACCCCGGCGCAGTAGCCGCGGGGAGCGGCGAGCAGCACCGAACGCTCGTCGGCGGTCTCGGGCGGCAGCACGGGGGGCATCCCCAGGTCAGAGGTGCTCATCCCCCCATCGTAGGAGGGCGCGGTTAGGGTGCCTGCGTGGCACTGGAGACCAGCCCCGAGCGACCGGCACCGGTCCGTCAGATCGCCACGCTCCTCACCGGCTGGATCGACCGGCTCGGAGCGGTCTGGGTGGAGGGCCAGATCACCCAGATCAACCGGCGCCAGGGCATGAGCACGGTGTTCCTCGCGCTGCGCGACCCGCTGGGCGACATCTCCATGACGGTCACCTGCCAGCGGCAGGTCGTCGACGCCGCCGACCCACCGGTCGTCGAGGGGGCCAGCGTCGTGGTGCACGGCCGTCCCCGCTACTACACCAACCGCGGCACGCTCAGCCTGGTCGTCGACGAGATCCGCATGGTGGGTCTCGGCGAGCTGCTCGCCCGCCTGGAGCGCCGGCGCCAGCTCCTGGCCGCCGAGGGCCTCTTCACGCGGGAGCGCAAGCGTCCTCTTCCCTTCCT
>DATHVS010000143.1:0-10256 GCA_035461195.1 Nocardioidaceae bacterium
GGTGATCAGTCGCCTCACCCGGGCAGGGACCACCGGGTTGGTCACCACCGGGACCCCCAGCGCCGCGTCCGTGGGGGCGAGCGCCGCGGCCACCAGCAGGGCGAGCCAGAGGCCGAGGTCGGGGAACAGCCACGTCGCCAGCCCCCAGCCGGCCAGGAGGGTCAGCGGGAGCCCGATCCCGAGAAGACGGGCATAGCTGCCGATGTCGCGGCGTACCTCACCAAACGGGATACGCGCCGCATCGGCGAACAGCACCCACACCAGGGTGAGCTCGACCAGCGGCTTGAGCGTCTCCGGGGCGGGCCCGTCGACGACGTCGGACGCGGCCAGCAGACCGCCGATCGCGACGAAGACGATCGGGGCGGTCAGGTCCGCCCGTTCGAGCCGGGCTGACACCGCGCCCCAGACGAAGATCGTCACCATGACGACCAGCACGGCTGTCATGTCCATGGCGCGCCCTCCGCAGACCCGGGCCCCGTCCCGAAGTGTGCGGACCCTCGACTACGCCGACTCACCCGCACCGGATGAGGCGCACCCACAGCAGGTGCCTCGCGCTCGGCCCCTCGACTCACTGACGCACGTGGCCACGCGCACGCGGGTGGTGCCTGCGGTACCACCGCTCGAGCTCCTGGCCCCCGGCCGTGTCGAGGAAGTCGACGTGGCAGGCGCGCGCGTCGATGAGGCCGGCCACGATGGCGGACAGGTGGAGCCGGTCCTCCGGGTCGTGGCGCTTGTGGCGACCCTCGCCCTCGCGCACGGCCGAGGGCTCCGTTGCTGTGGTCTTGGCGATCAACGCGACGAACATGGTGCGTACCTCCTCGCGCGAGCCCCCCGTCTCTGCCTCCACCGTGCGTCGTGACCGCCTGCTGCGGTAGTGGCTCAGGTCTCGCGACCGGGAAGCGACAGTCCCGAACGCGACCAACCGGTCGAGACAGGCGATCGGGCACCTACCTGACCAGGTGCCCGATCCGGTGAGCTGAAGGTCTGGGTCAGGCCAGGTTCTTGATCTCCGCGCCGTGCGCCGTGATGGCGTAGATGACGAGGACGGCGAGCGTGATCATCATGATCGACCAGACCGGGTAGGCGGCCAGGAAGACCAGGTTCACGGTCGCGCTGAGCATCGCGATGGCCACACCGAGCACACGCGCCCAGGTGGCCCCGGTGAAGAGACCCACGCCGACGGCCAGGACGACCAGGCCACCGATCAGGTGGGCCCAGCCCCAGGTGTCGTAGCTGACCGAGACCACGAGGTCTGCGGACGGGGCTACGAAGTAAGTCTCGTTGAACAGCGCTACCAGGCCGGCGATGGCGTGGAAGGTGCCCAGCATGACCATCATGCAGGCACCGAACACGACCCAGCCGACCCAGCCGGTCTGCTCGGTCACTGGTTCCTGCCCCCGCTGCTGCGGGATCCTTGCCGTTCCGGCCGCAGGAGCCTTCTGCTGAATGTCACTCATGGCAATCCCTCCGGGGATGGTGACTTCTCACCCACTAGGGTCCGCCTGCCCGCCCCCGTGGCGCATCACCCGCAGCGGATGACCGGTCGCTGGTCCGGACCAGCGACCGGTTTCGAGAGCCTCAGCCGAGGATCCTTGCCTTCTGCGCGGCGAACTCCTCCTCGGTGAGGACGCCCTGGTTCTTCAGCTCTGCGAGGTCCTTGAGCTGCTGCACCACGTCACCACCCGCCGCCGGCGCGGGGGGTGACGGGGGCGGCGGGGCCTGCTGGTAGGCCTGCTGGTCGTAGGCCTGCTGCCGCTGCGCGACGATCTGGGCGTCACGTTCGGCGAACCTCTCGGCCTGCCGACGCTGGACCCGCCCGCTCACGGCGGAAGCGGTCCCCGCGACGACGGCTGTGCGTGCGACCCCTCTGATCAGTCCGGGCATGGTCTCCTCCTCAGGCAGTGGTGGTCTCGAGTGCCTCGACGGCCGCCATGACGTCCGTCGCGGGGATACGTGCGCTGGCGATGAGCTCGCCACCGCTGTTGCGGGCGGCGGCGACGAACGGGATCGCCCAGCTGTTCTCGTAGACGATGAGCGCGGCCACGGTGTCGGGCTCCATGGCGGCGGCCGCCTCCTGCATGTCCTCGTCACCGAGCAGACCGGAGCGCGCCCCCGCGAAGTAGGCGAAGCCACCGGCGCCAGACCCGGGGTCGGTGAGCTCCAGGACCTCCATGGCACCCTCGGGGTCCTTGCTGATCACCATCAGGTCGTAGATGCGGATGATCCCGCGCTCGACCAGGTCCATCAGTGCCTGGCCTGCCTCCCCGGTCAGCCCGTCGCGCGGGAACTCGAGCAGGACGAAGTCCACAGGTCCGTGGACCTCGGTCGTTGACGTGGTCATGAAGCTGTCCTCCTGGGTCAGGGTTTGGGTGCTTGGTCGGCGCCGTGCATCGACGCCGTTGGCATGGGCTCGAGCTCCCCCTCCGGCGTACGTGGCATCTGCCGCGGCACCGTTGGCGTGTGCGCCCCCTCCTCGGGAGCAGTCATGGGTTGCGTTGGTGGCGTGCCCAGGAACTCGACCAGGGCGAGCGCAAGTACGACGGCCAGGGCAGTCCACACGACCACCCACGCGGTCGGCTGGGTCCAGAACATGATGACCAGCCCACCCACGATCAGGGTGGTGACCTGGAGCGCACGACGGTGGGCGAAGACCCAGGCGCCGAAGCGGCCGGTGTCCCAGCCCGCGTGCTCGGCACCGCCGCGGGCGGACCCGATGCCGCGCTCGAAGGTGGCTCGTGTCCTCATGGCGGCGGCCGACGGCCCGGCCAGGAAGGCGGCGAGCGCGACGACCAGCGCGGCCACGGCGAGGGCACGCAGCGAGGTCCGGAGGAAGCGCACGATCGTGTCGAAGACACCGCCTGCGGCCTCGGCGCTCAGGATGTCGGCGGGCGTGGTCTCGACATACCACATCCTGGTCAGGGTCAGCGCCACACCGAGCACCACCATCGCGGCAGCGATCCCCAGCGCGCCCTTCAGCAGCGCACGGCGGCGATCCCGCGCGAGCACCACTCCGACCACCAAGAGCACCAGGGTGATGATGGGCAGCCACATGCCGAGCGTGTTGAGCGTGCTGTAGAAGCCCTGTGCCTGGGTGATGGCGTCGGACTCGGCGAGCACGAAGGTGCGGTCGACCTCAGGGATGTTGGCCGCGAGCTCGAAGCCTCGGTCGACCATCCGCGCCTGGACGGCTGCGACGATCGGAGCCAGGTTGAGGGTGATCTGGTTGTCCTGGGCGGACACCGCGCCACCCTCGTTGCCCTCGAGCAGCCTGACGACCTGCTCATGCGCGATCCCGTTGACCTCCGCCCACAGCTCAGCGAACTGCGGGCTGGCGAAGAAGGCGTCCACCTGGTCGCGCGTGAAGCTCTCCACCCCGTCGGTGATGGGGACGGCCAGCGTCGGCAGCAGGTCCGCGACGCGCGGCGGCACGTCCGGCTGGGCCGCGATCGTCTGCAGCGCCTCGGTCGTGAACCCCTCGACGTCGAGGTTCTCGAATACCGCCGTCGTGACCTCGTTGGCCAGGGCGTCCTGCACAGCCGGGTCGTCGGAGAGGGGGGCCACTGTCTGGACGTACTGGTCGGTGTCAGAGAGCTGGTTGCTCGCCCACACGGACGCGACCGACAGTGGCGCGAGCACACAGGCGACGATGATGAGGATCGCCGAGCCCACGGCCCACCCGACCGACCTCCTCTGGGGCGGCTCAGGAGAGTCCCCGGCCGCCTGCTGTGCTTCCAGCTCCGCCACCCGCGTGCGCAGGCGCTCGACCTCGGTCATGTCGCTCATGGGGACGCCACCTCTCCGGGTGAACGGATCAGTACGGCTCCACCATCGGTCGCCGTGCCTGCTGACGCCTCATCCCCTGCGGGTGACCCGGTGCCGTGACCCTGGCCACTCCACCGTCGCCCCCGCGTCGGCACCAACCCGAGGGAGCGAGTAGGTTTAGGGCCCGTGTTGGCAGAGATGAGCAGCATCGAAGCCGCCGCTTTTGTGCACATGCTGGACCAGGCGCTGGCGCGGCACCTTCCCCGCCACGGGCACGGAACGTCTCTCAGACTCCCGCCCGTCAACTCGTATGCCCGGTTGGCGACGGTTCTGCGCGAGTGGGAGCTTGCCCCCGAGGGCGCGGTCTTGCTGCGCGACGGGAAGTCGCCCGTGCGAGTCGACTCCGTCGCAGCTCTGCAGGGCCAGGAGCCGTGGCCGCCCCGAGGTGTGCTCGCGGCCGCCGACGCCACGTGGGTCCTCGAGGACGACAGGCGAGTCACCCGGCTGTACTGACCATGTCCCCCCCTGTCGCCTGACGGTGGACTCGGTGGTTCACGTTGGACGTCACAGTGGAATGCTGGTGCGCATGACCCCCTCGGGCCTTCGGGTTCCGCTCCGCTGGCGCGTGCTCCTGCTGCTGGTCCTGCTGGCGACCCTGAACGTGGTCTTCACCGCGCTCACCCGGACCGAGATCTCCCACGTGAGTGAGCTCGACGAGGTAGGCGCCCGACTGGTCCAGGCCACTCGGGTCGAGGAGCAGCTCCAGGCGACCCGGGACAACCAGGCCCTCACGCTCCACGCGTTCGCCCTCACCGGGGAGCTGCAGTTCCTCCGCGAGTACCAGGAGCATCGGCTCGTCGCTGAACGACGCCACGAGCAGCTGGTCGCGCTTCTCGAGGAGGAGCCTGCCCTGCTCGAGGGCGCGGAAGCGGTCGAGGAGGCCATGTCCACCTGGGAGAGCCGGGTGGCTGCCCCGGTCATCGCGGCCACGCCGGCGGAGCGGGCCCGGGTCGGGGCCCGGCTGGTCGGCAACGAGGGCAGGCCGCTGTTCAGGCGGGTACGCGATGCGGTCGACGACCTGGCGGGAGGACTCGACGCGCGCCAGGCGGAGACGACCGCCTCCGTCCAGGAGGCGCGGACTCGTCTGAACCAGCAGTTGCTCACCATGTCCGGCCTGAGCTTGCTCCTGATCGCCGGGTCGGTGTGGGCGATCCGCCGGTGGATCACCGTCCCCGTGGGCGTCCTGTCGTCCCAGGCGAAGCGGGTGGCCGGCGGTGACCTCGACGCCCACATCGACGCGGTGGGTCCTCCGGAGTTCGAGGAGATCGGCCACAACATGGAGCGCATGCGCCGGCGTATCGTCAGCGAGCTGCGGTCGACAACGCGGGCCTTCGAGGCCCTGGAGCAGCGTGCCCCGCTGGTGTCGAGCCTGCGTTCCCTGCTGCAGACCCGCTCCGCGACCGACCTGCCGGCAGGTCTGCACGTGTCGGCCGCGCTCGAGCCGGCCCACGGCGTGCTGGCGGGAGACTGGTACGACGTGGTGCGGGTCGACGAGGGGAGGGCCGTCGTCCTGGTGGTCGACGTCTCGGGGCACGGGGAGGAGGCAGGGCTGCGCGCGCTGTGGCTCAAGCACCTGCTCGTGCCGGCACTGCGCATGGGCCTCGAACCGGGGGACGCCCTCACCTGGGTCTCCCGGGAGTTGGGCGACACCGCGGAGTGGTTCGCGACGTGCGTGCTCATCGAGGTCGACACCTCGACCGGGACGTGCCTGTATGCCAACGCCGGTCATCCGCCACCACTGCTGTTCGGACCCGACGGGGTGGAGGAGCTCGAGGTCACCGGGCCCCTGCTCGGACCACTCCCGAGACAGCGTTGGGCGACCGGGCAGGCCTCTCTGGATGCCGACCACCTGTTGGTGGCCTACACCGACGGGATCGTCGAGGCCCGCGACGACAGCGGCGACGAGTTCGGCGACGAGCGCCTGGTGGAAAGCCTGCGCTCGGCGAGGGCACTGAAGCCCGACACACTCACCGAGCACGTCATGGACTGCGTGCACACCTTCGGCTCCGAGCGGCTCGCCGACGACGCGACGCTCGCCGTCATCAGCTTCTCGGCGGCTGACCGGTCCGCTGCCACGACCCCTGAGCCAGACCCCGTCCGCGTCCCCTGACCACACCCGCGACAACCGGGTGGGGCCTCGGGGCTGATGGACGCGCGCGCCCCACGACATCGTTGACAGCACGAGCCCACGAGATCAGTCTCGATCGTATGGAGCAGAAGTGGGAGTACCTCGTTGTCCCGCTCGACGACGCCGCCGGGGTCAAGAAGCGCACGGAGCTGAGACCCGACCACCTCAACGAGCTCGGTGCGCAGGGGTGGGAGGCGGTAGGGATGTCACTCAAGAGGGGAGACCTGGTCGCCTGGCCCGTCGTGCTGCTCAAGCGGCCCGTCACCTAGGCCGCGGCGGCCGGACTCGACCATGACCGACCACGACTTCACCGGCCTCAGGGCGATGTTCGTCAACTGCACGCTGAAGAGGTCGCCGGAGATCAGCCACACCCAGGGCCTGGTGGACGTCAGCAGCGCGATCATGCGCAGGCACGGCGTCGAGGTGGAGGTGCTTCGGGCGGTCGACCACGACATCGCGACCGGCGTCTACCCGGACATGACCGAGCACGGCTGGGCGAGCGACGAGTGGCCCGACATCTACCCGCGGGTGATGGCGAGCGACATCCTGGTGATCGCCGGGCCGATCTGGCTCGGCGACAACTCCAGCGTCACGAAGCAGGTCATCGAGAGGCTCTATGCGCTCTCGGGGGAGCTGAACGACCAGGGGCAGTACGCCTTCTACGGCCGGGTCGCGGGCTGCCTCATCACCGGCAACGAGGACGGCATCAAGCACTGCGCCCAGAACGTCCTCTACAGCCTCCAGCACATCGGCTACACCATCCCGCCGCAGGCCGACGCCGGCTGGATCGGCGAGGCCGGCCCAGGGCCGTCGTACCTCGATCCCGGCAGCGGCGGGCCGGAGAACGACTTCACCAACCGCAACACGACCTTCCTGACCTGGAACCTCATGCACCTCGCCGCGATGCTCCGGCAGGCAGGAGGGATTCCCGCCCACGGCAACCAGCGGTCGGCGTGGGACGCGGGCGCGCGCTTCGACTTCGAGAACCCCGAGTACCGCTGAGCCGAGGCGCGGCCTGTGGGTGGTCAGCGCCGGTCCGACCTCATGCCCGACGCGTACATCGCGCCAACACCCCGCGGCAGCCTGGCCTAAAGCCACTTCATCGGGTTCACCGTGGCGCCGTTCTCGAAGACCATGAAGTGCAGGTGGCACCCCGTGGACGCCCCGGTGTTCCCGACGTACCCGATGACCTCTCCGCGCGCGACCCGCTGACCGACGTAGGTGGAGTACGCGCTCAGGTGGTTGTACGCGGTGCCGAGGCCGACGCCGCGGTGGTAGCCGTGGTCGATGATCACGCGGTTGCCGTAGGCGGACTGGAAGTACGCCGCGATGACCCTCCCCGCCTCGGAGGCCCGGATCGGCGTGCCGCAGGAGGCTCCGAAGTCGGTGCCGTCGTGCAGCGACCAGCGGCGGTAGACCGGGTGGAACCGCATGCCGTAGGGCGAGGTGACGTAGCCGTCGACCGGGTAGAGGAGGGCACTCGGTGTGGCGGGGAGCCTGGGCTGGACGCGCGGTTGCTGCCGGGACACCGCCGACCGACGGCGGGCCTCCGCCTCGGCGCGGCGGCGAGCCTCCTCAGCGCGGCGGCGTGCCTCGGCGGCCCGCTGCCTCAGCATCTCCGAGACACGGTCCCGCTCCTGCTCCAGCTCCTGGAGCTCGGCGAGGTCCCGTGCCTTCGCGGACGCCGCGGCGTTGCGTGCCTTCGCCCGATCCTGCACCAGGGACCGGACGGCGATCTCGGCCCGGGCGGCTTCTTCCTCTGCCTGGCGCTTGCGCTCCAGGTTCTCCGCGGCTGCCCTCCGCTGCCGAGCCACCTCCGCCTTCGCGGCCTCCACCTCGGCCTCCTGAGCGGTCAGGATCGCCTGGGACGCCTCGAGCCGGGCGAGGCCGCCGGCCTCCTTGTCCATGATGCTGCGCGCCGACTCGAGCTGGGTGGTCAGCTCGTCGGTGTCCTGCGAGGTCAGCACCATCGACAGGGCCATGAGCGTCGGGTCACCGCTCTGGTAGTGCTGGACCGCGACCGTGCGGAGCCGGTCCTCCTGACCGGCCACCCGGCGTCGGCTGTCCGCCAGCCGGACGCGGGCGCGCTTCAGCTTGGTGACGGCGACCTTCAGCTCCTGCTCCATCTGCAGGTCGAAGGCCTCGGCCGCGGCCACCTGTCCCCTCGCAGTGGACAGCTGGGCCCGGGCGGCCGAGAGCCTGGACCGCGCCTGCCTGAGCGCGTCCACCGACGCGAGCAGCGCAGAGCTCGACTGGTCGAGCTCCTTCTGGGCCTGTCCGATGTTGCGTTCGACGTCTTTCTTGCGTTCGCGCAGGTCGTCCGCGGACGCCAGGGGAACGGCTGCCAGCATGAGCAGCGCCGTTCCCACGGCAACCAGCATGTGTCCACGGCGACCGGTAGCACGGGGGAAGTAGCCAGCCACCAGTTCGCCTATCTTGTGGGTCTGTTGCGATCGTCGACGGTAACCGCGACAGGCGCCCGTACCCCGCATTCGGACCGGTGTGTCAGATATCCGCCGCCCGTTCGGTCGACAGCCGAACAGAGCGGCCAGCCAGTCAGGCCAGGTCGGTGAACCGCTCCACCCTGTCCTGCGGGCCGGACACGATGATGAGGTCTCGGCTGCGCACGACCGTGTCCGGCGTCGCATGGGTGAAGTCCTCCCCCGCACGCTTCACACCGACGATCGTGACGCCGTACCTGGACCGCACCCGCGACTCGCCGAGTGGCATTCCGTGGATCGAGCTCGGCGGCCTGGTCTTGACGATCGCGTAGCCGTCGTCGAACTCGATGTAGTCGAGCATCCGCCCGCGGACCAGGTGCGCCACGCGCTTGCCCATGTCGTGCTCGGGGCGTACGACGTGGTGCACGCCGAGCTGGCGGAGGATCCGGGCGTGCGAGTGGGTGATCGCCTTGGCCCAGATGTTGTTGATCCCGAAGTTCACGAGGATCGAGGAGGTGAGGATGCTGGCCTCCAGGTCCGACCCGACGCCGACGACGGCGCGGCCGAACTCGTGGACCGAGAGCTGCCGCAACGCCTCCTCGTTCGTGGAGTCCGCCTCCACGACGTGCGTGAGCCGGCCGGCGAGCGCCTGGACCGTCTTGGGGTCCTCGTCGATGCCGAGGACCTCCATGCCGTCGCCCATGAGCTCGAGGGCGAGCGACTTGCCGAACCGCCCGAGCCCGATCACCACCACGCCCGACGAGGCTCGTCTCGATGTCCTAGCCAATGATCGGCCTCCCCTCCGGTAGCTCGTGGAGCCGCTGCCGATCGCGGAGCGCGAGGGCCGCGGCGAACGTGATGGGACCTAGCCTGCCCACGAACATGACCAGCACGAGCACGACCTGCGACAGAGCGGGCAGGTCGGCGGTGACACCCGTGGACAGGCCGACGGTCCCGAACGCCGAGGTGACCTCGAACATGACGTCGGCCAGGGGCAGCCGGGTCGTCTCGACGATGAGGAGTGTGGCGCCGACCACGGCCGCCACCCCCAGCAGCGCCACGGTCAGAGCCTGCCGCTGCACCCTGCTGCCGATGCGCCGGTCGAAGGCGTTGACCGACCGCTCGCCGCGGACCTCGGACCAGATCACGAAGAACAGCACCACGAAGGTCGTGACCTTGATGCCACCCGCGGTCCCGGCGGATCCCCCGCCGATGAACATCAGGACCATCGTGGCGAGGTGCGTGCCGTCGTACATCGCAGCGACGTCGAGGCTGTTGAACCCGGCTGTGCGTGGCATCACCGCGTGGAAGAACCCGGCGAGGAGGCGGGCGGGCGGATCGAGGGCGCCGAGGGTGCCGGGGTTGGACCACTCGGCTGCGGTCACCACCAACGTGCCACCGAGCAGCAGCACACCACTGACCACCACGGTCAGCTTCGTGTGCAGGCTCCAGCCGCCAGGATGCCTCAGGTGGCGGCGCAGCTCGAGCAGGACCGGGAAGCCGAGACCGCCGAAGATGACCGCTCCGGCGACGGGAAGGCAGACCCACGGATCGGCGACGAAACCCATCAGGCTGTCGCTGTGCAGGGCGAACCCGGCGTTGTTGAACGCCGAGACCGCGTGGAAGACACCGTGGTAGACCGCGCGTCCCGGTGGCTCGCCGTAGCCGATGAGGAACCGGAGTGTGAGCACGAGCGCCGTCGCGGCCTCGAAGAGGACCGTCACCCGGAAGACGCCGACGAGGACAGAGCGGACGTCACCGATGCCGAGGCTCCTGGTCTCCGTGGCTGCAGTGAGCCGCGAGCGCAGCCCCAACCTTCGAGTCACGAGCAGCCCCAGCAGCGAGGCGAGCGTCATGATGCCGAA
>DATHVS010000144.1:0-6491 GCA_035461195.1 Nocardioidaceae bacterium
GCCCGGTCAGGAGACCGGACCCCCGAAGATGTCGATGCGCTGGCCCTCGGCGAGGCTGACGATCGCGCGCTTGGTGTTGGCTCGCTTGCCCGTCCCGAAGCGGGTACGACGCGTCTTGCCCTGACGGTTGAGGGTGTTGACGGAGGTGACCTTGACGTTGAACACCTTCTCGACCGCAATCTTGATCTCGGTCTTGTTGGCGTCCGGGTGCACCAGAAAGGTGTACTTGTTCGCGTCGAGGAGGCCGTAGCTCTTCTCGCTCACGACCGGCGCGATCAGTACGTCGCGGTGGTCCTTGTGGAAGGTGCTCATTCTGCGGAAGCCTCCACTCCGTTGTCTGCCTGGGCCTCGGTGGACGTGGCCACAGCCTTGACCGACTTGCCGCTCTGCGGGCCGGACACGAACGCGTCGAAGGCGCCCTTGGTGAACACCACGTCGTCCGAGAGCAGGACGTCGTAGGTGTTGAGCTGGTCGACGGCGATCAGGTGGACCTCGGGGACGTTGCGCAGCGAGAGCCAGCTGACGGTGTCGGAGCGCTCGAGCACGACGAGCGTGCGCGGACGGTCGGTCAGCCCGGCAAGCGCGGCGAGCGCCGCCTTCGTCGACGGGGCGTCACCCGAGACGAGCTCCTCGACCACGTGGATGCGGTCGGCGCGGGCCCGGTCGGAGAGGGCGCCACGGAGCGCGGCGACCTTCATCTTCTTCGGTGTGCGCTGGTCGTAGCTGCGCGGTGTCGGGCCGTGCACGATGCCACCACCGGCGAACTGCGGCGCGCGGGTCGAGCCCTGGCGAGCGCGGCCGGTGCCCTTCTGCTTGTAGGGCTTGCGACCACCGCCGCGCACCTCGGCGCGCGTCTTGGTGGAGGCGGTGCCCTGGCGGGCGGCGGCCTGCTGGGCGACGACGACCTGGTGGATCAACGGCAGGTTGACCTGGACGTCGAAGATCTCGGCCGGCAGGTCGACCTTGACGGTCTTCGCGGTCACTGGCTGACCTCCTTGGCCTTAGCAGCGGAGCGGATCACGACGAGGCTGCCCTTGGGGCCGGGGACTGCGCCCTTGAGCAGGATCAGGCCCTTCTCAACGTCCACGGCGTGGATGGTGACGTTCTGGGTCGTGACGGTGTCGTTGCCCATGCGGCCGGCCATCTTCATGCCCTTGAACACGCGACCGGGCGTGGCGCAGGCGCCGATCGAGCCCGGCTTGCGGTGGTTGCGGTGCGCACCGTGCGAGGCGCGGGCGCCGTGGAACCCGTGACGCTTCATGACACCGGCGTTGCCCTTGCCTTTGCTGGTGCCGGTCACGTCGACCTCCTCGCCGGCGGAGAACAGCTCGGGGCTGACCTCCTGGCCGACGGAGTACGACGCGGCGTCCGCGGTGCGGATCTCCACCAGGTGACGGCGCGGGGTGACGCCCGCCTTCTCGAAGTGACCGGCGCGCGGCTTGTTCACCTTGCGGCCGTCGATCTCGCCGAAGCCGAGCTGGACGGCGTTGTAGCCGTCTGTCTCGGGCAGGCGGACCTGCGTGACCACGTTGGTGCCGGCAGCGATGACCGTCACGGGAACGACGCGGTTGTTCTCGTCCCAGGTCTGGGTCATGCCGAGCTTGGTGCCCAGCAGCCCGCGGACGTTACGTTCAAATGTGCTCATGGGATTTCAGGCCTTCAGAGCTTGATCTCGATGTCGACACCAGCAGGCAGGTCGAGCCGCATGAGCGAGTCAACCGTCTTCGGCGTGGGGTCGATGATGTCGATAAGACGCTTGTGGGTGCGCATCTCGAAGTGCTCGCGGCTGTCCTTGTACTTGTGGGGCGAGCGGATGACGCAGTAGACGTTCTTCTCGGTCGGGAGGGGCACAGGGCCGGCGACCTTCGCGCCCGTACGGGTGACCGTGTCAACGATCTTGCGCGCCGAGGTATCGATGACCTCGTGGTCGTAGGCCTTGAGCCTGATGCGGATCTTCTGTCCCGCCATAGCTCTCAGTTCGTCTTTCTACTCGTGTACCGCTGAGTATCTCGTCGCACTCCGGGAGGAGTGCTCCGCCCTTGCTCCACCGACCCCCGCGGTCGGGCGTGTCGCGTGCATTTCACACAGACAACCGACAACGATCTGTCATTGTTGGGGTGGCGCCCGACAGGTTGGTCGGGCTCACAGGGGTCTCCTGGTTCGGTGCGACCGAGCGCGTCCACGTGCGACGCGCTGCGATGGTGCACCCCGGCGACCCCGCCGGAGCAACCGGGCTATCTTGTCAGACTCACGGGTGCCATATCAAATCGAGACCTCCTCGACTGCTGTGACGCGCGCAGCACGGTCCCCCGTAAGGCCCCGCCCACTGCTCCGGCTCAGCTCCGCCGCCGATAGGCGAGGTCCGTGATCGGCCGCCCGGCACGCATGCCGCGCCGCTCGAAACGCGTCAGGGGTCGCTCGTCCCAGCGCGGCGCGGGGCCGTCGTACATGCTCTCGAGCAGCGGCTCCGCGCCGAGCACCCCCACCATCTGGTCGGCGTAGTCCGGCCAGTCCGTCGCGAGTCGCCACAGCCCACCGGGGGTCAGCCGTGAGGCCGCGACGGATGCGAACCCGGGGCTCACCAGCCGACGCCGGTGGTGGCGCTTCTTGGGCCAGGGATCGGGGAAGAAGGTCCAGAGCTCGGCGACCTCCCCCTCCCCGAGCAGGTGCTCCACAGACCACACGGCGTCGACGCTGACCATGCGGACGTTCTTGACGCCGCGGTCCTCCAGCCGCATGAACGTCTGGGCGACACCGGGGCGCCACACCTCGAAGGCGAGGACGTTGTACGACGGCCTCGCGGCCGCGAGCGCTGCGGTGGCCTCGCCGATCCCGGAGCCGATCTCCACGACCAAGGGAGCCGACGGGTCGTCGAACGTCGACCGGACGTCGAAGGCCGGGTCGTCGACGGCCTCGTCGGAGACCCACCACTCGTCGCGGTGCCGCTCCCACACGGCGGCCTGCTCCTTGCCGAGCCGGCTGCCGCGGTGGACGTAGGTGGTGACCTGCGCGAGCCGACGACCGTCCTGAGTCCGCCCCGTGTGCGGACGCGGGGGTCGGACCGTGTTCGGGGACATGGTGACGGGCCTCCGGTGCGGGAACAATGACGGCGAGAGGCCCGGCCCCATCGGGACCGGGCCTCTCGGCTGAGGTACTGCTAGATCACTTGGTGATCTTGGTGACGCGGCCGGCGCCCACGGTGCGGCCACCCTCGCGGATGGCGAAGCGGAGACCCTCCTCCATGGCGATCGGCTGGATGAGCTCGACCGACATGTCGGTGTTGTCGCCCGGCATGACCATCTCGGTGCCCTCGGGAAGGGTCACGACGCCCGTCACGTCCGTGGTCCGGAAGTAGAACTGCGGACGGTAGTTGTTGAAGAACGGGGTGTGACGGCCGCCCTCCTCCTTCGAGAGGATGTAGACGCTCGCCTCGAAGTTGGTGTGCGGGGTCGTGGTGCCCGGCTTGATGACGACCATGCCGCGCTCGACGTCCTCGCGCTTGGTGCCGCGAAGGAGGAGACCGACATTCTCGCCGGCCTGGCCCTCGTCGAGGAGCTTGCGGAACATCTCGATGCCGGTGACGGTGGTCTTCATCGAACCCTCGCGGATGCCGACGATCTCGACCTCCTCGTTCACCTTGACGATGCCGCGCTCGATGCGGCCGGTGATCACGGTGCCGCGACCGGTGATGGTGAAGACGTCCTCGACCGGCATGAGGAACGGCTTGTCGACCTCACGCTCGGGCTGCGGGATGTACTCGTCGACCGCGTTCATGAGCTCCATGATCGACTCGCCCCACTTCTCGTCGCCGTTCAGCGCCGGGAAGGCGGCCACGCGGACCACGGGGATGTCGTCGCCGGGGAACTCGTACTCGCTGAGGAGCTCGCGGACCTCCATCTCGACGAGCTCGATGAGCTCCTCGTCGTCGACCATGTCGCACTTGTTGAGCGCCACGACCAGGGCGGGGACGCCGACCTGGCGGGCCAGGAGCACGTGCTCACGGGTCTGCGGCATCGGGCCGTCGGTGGCGGCGACCACGAGAATCGCGCCGTCCATCTGCGCCGCACCGGTGATCATGTTCTTGATGTAGTCGGCGTGCCCCGGGCAGTCGACGTGAGCGTAGTGACGGCTCTCGGTCTGGTACTCGACGTGAGCGATCGAGATCGTGATACCGCGCTGACGCTCTTCAGGGGCCTTGTCGATCTCGTCGAACGGCGTGAAGGGGTTCAGGTCCGGGTGCTTGTCGTGCAGCACCTTGGTGATCGCTGCGGTCAACGTCGTCTTGCCGTGGTCGATGTGACCAATGGTTCCGATGTTGACGTGCGGCTTAGTCCGCTCGAACTTCGCCTTAGCCACTTGGGGCTCCTCCTAGCTAGTTTTCTTGACTCGTCTGTTGTTGGCGCCGGGCTCTGCCGAATGGCAGTTACTCGCCGCGGACCTTCTTGATGATCTCGTCGGCGACGTTCTGGGGAACCTCGGCGTACGAGTCGAACTCCATCGAGTACGAAGCCTGACCCGAGGTCTTGGACCGCAGATCGCCAACGTACCCGAACATCTCTGACAGCGGAACAAGGGCCTCGACCACCCGATCGCCGTGGCGCTCGAACATGGACTGGACCTGACCGCGGCGCGAGTTGATGTCACCGATCACGTCACCGAGGTAGTTCTCGGGCGTGGTGACCTCGACCTTGAACATCGGCTCGAGAAGGACCGGCTTGGCCTGTCGGGCGGCCTCCTTGAAGGCCTGGTTGCCGGCCAGCTTGAAGGCCAGCTCGGAGGAGTCGACCTCGTGGTAGGCGCCGTCCTCGAGCGTGAACTTCACATCGACCATCGGGTAGCCGGCGAGGACACCGAACTCCATGGCCTCCTGGCCGCCCTGGTCGACCGAGGGGATGTACTCCCGCGGCACGCGGCCACCGGTCACGTTGTTCACGAACTCGTAGCCCGCACCGGCGCCCGTCTCCGGGTCGATGCTCGGCTCGAGGGTGACCACGACCTTCGCGAACTGGCCAGAGCCACCGGTCTGCTTCTTGTGGGTGTAGCTGTGCTTCTCGACCTTCCTACGAAGGGTCTCGCGGTAGGCCACCTGCGGCTTGCCGACGGTCGCCTCGACGCGGAACTCACGCTTCATGCGGTCGACGAGCACCTCGAGGTGCAGCTCGCCCATGCCGGCGATGATCGTCTGGCCGGTCTCCTCGTCGGTCTTCACGGTGAAGGTGGGGTCCTCCTCCGAGAGCCGCTGGATCGCGACCCCGAGCTTCTCCTGGTCACCCTTGGTCTTGGGCTCGATGGCGACCTCGATCACCGGGGCGGGGAAGGTCATCGACTCGAGCACGACCGGGTCGCTCTGGACGCACAGGGTCTCGCCCGTGGTGGTGTCCTTCAGGCCCATCACGGCGACGATCTGGCCGGCGCCGACCGAGGCGATCTCCTCACGCTTGTTGGCGTGCATCTGGTAGATCTTGCCGATCCGCTCCTTCTTGCCCTTGACCGAGTTCAGCACGGTCTGGCCGGCCTCGAGCTTGCCGGAGTAGACGCGGACGTAGGTCAGCTTGCCGAGGTGCGGGTCGGCGGCGATCTTGAAGGCCAGGCCGGCGAAAGGCTCGTCGTCGCTCGGCTTGCGCTTGAGGATCTTCTCCTCGTCCTTGACGTCGTGGCCCTCGATCGCCTCGACGTCGAGAGGCGAGGGGAGGTACTTCACGATCGCGTCGAGAAGAGGCTGGACGCCCTTGTTCTTGAACGCGGTGCCGGTGAGGACCGGGTTGACCTTGTCCGCGAGCGTGGCGCGACGGATCGCGGCCTCGATCTCGTCGACGGAGAGGTCCTCGCCCTCGAGGTACTTCTCCATGATCTCGTCGTCGGACTCGGCGAGCGTCTCCAGGAGCTTCTCGCGCCACTCGGCGGCCTGGTCAGCCAGCTCGGCGGGGATCTCCTCGATCTCGTAGTCCTCGCCCATCTTGGTCTCGCCGCGCCACGTGAGCGCGCGCATGCCGATGAGGTCGACCACGCCGATGAAGTCGGACTCGGCGCCGATCGGGATCTGCAGGACCAGCGGGGTCGCGTTGAGGCGGTCGACGATCATGTCGACGCAGCGGAAGAAGTCCGCGCCGGTGCGGTCGAGCTTGTTGACGAAGCACATCCGCGGAACGGAGTACTTGTTGGCCTGGCGCCACACGGTCATGCTCTGGGGCTCGACACCCGCGACGCCGTCGAACACCGCGACCGCGCCGTCGAGGACGCGCAGCGAGCGCTCGACCTCGACCGTGAAGTCCACGTGGCCGGGGGTGTCGATGATGTTGATCTGGCGGTCCTTCCACCAGCACGTGGTCGCGGCGGAGGTGATGGTGATGCCGCGCTCCTGCTCCTGCTCCATCCAGTCCATGACGGCGCCGCCCTCGTGGACCTCACCGATCTTGTAGGTGATGCCGGTGTAGAACAGGATCCGCTCGGTGGTGGTGGTCTTGCCGGCGTCGATGTGCGCCATGATGCCG
>DATHVS010000145.1:0-18017 GCA_035461195.1 Nocardioidaceae bacterium
GAACCAGGCCCGGACCTCGCTCGCGGCGACGAGGTGACCGTGATGGATCGGGTCGAACGTCCCGCCCATCACACCGATGCGACGACGCCCCTCCCGCGGCAGAGCGGTGAGGTCAGTCACGGACGACCGTCATCGTGTCGGGAGCTCGGCTCAGGAGTGCTCGCGGCCCGCGCCGAACATGAGGAGTCCGACGAGCAGCAGCAGGAGGATGCCGAGCGAGACGGCGCCGACTGCGACCGGGGAGATCGCGGCGCTGTGCGTCTCTTCGGCAGCGTTGACAAGGGACGAAAGCAGCATGGGGACACCATACCGTCAGGCGGGGTCAGGCCGGACGCTGACCTTCCCTCGTGGACCGCTCAGCGGATGTGTCCCTCGCCGGTCACGACGTACTTGGTCGACGTCATCTCCGGCAGTCCCATCGGCCCGCGCGCGTGCAGCTTCTGGGTGGAGATGCCGATCTCGGCGCCGAAGCCGAACTCTCCCCCGTCGGTGAAGCGGGTCGAGGCGTTGACCAGCACCGCCGCGGAGTCGACGGCTGCGGTGAAACGCCGCGCCGCCGGCTGGGACCGGGTCACGATCGCGTCGCTGTGCCCCGAGGAGTAGCGGCGGATGTGCTCGACGGCGGCGTCGAGGTCGGGTACGACGGCCGCGGAGATGTCGAGGGAGAGGTACTCCTGCGCGAAGTCCTCCTCCGTCGCGGGCACGACCCCCTCGAGCCTTGCGAAGGTCGGGTCGCCGTGAACGGTCACCCCGGCCTCCTGGAGCGCGGCCACGACCCGGGGCACGAAGTCCATCGCCACGGCGCCGTGCACGAGCAGCGACTCCGCAGCGTTGCACACCGACGGCCGGTGGGTCTTGGCGTTGAGGACGATGTCGAGGGCCATGTCGAGGTCGGCGTCGGCGTCGACGTACACGTGGCAGTTGCCCACCCCTGTCTCGATCACCGGCACGGTCGACTCCTCGACGACCGAGCGGATCAGGCCCGCCCCGCCTCGCGGGATGAGGACGTCGACGAGCCCCCGTGCGCGCATGAGGGCCTTGGCCGGCTCGTGTCCCTCACCGAGGACGAGCGACACCACGTCCTCGGGCAGCCCGGACTCGACGGCCGCCCGCCGCAGCACCGAGACGGTGGCGATGTTGGAGCGCAGCGCGCTGGAGGATCCGCGCAGCAGCACGGCGTTGCCCGCCTTGAGGCAGATCCCGGCGGCGTCTGCGGTGACGTTGGGGCGCGCCTCGTAGATGATCCCGATGACGCCGAAGGGCACCCGGACCTGGCGGAGCTCGAGACCGTTGGCCAGCGTCGATCCGCGGATCACCTCGCCGACCGGGTCCGGCAGGGCAGCCACGTCGCGCAGGCCCTCGGCCATCGCAGCCACCCGGTCCTCGTCGAGCCTGAGCCGGTCGATGATCGCCGACGGCGTCCCCGCGACCTCGGCTGCAGCGACGTCCTCGGCGTTCGCGGCGAGCACCTCGGGGGTGGCCGCGAGCAGCGCGTCGGCCATGGCCCGAAGAGCGTCGTCCTTGGTGCCCCGGGTGGCCAGGGCGAGCTCGTTGGCGGCGGAGCGAGCGCGACGCGCGACGGCGGCAACCTCGGCTTCTACGCCGCTTCCGGCAGGAGTGGTGGTCATGCGGAAAGCCTAGGACGGCCCCCCGTCAGAAGGGCAGGGGTGTCACGTCCTGGAGATCGACCACCACGGCGTACTCCATGCCGCGGCCCTGGAAGACCCGGCGTTCGATCACCTCGAGGCCCACGACCTCCCAGCGCGGCAGACCGGCTGATTCGCGGTACTCGTTCCAGACCCGCAGCGCCAGCGACGAGGCGTCGAGGAGGGTCTCGGCCTCCTCCCAGTACTGGATCTCGGCGCGCGCTCCGTCGTACTTCATCGAGTGCAGGAAGGGGCGTTGGTCGCTGAGGCGACGGAGCGCGTTACGGACGACCAGCGGCTCCATCGGATCGCCGGCCACCGTCACCGTCACGTGCCAGAGACGTACAGGCACATCCACTCGCCACACCTTCTTAGGTCCCGAAACCTCGACGACCCTAGTGTGCCGCCACCGTCCGGGCCAAGGACGCGAATGTGCAAAGTAGAGCGTGCGACTGTGACCTGGCCTACACCGGACTAGCGGCGGTGCGGCCGGTGCAGCAGCACCAGGTCGTCACGGTGCACGACCTCCCGCTCGTAGGAGGCACCCAGCTCCTTGGCGAGTGCATGGGTGGACCGGCCGATCAGGTCCGGCAGCTCGGCGGAGTCGTAGTTCACCAGCCCTCGCGCCACCGCCGTGCCCTGCGCGTCCACCAGGTCCACCGGGTCACCCCCCACGAACGACCCGGTCACACCGGTGATCCCCGCGGGCAGCAGCGACGCGCGCCGCTCCACGACGGCTCGCACCGCCCCGTCGTCGAGCACCAGGCCGCCTTTCGGCTCGGTGGCGTGAGCGAGCCACAGCAGCCGCGTCGGCCGACGCCGGCCGGTGGGGTGGAACATCGTGCCCACCCGCGCCCCCGCCAACGCCTCAGGGGCGCGGTGGGCGGAGGTGAGTACGACGGGGATGCCCGCCCCGGTCGCGATCCGGGCCGCCTCGACCTTCGTCTGCATGCCGCCGGTGCCGATCCCTGCCGGACCGGCCCGTCCGATGGTCACGCCGTCGAGGTCGTCCTCGGAGGACACCTCCGAGAGCAGCGAGGTGCCCGGCTCGGACGGGTGGCCGTCGAAGAGCCCCTCGACATCGGACAGCAGGAGCAGCAGATCTGCGTGGACGAGGTGCGCGACCAGGGCCGCGAGCCGGTCGTTGTCGCCGAAGCGGATCTCGGAGGTCGCCACCGTGTCGTTCTCGTTGACGATCGGCACCGTCCCCATGTCGAGGAGCTTCGCGAAGGTGCGGTAGGCGTTGCGGTAGTGGCTTCGCCGGGTCACGTCGTCGACGGTCAGCAGCACCTGGCCGACGGTCTGCCCGTGACGTGCGAACTCCTCGGTGTAGCGGTGGACCAGCAGGCCCTGCCCCACCGATGCGGCGGCCTGCTGCGTGGCGAGGTCGCGCGGTCGACGTACCAGGCCCAACGGTGACAGGCCGGCCGCGATCGCACCCGACGACACCAGCACCACCTCGGCGCCGCGGGCGCGGACGTTCGCGAGCGTCTCGACCAGCGAGCGCACCCGGGCGGGGTCGATGCCGCCCTCGGCGGTGGTCAGCGACGACGAGCCGACCTTGACCACGATGCGCGAGGCCGCGGCCACCTCGGGGCGGACGGTGCTCACCGCTGATCGTCCCCGGCATCCGTGCCGGGGTCCTCCTCGTCCCAGCCGAGGTCCAGCTCACGACGGGTCTCGTCGTCGAGCTCGATCGTGCCGGCCTCCGCGAGCCGGCGCGCGACGTCGGCGCGCGTCTCCCCCGGGGCACGCGTCCTGAAGGCCTCGTCGATCGCGCGGCGGCGCATGGCCGCCTGGCGCTGCTGCTCGAACCGGTGGTCCTCGCCACGGCGGCTGAGGAGCTCCGCCCCGGCCTCCATCATCGGCTTGAAGTCGAACACCACGGCGTTGTCGGCCTCGCCGATCAGGACCGTGTCGCCCTCCTCGGCGCCGAGCTCGAGGAGCTTGTCCTCCACCCCGAGGCGGTTGAGCCGGTCCGCGAGGAACCCGACGGCCTCGTCGTTGCCGAAGTCGGTCTGGCGCACCCAGCGCTCCGGCTTCTCACCCCGCACCCGCCAGCCCTCGCCGGTCTCCTTGATGGTGAACTCGGGGCCGCCCGCGGCCGTCGAAGGCCGCAGTACGATCCGGGTGGCCTCCGACACGGGCCTGTCACGCCGGGCCTGCGAGACGATCTCGGCCATCGCGAACGACAGCTCCCGAAGCCCCTCGTGGCTCGCCGCGGAGACCTCGAAGGTCCTCAGTCCCCGTGCATCGAAGTCCTCGCGGACGATGTCGGCGAGGTCGCGCGCGTCGGGCACGTCGACCTTGTTGAGCGCGACCAGGCGGGGACGGTCCTCGAGGCCGCCGTACCTGCTCAGCTCGCCCTCGATCACGTCGAGGTCGCCCAACGGGTTGCGCCCCGGCTCCATGGTGGCCATGTCGACGACGTGCACCAGCGCGGCGCAGCGCTCGACGTGGCGCAGGAAGTCGTGGCCGAGCCCCTTGCCCTCGCTGGCGCCCTCGATCAGGCCCGGCACGTCGGCGACGGTGAACGTCACGTCGCCGGCGGTGACCACACCCAGGTTCGGCACGAGCGTCGTGAACGGGTAGTCGGCGATCTTCGGCCGGGCCCGCGACAGCGCCGCGATGAGGCTGGACTTGCCCGCGCTCGGGAAGCCCACCAGGCCGATGTCGGCCACGACCTTCAGCTCGAGGGTGATCGTCCGGTCCTCGCCGGGCTCCCCCAGGAGGGCGAAACCGGGGGCCTTGCGCTTGCTCGAGGCCAGGGCCGCGTTGCCCAGGCCCCCGCGTCCGCCCTCGGCCACCACCATCTCCGTGCCCGGCCCGACCATGTCGGCCAGCACGTTCCCATGCTCGTCGGTGACCACCGTGCCGTCCGGGACCGACAGGACGAGATCCGCCCCGTGGGCGCCGTTGCGGTGACCACCCGCGCCGTGGCCGCCGTGTTCGGCGCGACGGTGCGGGCTGTGGTGGTAGTCGATCAGCGTCGTGACGTCGGGCTCGACCCGCAGGATCACGCTGCCGCCGGGGCCGCCGTTGCCCCCGTCAGGTCCGCCGAGCGGCTTGAACTTCTCGCGGTGCACCGACGCCACACCGTTGCCCCCACGCCCCGCGGTGACGTGCAGTACCACTCGGTCGACGAAGGTGGGTACTGCCATGGGTCGGGTCCTCACTTCGGGGCTGGGTTGTCGGGAAAGCGTCAGGGGCGCCCCGCGGTGTCGCGGAGCGCCCCTGGCGAATGTCTGTGATGCTCGGTTGCGCTACGTCACTCAGCCGTCGGGATGACGTTGACGACGCGACGACCGCGCTTGGTGCCGAACTCGACGTTGCCGGCAACGAGGGCGAACAGGGTGTCGTCGCCACCACGACCGACGCCGGCGCCCGGGTGGAAGTGGGTGCCGCGCTGACGGACGAGGATCTCACCGGCGTTGACGAGCTGGCCGCCGAAGCGCTTGACGCCGAGGTACTGCGGGTTGGAGTCGCGCCCGTTCTTGGTGGACGCCGCGCCCTTCTTGTGTGCCATGAGTTCAGTCCTTGGTGTTGATCAGCCTGGATCGATCGGAGGATCAGGCGGAGATGTCGGTGACCTTGACCTGGGTGTACTTCTGACGGTGACCCTGGCGCTTCTTGTAGCCGGTCTTGTTCTTGTACTTCTGGATGATGATCTTCGGGCCCTTGGTGGCCCCGAGGACCTCGGCGGTCACGGTCGCCTTGCCGAGGGCGTCTGCGTCCGAGGTGACCTTGTCACCGTCGACGAGCAGCACCACGGGAAGCTTGACCGAGTCGCCGACCTCGCTGGCAACCTTGTCGATCTCGATGACGTCACCGACAGCAACCTTCTGCTGCTGGCCGCCACTGCGCACGATCGCGTACACCGCGGACTCACTCTCATTCGTCGGACTACAAGTTCGGTTTCTGTGGCGCAGCGCGCTGCCCGGCAGACAAAGTCGGGAGCGTGCGACGGGCGCACAGGACGGGCGCGCCTGGCACGCCGAGGATCAAGTCTACGGACGATGCCCGGTCGGGTCAAAACGCCTCGGTCGGCCGCTGGCCCACCGACCGCGACGGTGGAGGCGGTGCTCGGACTCCGGTGCGTGGATGCACTGCCAGGGGTCCGTCGGCCACGGGGTGTGAACCGGTCGTACGACGACCTCCAGGCCGCTCCGGCGAAGCCTCCCGGCCTCCTCCTCGGCCGCTCCGCGAGATGCGAAGACTGCATCGGGTCCGCGCGAGTCCTGCATGTGGACCCGAAAGCTGAGAACCCGTCCCGCCGTGGCTTTCTTGGCCTCTCTCACGACTCCGACAGATGTCCGTTGTGGATCGGTTCAACCGTTCGAAAGTCCCTCGCATGGCCACGAACGGCCCCTGTGCCGAGCGTGGGCGGGCTCCCCCGGGAGGGTCCCTCGGCCCCACCTGTTGCACGTGTGACCGCGGGAAACAGCCCATGCGGACCCGGACGCGGCCGGGTCCGCATGGGCTGCGTCAGCGCCTGCGCGTGCCCTTCCTCTTCACCGGGACGTGCGGCGTCGCGGCGGGGTCCGACCCGGTTGGGTCACCCGCACCGTCCACCCCGGACCCGTCCACCTCGGCTGCGTCGAGCAGCGTGGCGAGCGGCTCGGCGTCAGCCGGCTCGTCAGCGGCCTCGTCCGTCGACGCGCTCGTCGGCTCGCCGGAGGGAGCGGTGGCCGCCGCGGGCGGGTGGGGCGACGACGTCGTCGACGAGGCGGCAGCACCGGGCGGCGGGCCGGCCGCGCGGCGGGCACCACGTCGACGTACCGTCGTCACGATCTTGGGCGCAGCCGGCGCGGAAGGCTCAGACGGGGCAGCCTCGGCCGCCGCCTCCTCGGCTCCTTTGGTCTCGGCCGACTCGACCTCGGCGGCAGGCTCTTCGGGAGCGGGCTCCTCCTCGGCTGCAGACTCCGCCGAAGCGGGCTTCTCCTCGGCTGCAGACTCCGCCGAAGCGGGCTTCTCCTCGGCGGCAGGATCCGCGGAAGCGGGCTCCGGAGTCGACGCGGAACCCCCCGTCGGCTCCTCCGAGGCGGACTGAGCGGCCTTGCCGCGGCCCCGGCCACCACGTCCGCGGTTGCGGGAGCGACCGGAAGGCGTCGAGTCGGCCGACTCCCCCGCGCCCCCCTCGCCCTCGGGACCCTTCTCGGGTCGGGCGGACTCTTCGGGACCGGCGGGCTCCTCGCGAAGAGACTCACCCTTCGCGACGGGCTCCTCGGACTTCGTCTCCGCCTCCTCGTTCCGGGACATGGCGGCCAAATCCTTGGGCGACGGCACTCCGCCGCCAGCGGACTCCTCACGGCCCTTACCACGACCACCGCGGCGGCCCCGACGAGGCTCTTCCTCGCCCTTCTTCTTCGGCTCCACCGGCTCGTGGTGCAGGATCAGGCCGCGCCCCTGGCAGTGGTCACAGCTCTCCGAGAAGGCCTCGAGCAGGCCCGTGCCGATCCGCTTCCGGGTCATCTGCACCAGGCCCAGCGAGGTCACCTCGGCGACCTGGTGGCGGGTCCGGTCGCGGCCCAGGCACTCCACCATGCGGCGCAGCACCAGGTCGCGGTTGCTCTCCAGGACCATGTCGATGAAGTCCACGACGATGATGCCGCCGATGTCGCGCAGCCGGAGCTGGCGGACGATCTCCTCGGCGGCCTCGAGGTTGTTCTTGGTGACGGTCTCCTCGAGGTTGCCGCCCGAGCCGGTGAACTTGCCGGTGTTGACATCGACCACGGTCATCGCCTCGGTGCGGTCGATCACCAGCGACCCACCCGAGGGCAGCCACACCTTCCGGTCGAGCGCCTTCTCGATCTGCTCGTCGATCCGGTAGGCCGCGAAGACGTCGCGCTCCCCGTCGTACTTCTCGAGACGCTCGCTGAGGTCGGGCGCGACGTGGGTGACGTACCCCTCGACCATGTCCCAGGCGTCGTCACCTGCGATCACGAGCTTGCTGAAGTCCTCGGTGAACAGGTCACGGACGACCTTCAGCGTGAGGTCCGGCTCGCCGTACAGCAGCTGGGGCGCATTGCCCTTGGCGACCTTGCTCTCGATGTCTGCCCACCGGGCGGTGAGCCGCTCCACGTCGCGGGTGAGCTCGTCCTCGCTCGCGCCCTCCGCCGCCGTGCGCACGATCACGCCCGCGGTCTCGGGGACGATCTCCTTCAGGAGCGTCTTCAGTCGGTTGCGCTCGGTGTCGGGCAGCTTCCGCGAGATGCCGCTGGTGGTGCCGTCCGGCACGTAGACCAGGAACCGGCCCGGGAGGCTGATCTGGCTGGTGAGCCGGGCACCCTTGTGACCGACCGGGTCCTTCGTGACCTGAACCAGGATCGGCTGGCCGGACTTGAGCACCGCCTCGATCTTGCGCGGGGTCCCGTTCTTCGCGCCGAGCGCCTCCCAGTTGACCTCGCCGGCGTAGAGGACAGCGTTGCGACCCTTGCCGATGTCGATGAACGCCGCCTCCATCGAGGGCAGGACGTTCTGCACCCGGCCGAGGTAGACGTTGCCGATGAGGGAGTTCTGCGACTCGCGGGAGACGTAGTGCTCCACGAGCACCTTGTCCTCGAGGACCGCGATCTGCGTGAGGTCGTTGCGCTGGCGGATCACCATCACCCGGTCGACGGACTCGCGGCGGGCGAGGAACTCCGCCTCACTCACGATCGGGGCGCGGCGACGACCGGCCTCGCGACCCTCGCGACGGCGCTGCTTCTTGGCCTCGAGGCGGGTCGACCCGCTCAGCGCGGTGATCTCGTCCTCCGCCGAGCGGGGCTTGCGGACCTTGGTGACGGTGTTCTCCGGCTCGTCCGAGCCACCCTCGCCACCCTCGCCCGCGCGGCGGCGACGGCGACGGCGTCTCGTGCCGGCGCCGGACTCCTCGCCGTCGTCGGCCGCACCGGAAGCAGCCTTGTCCTGCTCCGCGGTGGAGTCGCCGGAGTCGGTGGACTCGCCGTCCTCGCCCCCGCCGGAACGACGGCGACGGCGGCCGCCACGACGGCGGCGGCGGCGCTCGCCGCCCTGCTCCTCGCCTTCGGCGCCCTCCTCGGGCCCGCGACCGGGCTCCTCCGCAGCCTCCGCGGCCTCCGCGGCCTCAGGGGCCTCCTCTGCCTTCTTCGAGGTCTTCTTGGCCGCCTTCTTGGCAGGCTTCTTCTGCTCCTCGCCCTCCGGGGCCGCCTCGGCCCCCTCCGGGGTCTCCGCGGACTTGCTCGTCCTCCGGCGACGCGTCACGACGGCCTTCGTCGGGTCCGGGGGCTGGAAGAGCGGGACCGCGACGGGCGGCGGGGCTGCCTTGGCCGACTCCTCGGTCTCCACAGCAGCCGGCTGATCGGGCGTAGCCGTCTCCGCGCTCTCGGCGGGTGCCACGTCGCCTGCCCGGTCCGCATCGTCGGCGGTCTCCCCTGCGGCCTCGCCAGCGGGCTCGCCGGCCTCCGGCGTACCGACAGCCTCCTTGGCCGCCCTCTTGGCAGGCGTCTTCTTGGCGGCCTTCTTCGCCGTCTTCTTGGCCGGCTTCTGGGCCTGGTCGACCCCGTCGCTCGCAGCGTCGGCAGCGGCAGTGGGGGCCTCCTCCGTGCCGGCTGCCGGCTCGACGCCCTCGGTCGCAGGTGCCTCTGCAGCGGTCTTCTTGGTGGCTCGCTTGGCGGTGGTCTTCTTCGCGGTGGACTTCTTGGCCGCGGTCTTCTTCGCCGCAGTGCGCTTGGCGGCTGCCTTCTTGGCGGGCAGCTCGGGAGCTTCACCCCCGTCCGGGGACTCCGGTGCCGTAAGAGACGCGGTCTCGTCGGGGGAAGCCTCGGGCGAGGGGGCCGTCTCGGCTGTGGCCTGTTCTGCCTGGGTCGATGCCGATGTCTCGGCGGTTTCTGCGTTCTCAGAGTCGAGCATCTGCTCTCCTAGGCTCCCGGGACACATCGAGTGCGTGCCCACGCGGGAGCGTGTCAGTCGTCGCGCCGGGCGAGCCGGACGACGCAAGCCTGTCGGTCGGGCTCCGGCTGACCGTGGCCGTGGCACGCGATTCCTGCGCGAGCCGTCGGCCCAGGTGGAAGCTGGAGCGGCGGCGACAACCTCCGAGATCAGTCGTCGTCAGAGGTTCGCATCGGCGCCGACCGCGGTCAGCAGGTCACAAGACCGAACCTGTCACCTTCGGTCACCCTGCGTCGCGGTCGTGCTCCAACGGATCCCCCACCGTGCCGGTCAGCGGATCGAGCGGGCCCTGCGCCTGCCGCTCGTGCAAAGGAGCGGTGCCGACGTCGAGTCCGGCGACCTCGCGGAGTCCGGCGAGGATGTCGTCGGGTCTCACGGACGGAGTTCCGTGACGTAAGACCACGTCGAGTATCGCACACTCCTGCCCGGATACCTCGCCAACGTGGGAGGTGAGCGACACGACGGCGTCTCGGCAGTTGAAGGTTCGCAGACCTTTCTTCGTCATCCGCTGCACCTCGACCTCAGCGGTGGCGAGGAACTTCGTGACAGTCTCAGCCGCGCCGTCCCCTGCCACGCCGGGCAGGGTCAGTCGCCAGTGGCTGGCCTCCAGCCGGTCCGAGAGGGACCCGCCCCTGCTGACGACCACCTCGAGCACGTCGAGCCCGTCGGGCAGTGCCTCGTCGAGGGCCGCGTGCACGGACGCGGGGTCGACCTCCTCGGCAAGGGCGATCTCGAGGTACTCCGCCTCGCTGGCCGAACCGGTCGGCGCCGCCCCCGCGTAGGAGATGCGGGGGTGGGGGTTGAAGCCGGAGGAGTACGCCATCGGGATGCGTGCCCGGAACACCGCTCTCTCGAACGCCCGTGAGAAGTCCCGGTGGCTCGTGAAGCGCAGGCGGCCCCGTTTGGCGTAGCGGACGCGGAGCCGCTGGACGGGAGGCGCTTGCTGCTCTGGCTGGTCGGGCACGATGCAACCCTAAGGGCCACCGTCGGGTCCTCCGGAGCCCGGGGACCAGGCAGGCATGTGGAGGCGGCGCCGACAGCAACAACAGGTCCCAGGACCTGTTGCAGACCCGAGCCACACCGACCGACAGCAACAGCGGGTCCCTGGGACCCGTTGCCGACCTGGGAGTACGACGGCTCGTAGGGTGTCTCGGTGACCGTACCCGCACCCTCGACCCCCTCGAACGAGGACACCCGCTGGGAGCGGCTCCTCGTCCTCGTCGGCATCGTGGTGCTGGCCTTCAACATGCGGCCCGCTGCCGTCAGCGTCGGACCGGTCCTCGACGAGATCACGAGCAGCCTCCGGATGTCCGGGGCCACCGCCGGTGTACTCACCACGCTTCCGGTCCTGGCCTTCGCCAGCTTCGGGGCACTCGCGCCCGACCTCGCACGGCGGGCCGGCGTGCACCGCGTGACACTCGTCTCCCTCGGCGCCGTGGTCGTCGGACTCACCGTGCGAGCGCGCACCGAGGAGATCTGGCTGTTCCTGCTGATGTCGCTGCTCGCGCTGGCGGGGATGGCCACGGCCAACGTGCTGCTGCCCTCGCTCGTGAAGCTGCACTTCCCCAGCCGGGTCGGCCTCCTCACCGCGATCTACACCACCTCCATGGCGATCGGGCTGACCGCCGCGTCGGCCCTGACCGTGACGATCTCCGACCAGCTCGGCTCGTGGCGGTGGGGCCTGTTCGCGTGGGCCGTGACCGCGTTCGTCGCCGCCCTCCCCTGGCTGGGCCTGATCCGCCACGACCGGGCCCCGGCCGCGACACCGCACACGATCACGCTCCGGCAGGTCGCCCGCACCCGTCTCGGCTGGGCGATGGCGCTCTTCTTCGGCCTCCAGTCCCTCCAGGCGTACTCGATCTTCGGGTGGTTCGCCCAGGTCTACCGCGACGCCGGGTTCTCACCTGCCAAGGCAGGCCTCCTCCTCGGTGTGATCACGGCGATGAGCATCCCGCTGTCCTTCGTGATCCCCACGCTGGCCGGACGGCTGCGCAACCAGGCGTGGCTGATGATCGCGCTCATCGCCTGCTACCCGGCCGGGTACCTCGGCCTTATCTTCGCCCCGGTCACCGGCGCATGGCTCTGGGCGGTGCTGGTCGGGGCCGCCGCCAGCACCTTCCCGCTCGTGCTCGCGCTCATCGGCCTGCGCTCACGCACGAGCCCCGGAACCGCGGCCCTGTCGGGCTTCACCCAGTCGGTGGGCTACCTGATCGCCGCCCTGGGGCCCTTCGGGATGGGCGTGCTCTACGAGGCAACGGGCGGCTGGACGGTGCCCCTGTCGGTGCTGACCGTGCTCGTGCTCGCACAGCTCGCCGCCGGACTGACGGTCGCCCGTCCGTCGTACATCGAGGACCAGATCAAGCCAGGTCGATGACCCGGCACGGTCGGGCTCAGACCACCGACAGCGGGAGCAGCTGCTTGCCGGTGGGGCCGATCTGGATCTCGGTGTCCATCTGCGGACACACGCCGCAGTCGTAGCAGGGGGTCCAGCGGCAGTCCTCGACCTCGACGGTGGAGTCGGGGTCGATGGAGTCCTGCCAGTCCTCCCACAGCCAGTCGCGGTCGAGGCCGGAGTCGAGGTGGTCCCAGGGCAGCACCTCGGAGTACTCCCGCTCGCGGATCGTGAACCAGCCCAGGTCGACCGGGGTGTCCTGGAGCCCCCGCTTGGAGGCGTCGACCCAGCGCTCGTAGGAGAAGTGCTCGCTCCAGCCGTCGAAACGGCCGCCGTCGCGCCAGACCTCCTCGATGATCGCGCCGACGCGGCGGTCGCCCCGCGAGAGCAGGCCCTCGATGATCCCGGGGCGGCCGTCGTGGTAGCGGAAGCCGATGGCGCGGCCGTACTGCTTGTCGGCGCGCACCATGTCACGCAGCTTCTTCAGCCGTTCGTCGGTGGTCTCGTGGTCGAGCTGGGCGGCCCACTGGAACGGCGTGTGCGGCTTGGGCACGAACCCGCCGATCGAGACCGTGCAGCGGATGTCCTTGCGACCCGAGACCTCCCGGCCCTTGGCGATCACCTTCTTGGCGAGCTCGCCGATCTCGAGGACGTCCTCGTCGGTCTCGGTGGGCAGGCCGCACATGAAGTACAGCTTCACCTGACGCCAGCCGTGGGAGTACGCCGTGGCGACGGTCCGGATCAGGTCCTCCTCGGTGACCATCTTGTTGATCACCTTGCGCATCCGCTCCGACCCGCCCTCGGGGGCGAAGGTCAGGCCCGACCGGCGGCCGTTGCGCGAGAGCTCGTTGGCCAGGGTGATGTTGAAGGCGTCGACCCGGGTCGACGGCAGCGACAGGGAGACGTTCGAGCCGTCGTACCGGTCCGCGAGGCCCTTGGCGACCTCGCCGATCTCGGTGTGGTCGGCGCTCGACAAGGACAGCAGACCGACCTCCTCGAAGCCGGACTTGCGGATGCCGTTCTCCACCATGTCGCCGATCGTGGTGATCGAGCGCTCCCGGACCGGGCGGGTGATCATGCCGGCCTGGCAGAAGCGGCAGCCCCTGGTGCAGCCGCGGAAGATCTCGACGGAGAAGCGCTCGTGCACCGTCTCGGCGAGCGGCACGAGCGGCTTCTTCGGGTACGGCCAGGCGTCGAGGTCCATCAGGGTGTGCTTGTGGACGCGCCACGGCACCCCCGAGGTGTTGGGGGCGACCCGCTTGATGCGACCGTCGGGGAGGTACTCGACGTCGAAGAACTTCGGGACGTACACGGCCCCGGACACCGCCAGGCGGTAGAGCAGCTCGTCGCGCGGCGTACGACCGGAGTCGAAGGAGCCGCCCCGCTGGGCCACGTCCAGCTTCCACTCCCGGATCACGTCCGAGATGGCGAGGACGATCTCCTCGCCGTCACCGAGGACGGCCGCGTCGACGAAGTCCGCGATCGGCTCGGGGTTGAACGCCGCGTGGCCGCCGGCGATCACGATCGGATCCTCCTCACCGCGGTCCACTGCGTGCAGGGGCATCCCGGCGAGGTCGAGAGCGGTCAGCAGGTTCGTGTAGCCGAGCTCGGTCGCGAAGGAGACGCCGAGCACGTCGAAGGCCCGCACCGGGCGGTGGTTGTCCACGGTGAACTGCGGGATGGGTCCTTCGGAGTCACCTTCGCGCATCACCTTCTCCATGTCCGGCCACACCGCGTAGGTGCGCTCGGCCATGATCCAGTCGCGCTCGTTGAGCACCTCGTAGAGGATCTGGACGCCCTGGTTGGGCTGGCCGACCTCGTACGCGTCGGGGTACATCAAGGCCCACCGGACCTCGACGGAGTCCCACTCCTTCAAGGTGGCGTTGAGCTCGCCGCCGACGTACTGGATGGGCTTCTGCACCGACGGCAGCAGCGGCTCGAGTCGCGGGAACAGTGACTCGGCGTGGGGCGCGGGCATGCAGGAACCTCTCGAAGCCTGGGGTGGGGTCGCTAACAGGGTACGCCGGACACCGGTGAGGTTCTAACCCGAGCGGGGCTCACTCCGACTCGGCGAGCTCCCTCAGGGCGGCCTCGGATCGCGCGATCTCTTCACGCGCGAGAGCGATCAGGTCGCAGAGGCCCTGGATGCCGAACCGGTTGCTGATGTTCTCGACCGCCTCGGTGATCAGGGGGTCGACGTTCGTGAGGTCGGTGCTCGACTCGCTCATCCGGACATCCTCACCCCTTCGAGCATGACCGTCCAGCCCCTGTCACCGCTGCGTGTCGCCGGTGAGGGGCTCTCCTACAGCTTCGTCAGCTTGTGGAAGGGACTGACGAACCGGAGCTTGTCGGAGCCGAAGTCCACAGTCACCGCATCCTCCTCGGTCATGACGACACGACCGAGGCCGTACTTGTCGTGAGTGACTCGATCCTGGACGGCGTACTGCTCGATCGGCGGCGCGGGGTGGAGGTCGTTGAAGGGACTGCCGGGTAAGAATCGCCGCTTGGCTGCGGATCTTGGCTTCATTCCTTCCAGTATGCCCCATGGGGACCTCACGAAGCGCCGGACCGGACCGGGTCGGACCGCATGGGCGCGTCAACGGGAGGCGACTCCCGGAACCCCGGTGAAGATGCCCCAGAGCAAGAGGCCCACCAGAACGACGAAGATCACCATGCCCACGGCGCCGACCACGGCCAGGCTCCACCAGAGCATCCGCTGGGTGGCGCGCTGAGCGGTGTCGACCAGGGCCCGGCCGTCCACCTCGTGGATCATCTCCCTCACCCCTTCACATAGGAGAACTTCTCGCCGACCCTCCCGTCCCGGAACCGGAGCACGTCGACCCCGCGCACGTGACCGGGTGAACCGTCGGGCTCGGTCCAGGTGAAGCGCCAGCGGACGACCCCACGGTCCTTGCACACGAACGACTCCTCGGCGGTGAAGGCGGCGTCCCGGGTCTCGTCGAACAGTTGCTCCCAGACGCGGCGTACGTCGGAGGCACCCTCGTGGCGCACACCGTCGGGGGCCGGACCGGTCGACTCGAAGACGCAGTCGTCGGTCATCAGCGCCATGATCCGGTCCACGTCGCGGTCGGCGAAAGCAGCCTGGAACCGCGCCAGGAGGGCGTGGTTGGCACCCCAGTCCGAGTCACGCCCGGCAGCCGCGAGCAGGTCCGACTGGAGGTCGCCGCTCCCCGAGGCGGGCGGGCCGATGATGCCGACCGACCGCATGAGCTCCTCTCGGCCCGCGAACCAACGAGCGACCTCCGCCAACAGCTGCGGGTCGAGCCGGGTGTCGCCGCCGGTGGCCGCCGCCAGGTCCCAGGCGTGGATGAGGTGGTCCGAAGCGAGCTGGCGGACGTACTCGGCCGGGTCCTCGTCCCCGTAGGACAGGTGCACCCTCTCCGTACGCGGCAGGCGCTCGGCCACCGCCGAGACCGCCTCCTTCGCGGCGTCGAGCGCGGCCGCGACCGGCTGGTCGCCGAGCACGTCGCCGTCGAACCGGTCGCCGACCTCGTCGATGGTGCGCCCCTGCATGAGCGGGACCGTCCAGAGGTCCTCGCCCGCGACGTGGTTGACGAGGTCCCGCACCGTCCACTCGGAGCACGGGGTGGGCCCGTCCCACTGGTTGTCGCGTACGTCGTTTACCCGCGCGGCCCAACACTCGACGGTCCGGTGGTACAACGTGTTGAGATCCATCGCGGCCTCCTCGCTCCCCTTCCAGGTTGCCCCTGTGCCGGGCTCGCGTCCAGAGGACCTTCCCGACGCAAGGAGCCATACCTGCCGAAGACCGCGGGCAGCCGTCAGAAGCGGGACCTCACCAGACGGCTCCGGGCGACACCGAGGCCCATGGAGCGGTCGGTGCGCAGGTGGATGTTCTGCAGAAGCCCGATGGCCATGAGTCCGGCGAACATCGAGGACCCGCCGTAGGAGACCAGGGGCAGGGGTACGCCGGTGACCGGCATGATGCCCAGGCACATCCCGATGTTCTGGAACGCCTGGAAGCCGAACCAGCACGCGATCCCGCCCGCCGCTAGACGCCCGAAGAGGTCGTCGGCACGCATGGCGATGGTCAGCGCGCGCCACATCACCACGCCGAGGAGCGCGATGATGATCGCCGACCCGACAAGGCCGAGCTCCTCGCCGGCCACGGTGAAGATGAAGTCGGTGTGCTGCTCGGGGACGAAACCGGCCTTGGTCTGCGAGCCGTCGAAGAGGCCCTGGCCGAAGATGCCGCCGTTGCCGATCGCGATGCGCGCCTGCTCGGTGTTGTACCCCGCGCCGCGGGGGTCGAGGCCGGGGTTGGTGAACGCCATGAACCGGTCGACCTGGTAGTCCTTCAGCACCCCCGCCTGCACGGCGAGCACCGCGGTGCCTGCGGCTCCACCGGCCAGCGCCATGAGCCACCGGCGTGGGGCACCGGAGATCGCGACCACCCCGAACACGGTGGCGGCCAGCACGAGCATGGTGCCGAGGTCGGGCTGGAGCAGGATGAGCACAGCGGGGACCGCGGCGATCACGAGCATCCCGAGCACGTCCAGGTGGCGGACCTCGCGCTGCTTCCACGAACCCTCGGTGCGCTCGGCGACGAGCAGGGCCATGCCGATCACCACGGCCAGCTTCGCGAACTCCGCCGGCTGGATCGACATGCCGCCGACCATCAGCCACGACCGCGAGCCGTTGATGGTGGTGCCCATGACGAGCACCAGCACGAGCCCGGCCACCGATGCGACGTAGACCAGGGGCGCGAGGATGCGCACCCAACGGTGGTCGGTCGCGGTGATCATGACGCCGAGCACCACGGCGATCGCGATGTTGACCAGCTGCTTCTTCAGGAACGCATTGGGGTCCCCGCCGGTGAGGGTCTCCCGGTTGACCGTCGCGGACCACACGAGGAGGGTCCCGATGACGAGCAGCCCGGCAACGGCCAGGATGAGCAGCCAGTCCAGGCGGGGGGCCCGGCGGCTGGTGCTCTCGATGCGCAGGGATCGGGATCGGGCGGGTGGTGCCATGGTCATGATCGGCTCCTCCGGTCCTGCTTGGCCAGGGCCGGCTTCTCGTTCCGCGCGGGCTTCCCGGTGCGGGCCGTGGGCGGAAGGATCTCGCCGTCGGCCGCGAACACGGGCAGGCCGGCCGGAGGCTTCGCCCCGGGGAGGGCGGCCTTCGTGTTGACCACCCGGTTGCCGCGGACGCCGTACAGCGTCTCCCAGATCTTGCGGATCGCGGGGCCGGACGTGCCGGACCCGGTGCCGCCCTGGGAGACCATCATCACCACGGCGTAGCGCTTGTCGTAGGACGCGACCCACGAGGTCGACTGCTTGCCGTACACCTCCGCCGAGCCGGTCTTCGACCGGATCTTGACCTCGTCGAGCGGGAAGTCGATGAGCCGCCACGACATGGTGCCGCGGGTGGAGACGCCGTGGAGCGCCCGGTCGATGTAGTCGAGGTGGCGTTTGGCGACCTTCACCGAGGCTGCCTTCTTCGGCTTGATCTCCTTGATGACGTTGCCCTCGGGGTCGACGACGGCGCGGCCGACCCGGGGCTCCCAGAGGATCCCGCCGTTGCCGAGCGCGGCATAGGCGTTGGCGAGCTGGAGCGGCGTCACGATCGTGTCGCCCTGTCCGATGGAGAAGTTCACCGCGTCCCCGGCGCGGTAGGCGAAGCCCTCGATGCAGAACTCCCGCGCGAAGCGGTGCAGGAAGTCGTTGCCGGGCTGCTTGCCGAGGTCGCAGTAGTAGTCCTTGTTGGCCTCGTAGTAGTCGCGCTTCCAGCGACGGTCGGCGATCCGGCCCGGGGCCTCACCGGGGATGTCGATCCCGGTCTTCGTGCCGAAGCCGAAGTCCTTGGCGATCCTCACCAGCGGGTCACGGGCCTTGACGTCGTCGACGTCGCTGCCGAACTTCTGCCAGAAGTTGTAACCGATCCGGTAGAAGAAGGTGTTGCAGGAGACCTCGAGCGCCTTGTCGAAGCCGATGGTGCCGTAGGCCCCGGACTCGTAGTTCTTGAAGACCCGGTTGCCCACCTGGAAGCCCGAGGAGCAGGGCAGGGCGGACGAGGTGGAGTAGCCGTGGGTG
>DATHVS010000146.1:0-14309 GCA_035461195.1 Nocardioidaceae bacterium
CCAGAGCCTCGCCGACGGCGTGAAGCTGGCGCTGAAGGAGGACGTGATCCCGAAGGCGGCCGACAAGGCCGTCTACCTGCTCGCCCCGATCGTCATGGTGATCCCGGCCTTCCTCACCTGGTCGGTGATCCCGTTCGGTCCCGTGGTCAACGTGCCGGGCACCGACATCCAGACACCGCTCCAGCTCACCGACATGCCCGTGGCGGTTCTGTTCATGCTGGCGGTCGCCTCGATCGGCATCTACGGCATCGTCCTGGCCGGCTGGGCGTCCGGATCGACGTACCCGCTCCTGGGCGGTCTGCGCAGCTCGGCGCAGATGATCTCCTACGAGGTCGCGATGGGTCTGTCCCTGGTCGCGGTCTTCATCTACGCCGGGTCGCTGTCCACCTCGGGCATCGTCGCGGCGCAGGAGCGGCTGTGGTTCGGCCTGATCCTGGTGCCGTCCTTCGTGATCTTCGTGATCTCGATGGTCGGTGAGACCAACCGCGCACCCTTCGACCTCCCCGAGGCCGAGGGCGAGCTCGTCGGTGGCTTCCACACCGAGTACTCCTCGCTGAAGTTCGCGCTGTTCTTCCTCGCCGAGTACGTCAACATGGCGACCGTCTCGGCGCTCGCGACCACCCTGTTCCTCGGCGGCTGGCGCGCCCCGTGGCCGCTGTCGACGATCAACGACGGCATGTTCAACGAGGGCTACTGGCCGGTTCTGTGGTTCCTCGGCAAGGTCTTGATGTTCATCTTCATGTTCGTCTGGCTCCGCGGCACGCTGCCGCGCCTGCGCTACGACCAGTTCATGCGCTTCGGCTGGAAGCGGCTGATCCCGATCTCCCTGGCGTGGATCTTCGCGGTGGCGACGATCCGCTGGATGAGCCTCGACGGCGGCATCGACCGCAACTACCTCTTGATCGGTCTCGCCGTCCTCGCCGTGGTCTTCGCCGCGCTCTTCTTCGTCGGTGGCGGCGAGGAGGAAGAGGAGGAGGCCCCGGCCGAACCGACCGAGGCCGACGCCTTCGCCGGGGGCTACCCCGTCCCGCCCATGCCCGCCGGCGGCGCCGTGCGCGGCGCGCGTCCCACGGCCACCACGGTCACCTCGAGCACGGAGGAGAAGGAGTAATGGCCACCCTCAAGGAACAGCTGTGGGACCCCGTAGCGGGTTTCGGCGTCACGTTCCGCACCATGTTCAAGAAGACCGTCACCTACCAGTACCCGTTCGAGAAGCGGCCGACCGCACCTCGGTTCCACGGGCGGCACCAGCTCAACCGGTGGCCGGACGGTCTCGAGAAGTGCATCGGCTGCGAGCTCTGCGCGTGGGCGTGCCCGGCGGACGCCATTTACGTCGAGGGCGCCTCGAACACCGAGGGCGAGCGCTTCTCGCCGGGTGAGCGCTACGGTCGCGTCTACCAGATCAACTACCTGCGCTGCATCCTCTGCGGGCTGTGCATCGAGGCGTGCCCGACGCGCGCGCTCACGATGACCAACGAGTACGAGCTCGCCGACGACAACCGCGCTGACCTCATCTACGAGAAGCAGGACCTGCTCGCGCCGCTGCTCCCGGGCATGGAGCAGCCCCCGCACCCGATGCTGCTCGGCGACGACGAGACCGACTACTACCGGGGCGCGTTCAAGTCGCGTCCGGACACCGCCGAGAGTGAGGACCGGCAGTGATCGCTTTCTGGTTGCTCGCGCCCATCATGGTCGTGGCGGCGCTCGGCGTGCTCTTCGCGCGCAAGGCCGTCCACGCCGCCTTGATGCTCGCCGTGGTGATGATCGGCCTGGCCGTCCTCTACCTCGTGCAGGACGCCCCGTTCCTCTTCGCGGTGCAGATCATCGTCTACACCGGCGCGATCTTGATGCTCTTCCTGTTCGTACTGATGCTCGTGGGCGTCGACGCCTCCGACTCGCTCGTGGAGACCCTCAAGGGTCAGCGACTGATGGCGATCATCGTCGGCCTCGTCTTCGGTGCCCTGCTGGTCCTCGGCATCGCCCAGGTCAGTGTCGGCGCGGTGACCGGGCTCGACGCGGCGAACGCCGGCGGCAACATCCAGGGCCTCGCGGACCTGCTCTTCTCGCGCTACGTCATCGCCTTCGAGGCGACCGCGGTGCTGCTGATCACCGCCGCGATCGGCACGATGGTGCTCGCGCACAGCGAGCGGTTCCGGCCGCGCCTGTCGCAGCGCGAGCTCGCGGCCCAGCGCATGCGCGACTACGCCGAGAAGGGCAAGCACCCCGGGCCGCTCCCGGCCCCCGGTGTCTACGCCCGCCACAACGCGGTGGACACACCTGCGCTGCTGCCCGACGGCACCCCGGCCGACGTGTCGGTCTCCCGCGTGCTGGCGGCCCGAGGCACCGTCCGCTCCGCCCCGCAGCTGGCCGACGACATCGAGGAGGTCACCCGCGGCCTGGTCGACGACGGCACCTCCAACATCCCCGGTGAGCCCGACGCCACCCCGAAGGGCCCGATCGAGGGAGACCCGAGCCAGTCCCGCACCGAGGGGGAGGAGCGTCGATGAGCGAGACCCCGTTCCTCGTCCTGTCCGCGATCCTGTTCACGATCGGCGCCGTCGGCGTGCTCACGCGCCGCAACGCCCTGGTGCTGTTCATGTGCGTGGAGATGATGCTCAACGCCACGAACCTCGCGCTGGTGACCTTCTCCCGCGTCCACGGAAACCTGCAGGGTCAGGTGACGGCCTTCTTCGTGATGGTCGTCGCCGCCGCTGAGGTAGTGGTCGGCCTGGCGATCATCGTGACCATCTTCCGGACCCGTCGGTCGGCCTCGGTCGACGACGCAAGCCTGCTGAAGTACTAGGAGCCAAGTTGACTACAGCCGTCGTGACTCCTCTCGCCGAGACACCGGTGATCGAGGCCGCGGTCGCGGAGGGGGTCTTCTCCCTGCTGTGGCTGATCATCGCCCTCCCTTCGCTCGGCGCCGCTGTCCTGCTCCTCGGCGGCCGCCGGACCGACCCGTGGGGCCACCTGCTCGGTGTCGCCACCGTCAGCCTCTCCTTCGTGCTCAGCCTGGTCTCGTTCCTCACGCTCATGGGGCGCGACGCGGGTGACCGCTCGATCGGCCAGTACCTCTACCGCTGGGTCGAGGCCGGTCCGTTCCAGGTCGACATGGCCCTGCTCTACGACCCGCTCTCGGCGCTGTTCCTGCTGCTGATCACCGGGGTCGGTGCGCTGATCCACGTGTACTCGGTCGGCTACATGGAGCACGACCCGCGGCGCCGACGGTTCTTCGGCTACCTGAACCTGTTCGTCGCGGCGATGCTGATGCTCGTCCTCGCCGACAACTACCTCCTGCTGTTCCTCGGCTGGGAGGGCGTCGGCCTGGCGTCGTACCTCCTCATCGGCTTCTGGCAGCACAAGCCCTCCGCGGCGGTCGCCGCGAAGAAGGCCTTCGTGGTGAACCGAGTCGGTGACATCGGCATGGCGCTCGGCATCATGCTGCTCTTCGCGACCTTCGGCACCACCGCTTTCGGCGAGATCTCCGCTGTGGCCGCGGAGGCGTCCGACGGCATCATGACCGCGCTCGGTCTGCTGTTCCTCCTCGCGGCCTGCGGCAAGTCCGCCCAGGTCCCGCTCCAGTCCTGGCTCCTCGACGCGATGGAGGGCCCGACCCCGGTGTCGGCGCTCATCCACGCCGCGACCATGGTGACCGCCGGCGTCTACCTGATCGTCCGCTCCAACTTCATCTACGAGGCAGCTCCGGTCGCTCAGACCGCGGTCGTCGTCGTCGGTGCGGTCACGCTGCTGTGGGGCGCTGTCATCGGTACGGCGAAGGACGACATCAAGAAGGCTCTCGCCGGTTCGACGATGAGCCAGATCGGCTACATGATGCTCGCCGCGGGCCTCGGCGTCGCCGGCTACGCGTTCGCGATCTTCCACCTGCTCACCCACGGCTTCTTCAAGGCCAACATGTTCCTCGGTGCCGGCTCGGTGATGCACGCGATGGACGACGACGTCGACATGCGGCGCTACGGTGCCCTCCAGAAGGCCCTGCCGGTCACGTTCCTGACCTTCGCGATGGGCTACCTCGCGATCATCGGCTTCCCGGGCTTCTCCGGCTTCTGGTCCAAGGACAAGATCATCGAGACCGCGTTCTCGGAGAACCTGGTCGTGGGTCTGGCCGCCCTGCTCGGCGCCGGCATCACCGCCTTCTACATGACTCGGGTCATGCTGATGACCTTCTTCGGCCAGAAGCGTTGGGCCGAGGACGTGCACCCGCACGAGTCGCCCCGCGTGATGACCGTGCCGCTGATCGTCCTCGCCGCGCTGTCGGTGCTCGGCGGCGCGATGCTCCTCGGCGACTGGATCGTGGACTTCCTCGAGCCGGTCGTCGGCCATGCCGAGCACCACGAGCTCGCCGTCTCCCCGATCGTGATGTCGCTGATCGTGACGGTGGTCGTCGCGGCCGGCGTACTCCTCGCCTGGGTGCTGGTCGGCAAGCGCGACGTGCCGCGCACGGCGCCCGAGAACGTCACCGTGTTCACCCGCGCCGCGCGGGCAGACCTCTACGGCGACGCGCTCAACGAGTCGCTGTTCATGCGTCCCGGCGACCGCTTCGTCGGCGGCCTGACGCACTTCGACGACCACGTGGTCGACGGGACCGTGGACGGGACGGCAGCCACCTTCGCGGGGATGTCCAGCAGGCTGCGTCGCTGGCAGACCGGGTTCGTCCGCTCCTACGCCCTGTCACTGCTCGCCGGAGCCGTCCTGGTCCTCGCCGTCCTCCTGGTGGTGAACCTCGCATGAGCGCCATCCCGAACTTCGCTGGACACGACGAGATGCTGAGGCTGGTGTCGCTGTGAGCTTTCCCTGGTTGACCGTTCTGATGGCGGTGCCGCTCGTCGGTGCCGGGGTGGTCGCTGCCCTGCCCCGGCGCACCTCGGACGAGCTGCCCAAGCAGGTCGCCCTTGTCTTCTCCCTGGTCGCGCTCGCGCTCGCCGCGGTGATCGGCATCGGCTACGACGTCGGCCGTGGCTTCCAGTACGCCGAGGAGGTCTCGTGGATCGCGGCCTTCGGGGCCCACTACGCGCTCGGCATCGACGGCATCGGCCTCACGCTGGTGCTGCTCACCGTGATCCTGACCCCGGTGGTCATCCTCGCCTCCTGGAACGACGGCGACGGGGGCCGCTGGAGCGTGAACTCCTTCTTCGCGTGGATGCTCGCGCTCGAGGGTCTCGCGCTCGGTGTCTTCATGGCCACCGACGTTTTCCTCTTCTACGTGCTGTTCGAGGCCACGCTGATCCCGATCTACTTCCTGATCGGCGGGTTCGGCGGGATCGGCCGGTCCTACGCGGCGATCAAGTTCCTGCTGTACTCCCTCTTCGGCGGCCTGCTCATGCTGGCCTCGGTGATCGGGCTGTACGTCGTCTCCGCGGACAGCGAGGCGGGCCCGTCGTTCCTGCTCTCGGACCTGAGCCAGATCGCCATGGACCAGAACGTCGGTCGTTGGCTGTTCCTGGGCTTCTTCATCGCGTTCGCGATCAAGGCGCCGATGTTCCCGGTGCACACCTGGCTGCCCGACGCGGCCGCGGCCGGCACCCCCGGCACCTCCGTGCTGCTGGTCAGCATCCTCGACAAGATCGGCACGTTCGGGATGATCCGCTTCTGCCTCGGGCTCTTCCCGGAGGCGTCGCAGTGGGCCACCCCGGTCGTGCTCGTGCTCGCGGTGATCTCGGTGCTGTACGGCGCGCTGGCGGCCGTCGGCCAGAACAACATCTCGCGCTTGATCGCCTATACGTCGGTGTCGCACTTCGGCTTCATCGTGATGGGCATCTTCGTGCTCAACAGCTACGGCCAGGTCGGCTCGACGCTGTACATGTTCAACCACGGCCTCTCCACGGCCGCTCTGTTCCTGGTGACCGGATTCCTGATCCAGCGCCGCGGCTCGGCGCTCATCAGCGACTTCGGCGGCGTGGAGAAGGTGGCGCCGGTGATGGCGGGCATCTTCTTGGTGGCCGGCCTCTCGTCGCTGTCCCTTCCGGGCCTCTCGCCGTTCATCTCCGAGTTCCTGGTGCTGGTCGGGACGTTCGCCTACAACTGGTGGTACGCCGTCTTCGCCGTGCTGGGGATCGTGCTCGCCGCGCTCTACATCCTCTTGATGTACCAGCGCACGATGACCGGACCGACCGTGCCGGCCGTCGCCACGATGAAGGACCTCGGGCTGCGTGAGGTCTCCGCCCTGGCCCCGCTGCTGCTGCTCATCGTCCTGCTCGGTTTCTACCCGAAGCCGTTGACCGCGATCATCGACCCCGCCGTGCAGGACACCCTGCAGCAGGTGGGTGTCTCGGACCCCGCCCCGGAGGTACCGGCGACCGTCGGCTCCGGTGAGGAAGAGGAGAGCGACCAGTGACCATCGCTGCAGAGTTCCAGGCTCCCAGCATCGAGTACAGCCTGCTCTCACCGATCCTGATCATCGCCGGCGTGGCGGTCGTGGGCGTGCTCGTCGAGGCCTACGCCCCGAGGGGGCTGCGCTACCTGATCCAGACCCTGCTGGCTCTGGCCGGCGTCACCGGCGCGCTCGTGGCGACCGTGATCATCGGGATGAACCTCGAGTCCCTCGCCGACGGGGCCGCCTACGGCAGCATCGCCGCGGCCGGGTCGGTCGCGGTGGACGGTCCCTCGATCTTCATCTGGGGCACCCTGCTCGTGCTGTCGCTGTTCAGCGTGCTGCTCTTCGCAGAGCGGCACCTCGAGGGCGGCGTACTCTCCTTCGCCGGCCAGGCCGCGGCGCTGCCGGGCACCGAGGCCGAGCGGGAGGCGTCGACCCGCGGGCTGGAGCACACCGAGGTCTTCCCGCTGATGATGTTCGCGCTGTCGGGCATGATGCTCTTCCCGGCGGCCAACGACCTGCTCACCATGTTCGTGGCCCTGGAGGTCCTCTCGCTGCCGCTGTACCTCCTCGCGGGCCTGGCCCGCCGGCGCCGACTGCTGAGCCAGGAGGCGGCGCTGAAGTACTTCATGCTCGGCGCGTTCAGCTCAGGCTTCTTCATCTACGGCATCGCCCTGGTCTACGGCTACGCCGGCTCGATGGAGTTCGCCGCCATCAGCGAGGCCGTCTCCGGCCGGGTCGGCGGCCAGGCGCTGCTCCTCGGCGGCATCGGCATGATGTCGGTGGGCTTGCTGTTCAAGGTCGGCGCGGCCCCGTTCCACGCCTGGACCCCCGACGTCTACCACGGCTCCCCGACCGCGGTGACCGCGTTTATGGCCGCCTGCACGAAGATCGCGGCCTTCGGTGCGATGCTGCGACTGTTCTACGTCGCCTTCGGCGGTGCCCGTTGGGACTGGACGCCGATGATCTGGACGGTCGCGATCCTCAGCATGGTCGTCGGCTCGGTCATCGCCCTGTCGCAGACCGACGTCAAGCGTCTGCTCGCCTACTCGGCGATCGCGCACTCGGGCTTCCTCCTCGTCGGCTTCGTCGGCCTCCAGCAGACCGACGCAGGCCTCCTCGGGATCTCCTCGGTGCAGGCGGTGCTGTTCTACCTGGTCACCTACGGCTTCATGACGATCGCGGCGTTCGCGGTCGTGACGATGGTCCGCGACGGAAGCGGCGAGGCGACGAGCCTGACCCGCTGGGCCGGCCTCGGCAAGGAGTCGCCGGTGGTTGCGGGCGTCTTCGCCTTCCTGCTGCTCGGCATGGCCGGTATCCCGCTGACCAGCGGTTTCACCGGCAAGGTGGCGGTCTTCGGCGCTGCGCTGGACGGCGGTGCCTGGCCGCTTGTCGTGATCGCAGTGCTGATGAGTGCGGTGGCGGCGTTCTTCTACGTCCGGGTGATCGTGCTGATGTACTTCTCCGAGCCCGTCGGTGAGGGACCCACGGTGACCATGCCTTCGGTGCTGACGACTATCGTGATCGCAGTGGGCTTCACGGCCACACTGGTCCTGGGTGTCGCGCCCGGCCCGGTCCTCGACCTGGCCGGCGCCGCCGGGGACTTCATCCGCTGACCCGCACCCGCCTCCGGGCGGATGCACACGAGAAGGAGCCGAAACGCGGTGTCGTCCACCCCCACCGCGCCCTCGCTGGCGCTGCCGGTCCTCGACCGTGACCTCGAGGCCCGGCTGCGCGCGCGCATGCAGGAGGTCGAAGAGGCGCTCGAGGAGGCCGTCCAGAGCGAGGCCCGCTTCGTCACCGACGCGGCACGGCACCTGATGAACGCCGGCGGCAAGCGGTTCCGGCCGCTGCTTGTACTGCTCGCGGCCGAGACCGGTGACCCCTACGCCGACGGGGTGGTCACCTCCGCCTGCGTCGTCGAGCTGACCCACCTCGCCTCGCTGTACCACGACGACGTGATGGACGAGGCCGCGCTTCGTCGAGGCGCCGAGTCGGCCAACGCTCGATGGGACAACTTGGTCGCGATCCTCACCGGCGACTTCCTGTTCTCGAAGTCCTCGGAGTTCACCGCCCGGCTCGGGGCCGACGCCGTCCGGATCCAGGCCGAGACTTTCACCCGGCTCGTCGAGGGTCAGATCCTCGAGACACTCGGGCCAGGGAAGGACGAGGACCCGCTCGAGCACTACCTCCGCGTGGTTGCCGGCAAGACCGGATCGCTGATCGCCACCTCGGCCCGTTACGGCGCCCGCTTCTCGGGCGCTCCGCTCGAGGTCGAGGAGGCGCTGACGGCGTACGGCGAGAAGGTCGGCACGGCCTTCCAGCTCTCCGACGACATCCTCGACATCGCCAGCGAGTCCGAGGAGTCCGGGAAGACCCCCGGGACGGACCTGCGCGAGGGGGTTCCCACCCTTCCGGTGCTCATCGCCAAGCGGTCGAAGGACCCGGCAGACGCGCGGCTCCTCGAGCTGCTCGAGGCCGACCTCGCCGACGACGCGCTGCACGCCGAGGCTCTCGACCTGCTGCGCAAGCACCCGGCGATGGGGGAGGCCCGCGAGTACGTCGTGGCGCGCGCGAACGAGGCCCGTGAGCTGCTCCGGATCCTCCCCGAGAGCCCGGCCCGGGACGCCCTCGACGCCTTCGCCGCCCTCATCGCGACCCGCACCTCGTGAGCAGCGCTCAGATGGCGCTGGCCTGGGCGGTGAGCCGCAGCTGCCGGCGCCGATGCCCGATCGCCTCGTAGGTGAAGATCGCGAGCGCGACCCAGACGAGCATGAACCCGACCCACCGCATCGCGGGCATGTCCTCGCGGAAGACGAGCACGCCGAGGGCGAACTGGATGGTCGGTGCGAGGTACTGCAGCAGCCCGATGGTGGTCAACGAGACGCGGGTCGCGGCGGCGCCGAAGCAGATGAGGGGTATGGCGGTCACGATCCCGGTGGAGGCGAGCAGCGCGGCATGTCCGAGGCCCTCGGTCCCGAAGGTCGAGGTGCCCTGTGACATGAGCCAGAGGATGTAGCCGGCGGCGACCGGGGCGAGGAGGAGGGTCTCGACGCTGAGGCTCTCCACGGCGCCGACGTTGGCCTGCTTCTTCGCAAGGCCGTAGAAGGCGAACGAGAACGCCAACGCCAGGGCAACCCAGGGCGGGCGGCCGTACTCGACGGTCAGGCCCACCACGGCGACGAAGGCGATACCGAGGGCGATCCACTGGAGCCGACGCAGCCGCTCCCCGAGGATGACGACCCCCATGAGCACGGTGACCAGGGGGTTGATGAAGTAGCCGAGCGAGGTCTCGACGACGTGGCCGTTGTTGACGCCCCAGATGTAGGTGCCCCAGTTGACTGCGATCACGAGTGCTGCGAAGGACAGGATCCCGAGAGTACGTCGATGGGCGATCACAGCTCGCAGCCGGCGGGACCGTCCCAGCAGCGCGACGAGGAGCAGCATGACCACGAGGGACCAGAAGACTCGGTGTGCCAGGATCTCGACGGCCAGCGCGGGTTTGAGCAGGGGCCAGTACAGCGGGAAGAGTCCCCACATCGCGTAGGCGGCCGCTCCCAGGAGGAAGCCGCGTCGAGTCTCGGGCACCGAGGAATCCTAGCCGACATGTAAGGATCAAAGAACATATTTGCCACTGACGAGCAGGTTCAGCCCCGGGGAACCCCAGGGATCCGCGGAGCGGCGCACTCGTGGTTCGCTGCAGGTCTAGATTGAGCGGCACGCACACCGGACCTCACGTTCAGGAGAAGCCCATGCGCGTCTCGAGCCGCATCGCCGCCCTGCTCTCGATGTGCCTCCTGGCCACACCCGCCGCGGTGCTCACGGCCCCGGCCGCCGTGGCCGAGGAGGTGGCGCAGACCCAGGTCAGCATCACATGGGACAAGCAGCGCCTGCGTTTCAGGGACACGTTCACCCTGCAGGGGCAGGTGACGACCTCCCTGTCGGACGGAGAGACGTACTACGTCGACAGTGCGCCGGTCTCCTTGCAGCGACGGTTCCCGGGCAAGCCGTGGCGCACCATTTCCTCGACCACCTCGAGCAGCTACGACGGTACCTACCGGTTTGCCGCCGTCACGGCGCTGCAGAACGCCGGCTACCGGGTGCGCTACCACGGGGAGACCCGGAGCGACGAGAGCGGCGAGCTGACCCTGGCCGCGTCCACGAGCCAGGTCCGCGCCATCAAGGTGGAGCGAGCCTTCCGGCTGTCCAGCGTGCGGCGCAACGGCGGGATCGTGTTCAAGGGCCGTGTGCTGCCGAAGTACCAGGGCAAGGTCGTCCAGATCCAGCGTCGGAGGTGCAGCACGTGCGCCTGGAAGGGCTGGACGAAGGTGCGCACGAACAAGCGCAGCAGGTTCGCGGTGCGCGTGGCCCTACCCAGCCGCGGCACCTGGGACTACCGTGCGCGGACCCCGAAGAGCCCGCCGTTCGTCGCGTCGACGAGCGACAAGTACCTCAGCGTCTGGCGCTCCTGAACCTCCTCGCCGGCGCCACACCGGGGTCGGCGGGCGATCCGGGGGTCAGACCACCGTCCACGTGTCGCCGCTGTGGAGGAGGCCGCCGAGCTCGCGGGAGGCGTCGTCCTGTCCCGCACGGGCGGTGTTGACCTGGTCGCGGGCGAGGTCGTCGTACGTCGGGTGCTCGACCTGCCGGAAGATTCCGATCGGCGCCTTGTGGAGGTAGCCGGGGTCGGTGAGCCGGGAGAGCGCGAACGCCGTGGTGGGGTCGTCGGCGTGGGCGTCGTGGACGAGGACGTCGGCGGGGTCGACGCCGTCGGGGTTGTCGGCGGTCCTGACCTCGGCGACGGTGAGGGCGCCGGTGGCGGGGTCGCGGACGACGCCCTTGCGGCCGAGCCCGTCCTCTCCGGGGGAGCCGAAGCGGACCGGCTCGCCGTGGACGAGCGGGATGATGGCGTCGGCCTTGGTGTCGGCGCCCTTGACCTCGTCGAATGCGCCGTCGTTGAAGATCGGGCAGTTCTGGAAGATCTCCACGAGGGCGGTGCCCCGGTGGGCGGCGGCGGCCGAGAGCACCGAGGTGAGGTGCTTGCGGTCGGAGTCGATGGTGCGGGCCACGAACGTGCCCTCGGCGCCCAGGGCGAGCGAGACCGGGTTGAACGGGTTGTCCAGCGACCCCATCGGGGTGGACTTGGTGACCTTGCCGAGCTCGCTGGTGGGGGAGTACTGCCCCTTGGTGAGGCCGTAGATCCGGTTGTTGAACAGCAGGATCGTCATGTTCACGTTGCGGCGCAGCGCGTGGATGAGGTGGTTGCCGCCGATCGAGAGCGCGTCGCCGTCGCCGGTGACCACCCACACCGAGAGGTCCTCGCGGGAGGTGGCCAGGCCGGTGGCGATAGCGGGGGCGCGGCCGTGGATGGAGTGCATCCCGTAGGTGTCGAGGTAGTAGGGGAACCGCGAGGAGCAGCCGATACCGGAGACGAAGACGATGTTCTCGCGCTTGAGGCCGAGGCCGGGCAGGAAGCCCTGCACCGCCTTGAGGACTGCGTAGTCGCCGCAGCCGGGGCACCAGCGGACCTCCTGGTCGCTGGTGAAGTCCTTGCCGGTCTGGGGTGCCTCTGAAGCGGGGACTCCGGCCAGGCCCGGGAAGGGGAGGGACTCGGTGGTCATCGCACGGTCTCCTTGTGGGTCTCGACTCCCTCGACCGGCGAGGCGGACTCGTCGGTCGAGGTCGTGGTCTCGACGAGGTCGGTGACGGCGTCGGCGAGCTCTGCGGCCTTCAGCGGCAGGCCGCGGACGTAGTTGTAGCCGACGACGTCGACGAGGTACTTGGCGCGCAGCAGCATGGACAGCTGGCCGAGGTTCATCTCCGGGACCATCACCGCGTCGTAGGACTTCAGGACCTCGCCGAGGTCCTTGGGGAACGGGTTGAGGTGGCGCAGGTGCGCCTGGGCGACGTCAAGGCCGGCGTTGCGGACCCGTCGGACGGCGGCGCCGATGGGCCCGTAGGTCGATCCCCAGCCGAGCACGAGCACCCTGGCTTCGCCGGAGGGGTCGTCGACCTCGAGCGGCGGGAGGGAGTCGGCGATCCGGTCCACCTTGGCCTGGCGGGTGCGGACCATGAAGTCGTGGTTGGCGGGGTCGTAGGAGATGTTGCCGTGGCCGTCGCTCTTCTCCAGCCCGCCGATGCGGTGCTCAAGGCCGGGCGTGCCGGGGACCGCCCAGGGCCGGGCGAGGGTGTCGGCGTCGCGCAGGTAGGGCCAGAACTCGTCCGGGTCGGTGCCGCCCGCGGCGGCGGTCTTCTTCGACACGTGGTTGGCTTCGGTGGCGAAGCCCGGGTCGATCACGGGTAGGTCCTCGACCTCGGGGATCCGCCAGGGCTCGGAGCCGTTGGCGAGCATCCCGTCGGAGAGCAGCATCACCGGGGTGCGGTAGGTGACCGCGATCCGGGCGGCCTCGACGGCGGCGTCGAAGCAGTCGGCGGGCGACTGCGGCGCGACGATCGGCACGGGGGACTCGCCGTTGCGGCCGAACATCGCCTGGAGCAGGTCGGCCTGCTCGGTCTTGGTGGGCAGGCCGGTGGAGGGCCCGCCGCGCTGGACGTCGACGATCAGCAGCGGCAGCTCGGTCATCACCGCCAGGCCGATGGTCTCCGACTTCAGCGCGATGCCCGGCCCGGAGGTGGTGGTGACCCCGAGCGCACCCCCGAAGGAGGCACCGAGCGCGGCGCCGATGCCGGCGATCTCGTCCTCGGCCTGGAACGTCGTGACACCGAACCGCTTGTGCTTGCTCAGCTCGTGGAGGATGTCGGAGGCCGGGGTGATCGGGTAGGACCCGAGAAACAGCGGCAGCCCCGACTGGGTGGAGCCCGCGATGAGCCCGTAGGCCAGAGCGAGGTTGCCGGTGATGTTGCGGTAGGTCCCGGCCGCCATGGGGGCGGGCTTGACCTCGTACTGGACGACGAACGCCTCGGTGGTCTCACCGAAGTTCCACCCCGCCTTGAACGCGGTCACGTTGGCGTCGCGGATGTCGGGGACCTTCGCGAAGCGCCGCTCCAGGAACAAGATGGTCGGCTCGGTGGGCCGGCCGTACATCCACGACACCAGCCCGAGGGCGAACATGTTCTTCGCGCGGCCGGCGTCCTTGCGGGAGAGGCCGAACTCCTTGACCGCCTCGACCGTCATGTCGGTCAGGTCGAACGCGTGTACGGCGAACTCGTCGAGCGCGTCGGTCTCGAGCGGGTTCTCGGCATACCCGGCCTTGTTGAGGTTGCGGGTGGTGAAGTCGTGGCTGTCGACGATGATCGTCGCGCCGTTCTTCAGGTCGCCGAGGTTCGCCTTGAGCGCGGCGGGGTTCATCGCCACCAGCACGTCGGGGGCATCCCCGGGGGTGAGGATGTCGTGGTCGGCGAAGTGCACCTGGAACGACGAGACCCCCGGCAGCGTGCCCTGGGGAGCCCGGATCTCCGCCGGGAAGTTCGGCAGCGTCGAGAGGTCGTTACCGAACGACGCCGTCTCCTGGGTGAACCGGTCACCCGTGAGCTGCATACCATCACCGGAGTCACCCGCGAACCGGATGATCACGCGGTCGAGCTGCTTGACCTGCTTGGTCACGCGCTTTCGCCTTCTTTCCGCAGGTCGACCCGGATGCGTGCCCGGGGCCGACCCCTCAACTTAGGGTGCCCTCCGTGGCCATGCTACGACCGTGACCTGGGCGGTACCCCCTAAGTCCAGCACACGGTCGACTCACCTTCGCTCCGGTGGGTACCACCCCACCATGAGCATGCCGACGGGACGGGAGGCCGAAGACCGCCAGCAGTGGGCCGAGGAGCTGCTGGACCGGCTGACCCCGGCCATGAGCGTCCTCGGGCTGATCTTCCTGCTCGTCGTTCTCTCCGAGCAGCTGGCCCGGGAGAGCGCCGCCCTGAGCCTGGCGCTGACCGTGACCAGCTGGGTGTTGTGGGGCGTCTTCGTCGCGGAGTTCGTCGCCCGGGTCGTGGTGGCGCCCGACAAGCGCCGCTTCTGGCG
>DATHVS010000147.1:0-11924 GCA_035461195.1 Nocardioidaceae bacterium
TCCGTTGCCTCGCCTCTCGGCCACTCCACCAAGGAGGGGACCTGCGACCCTTCTCCGAGCGGACGACGAGGCTCGAACTCGCGACCTCAACCTTGGCAAGGTTGCGCTCTACCAACTGAGCTACGTCCGCCTGCAACGTTCCGGCCCGGCCCTTGCGGGCCCGTGCCGTTCGTGCGAGCAGAACTGTATACGACGTCTGGAGAATGACAAATTCTGGGGCCGCCGCGCGTGTTCTGCTGCCAGACACACCTAGGCTCTCACCCATGCGCGCATGGGTGAACGGCCGGCTCCTCGACGATCCGAGGTCCCCGGCGGTGGCCGTGACGGACCACGGCTTCACCGTGGGAGACGGGGTGTTCGAGGCGATCAAGGTCGTCGACAACCGACCGTTCGCCCTCACCCGGCACCTCGAGCGGCTGGCCCGTTCGGCCAAGGGCCTAGGGCTGCCCGAGGTCGACCTCGACGAGGTACGTCGGGGGGTGGAGGCCGTCGTGGCAGGCCAGGAGCTCGGACTGGGGAGGATCCGGATCACCTACACCGGGGGAGAGGCTCCTCTCGGCTCGGGCCGCGGGAGCAAGCCGCCGACCCTGGTCGTGGTGGCCGACTCGATGAAGCCCTGGGGCGGTCCGACCTCGGTCGTGACGGTCCCGTGGCCTCGCAACGAGCACGGTGCCCTGGCAGGCCTGAAGACAACCTCCTACGCCGAGAACGTGCTCGCCCTTTCCCACGCCGCCGAGCGGGGCGCCAGTGAGGCGATCTTCGCGAACACGGCCGGCAACCTCTGCGAGGGGACGGGCTCGAACGTCTTCTACGTACTCGACGGGGAGCTGCGCACGCCGACGCTGGCGGCCGGCTGCCTCGCCGGCATCAGCCGCGCCCTCGTGCTCGAGTGGTACGGCGGCCGCGAGGTCGACGAGTCGGTCGACGTGCTCCGGGACGCCGAGGAGATCTTCCTGGTCTCCACCACGCGTGACGTCCAGGGCGTGAGCCGCTGTGACGACCGGAAGCTCGAGGCGCCCGGGCCGATCACCCGCAAGGCGGCCGCGACGTGGGCCGAGATGGAGCGCCGGAACCCCGACCCGTGACGGGAGAGGGCTCAGGAGGGGGCGTGGCGGCGGCGTTCGCGATAGGCGGCGACGTGCACGCGGTTGCCACAGGTGCGGGCGTCGCAGTAGCGCTTGGAGCGGTTGCGGGACAGGTCTACGAGCACCTGGTCGCAGTCGAGGGCCGCGCAGGTGCGCAGCCGCTCGTGCTCACCCACGGAGATCAGATGGGCGAGGGCCATGCCGCAGTCGACGGCGAGGTGCTCGGCGAGCGAGGCTCCGGGCGCGAAGTAGTGGACGTGCCAGGGGTAGCCGTCGTGGTCGGTCAGCCGCGGCGTCACGGGGGACTCCGCGACGAGGGCGTTGACGAGTCCCGCCGCCGCGGCGTCGTCAAGCGCCGCGAAGACCGGCCGGATCCGGTTGCGGAGGGCCCGGACAGCGACGAGGTCGGTGCGCGTCAGCGCACCGACCTCGCTCACCTCATGGCGTCGGACGAAGGACAGGAGGTCCTCGAGATCACCGAGCCGATCCTGTCCGGAGGTCGACGACCCGGTGTTGACCAGGTCCACGACGCAGGCCAGGGAGTGCTCGATGTCGTGGGCGAACAGCACTCAGACCGCGTCGGCCTCGAGGATCGCGTTGATCGTGGCGTCGAGGTCGAGGTACTCCGACTCGGTGCCCGGGACCACGGCCTTGCTCATCTTCTCCACGAAGATCGACAGGTCGCCGGTCCTGGCCTGGACAAGTGCTTCTCCGTCGGGGGAGGACAGCTCGACGATCACGACGGCGTGGCCGTCGGCGTCGAGGCAGGGCCACACGTGGACGTCACCGTCGCCGGAGGGCTCGTAGAGGCCCGAGGCGAGCAGGTCGCGCCCGAAGGTCCACCGGACCTGGCTGCGACCGGTCATGAAGACCGTGGTGACCGCGTAGGGGTCGCGAGGGTCGTACTGAAGCTCGGCCTCGAGGGGGGTTGCCGCCCCGGTGGAGTCGATCAGCTCGAGCGTGAGGGCTTGGGACACGACCAGCGGTGCCGTGTTCATCGAGTAGTCCATGTGAACGCCTTCCTCCCAGATGGTTCGCCCATGAGACGTAGACAGGCTTTCCGCGTGACGCGAAAACAACCCTGATTCGTGGAAGTTTTTTTCGTGGCGCTCGTCATGCTGTGCGGTGTGTCCCGTTTTGGCCCACATAAAGCATCGGGCCTTGCTTGCAGCGCCGGGCTAGGCTCTGTCCCACTGGTCTAGGTCTAGGTATCGGTCCGCCCGCTGTCCGCTGAAGGTGTCGTGAGCAACGAGTCGACGCAGACGTCTCCGCCCGAGGCGAAAGTCAGGCCTGCCCGCCGCCGTGGACGTCTGCACACCCGGATGCACGCCAACCCGGCCCTCTCGCTCACCACGAAGCTGCTGGTCACGACTCTGGGCACCCTGGTGATAGGCGCCGGGCTCGTGATGATGGTGACCCCCGGTCCCGGGCTGCTGGGGATCGTCCTGGGGCTGGCGATCCTGGCGACCGAGTACGACTGGGCCGACCGCTGGCTCGTCGCCGCTCGCCGGAAGCTGCACGAGGCGCGGCTGCGGGCCGAGGCGATGGACCCGAAGGTCCGCCGCCGGCGGCTGATGCTGACCGGCGCGGGGTTTCTCGCCGTGACCGGCGTGGTCGTCACCTACGTGGCCGTCTTCGGATGGCCGTACTTCGCGCTGAACGGATGGGACTGGCTCCAGGGGCTCACCGGCTGGATGCCCGACCTACCCGGGATGTGAGCTCGGCGGCTTCATGCGCTAACCTTTCCGGCGCAACAACCGCGGGCGATTGGCGCAGTGGTAGCGCGCTTCGTTCACACCGAAGAGGTCACTGGTTCGAACCCAGTATCGCCCACCGACAGCGAAGGCCGGCTCCGTCAGGGGCCGGCCTTCGGCGTTCTCGCCGGCCCGAAACCCGGAGGAGGCCGTCACGGTCTCCCGGATACGATCGGCGGGTCCGCACGTCCGACCCACGAAGGGGATCCCCGTGTCCGAGATCAAGATCACCGTCATCAGCGCAGACGAGCGTGCTGAGCGATCGGTGACGACGGGCACGAAGGCCTGGGAGCTGTACGCCGACGAGCCGAGCGTGATCGCCGCCCGGGTCAGGGGGCAGCTCAAGGACCTGTCCTACGAGATCGCCGATGGCGACGAGGTCGAGGGTGTGGCCATCGACTCCTCCGACGGGCGTGACATCCTGCGGCACTCCACCGCCCACGTCCTCGCGCAGGCGGTCCAGGACCTCTACCCGGAGGCGAGGCTCGGCATCGGGCCGCCGGTGACCGACGGCTTCTACTACGACTTCGATGTGGCCGAGCCGTTCAAACCGGAGGACCTCGAGAAGATCGAGACCCGCATGCGCAAGATCGTCAAGGAGGGGCAGAAGTTCTCCCGGCGGCCCGTGTCGGACGAGGAGGCTCGCGAGGAGCTTTCCGACGAGCCCTACAAGCTCGAGCTGATCGGGCTCAAGGGCGGCTCCGAGGAGGCCGCCGAGGGCGCGAGTGTCGAGGTCGGTGCCGGCGAGCTGACCATCTACGACAATCTCAAGCGTGACGGATCGCCGGCCTGGAAGGACCTCTGCCGCGGCCCGCACCTGCCCAGCACCAAACGCATCCCGGCGTTCAAGCTGATGCGGAGCGCTGCGGCGTACTGGCGTGGCGACGAGAAGAACAAGCAGCTGCAGCGGATCTACGGCACCGCCTGGGAGTCAAAGGAGGCGCTCGCCGAGCACCTGCACCGGATCGAGGAGGCGGAGCGGCGCGACCACCGCAAGCTCGGCCGCGACCTCGACCTGTTCAGCTTCCCCGACGAGCTCGGCTCCGGCCTTCCGGTGTTCCACCCCAAGGGCGGAGTGCTCAAGCGGCAGATGGAGGACTACGCGCGGGCCCGTCATATCGAGGAGGGCTTCGAGTACGTCGGGACCCCGCACATCACCAAGCAGGGCCTGTTCGAGACCTCGGGGCACCTGCCCTACTACGCGGACACGATGTTCCCGCCCATGGAGATGGAGGGGAGCAACTACTACCTGAAGGCCATGAACTGCCCGATGCACAACCTGATCTTCAGGTCGCGTGGGCGGTCCTACCGTGAGCTGCCGCTCCGGCTCTTCGAGTTCGGCTCGGTGTACCGCTTCGAGAAGTCCGGCGTCGTGCACGGCCTGACCCGGGTCCGTGGGCTCACCATGGACGACTCCCACTCGTACTGCACCCCCGAGCAGGCGCCGGCGGAGATCAAGCACCTTCTCGACTTCGTCCTCGGCCTGCTCAAGGACTTCGGCCTCGACGATTTCTACCTCGAGCTCTCGACGCGAGACGAGGACTCCGACAAGTTCATCGGGTCCAACGAGGAGTGGGAGGTCGCCACCAAGATCCTGGCCGACGCCGCGGCGGAGTCCGGCCTCGAGCTCGTGCCCGACCCGGGCGGCGCTGCGTTCTACGGCCCCAAGATCTCGGTCCAGGCGCGCGACGCGATCGGGCGCACCTGGCAGATGTCGACGATCCAGTACGACTTCAACCAGCCGGAGCGGTTCGGCCTGGAGTACCAGGCGGCCGACGGCTCCCGTCAGCGGCCGGTGATGATCCACTCGGCGAAGTTCGGGTCCATCGAGCGCTTCGTCGGCGTACTCACCGAGCACTACGCCGGAGCCTTCCCACCCTGGCTCGCCCCCGTCCAGGTGGTCGCGATCCCGATCGCCGAGAGGCACGAGGCCTACCTCCACGAGGTGGCGGCCAGGCTGCGCAAGCAGGGGATCAGGGTTGAGGTCGACGACTCCGACGACCGGATGCAGAAGAAGATCCGCAACGCGCAGGTGCAGAAGGTGCCGTTCATGATGATCGCCGGCGACAGGGACGTCGAGGGCGGTGCGGTGTCGTTCCGCTACCGCAACGGCGACCAGGACAACGGCGTCTCCGTCGAGGACGCCATCGCCCGCGTGGTCGACGCCGTCGACCGGCGCGTCCAGGTCTGAGCGCCATGAGCGACGAGGTGCTCCATCAGAAGGGCGTCGGCGTCCCTGACGAGCTCGACCGGTTGTGGACCCCCCACCGGATGGCCTACATCCGGGGGGAGAACAAGCCGGCCGACTCCGCTGCGGGCCACCAGTGCCCGTTCTGCCGCATCCCGACGCTCGACGACGTCGAGGGGCTCGTGGTGCACCGCGGGGATGTCAGCTTCGCGGTGCTCAACCTCTACCCCTACAGCCCCGGTCACCTCATGGTCTGTCCCTACCGGCACGTGCCCGACTACACCGAGCTGAGCGACGACGAGACCCATGAGATCGCCGCACTGACCCAGGCGGCGATGCGCACCATCCGGTCGGTCAGCGGCGCACACGGGTTCAACCTCGGGATGAACCAGGGCGCCGTCGCCGGGGCGGGGATCGCCGCCCACCTCCACCAGCACGTGGTGCCGCGGTGGTCGGGCGACCAGAACTTCATGCCGATCATCGGCCGAACGCGAACCCTGCCCCAGCTCATGACGGACACCCGCGAGCTCCTCGCCGGCGCCTGGCACTGACCGACACCGACCGCGCGGAGCGGCGTGGGTCACGCTCCCGGTGCGCCCGCGAAGGGGAGGGCGACCGAGCCGGTAGCCTGCTCTCGCCATGTTCGAACATCTGCGCACGTTCTTCACGAACCTCATCACCCCGGTCGCCCGCCTCCTGCTGCGCCTCAACGTCAGCCCCGACGCCGTCACGGTGATCGGCACGCTCGGCGTCGTGGCTGCGGCGCTGTGGTTCTTCCCGCAGGGGGAGCTCTTCGTCGGAGTGCTCGTGATCACGGCGTTCGTGTTCTCCGACCTGCTCGACGGGACGATGGCCCGCATCTCGGGCAAGACCTCCAGCTGGGGGGCCTTCCTCGACTCGACCCTCGACCGGATGGGGGACTCCGCGATCTTCGGAGGTCTCCTGCTCTACTTCGCCTTCGAGGTCCAGTCTGAACTCCTCACGGCCCTCGCGCTCTACACCCTCGTGACAGGCTGGCTCACCTCCTACACCCGCGCGCGCGCCGAGTCACTCGGTTACGAGGCGAAAATCGGCCTCGCCGCCCGGGCCGACCGGCTCGTCGCGGTGCTCGCAGCCGCCGGGTTCAGCGACCTCTTCGACGTGCCGGTTCTGCTCGAGGCAGTGCTCTGGCTCCTGGCTGCGGCGAGCACCGTGACCGTCGTACAACGGATCCTCACGGTCCGGCGCCAGGCGCGGACCACCGTCTGATGGCCGCGAGCCGGAGCGCCCTGGGCCGGGCGGCCGAGGCCGCGTCGCAGAACGCCGTCGCGCTCGGTTATGTCTCGGGGTGGCGCCTGGTGCGGCTGTTGCCCGAGCGGGCCGCACTGGCCGTCTTCGCGCGGATCGCCGACTCGGTGCACCGTCGAGAGGGCCGGAGCGTGCGGCGGCTGCGCGCCAACCTCGCGCGGGTCCGCCCGGACCTCGACGAGGAGGGTCTCCACCAGCTCACCCACGCGGCAGTCCGCTCCTACTTGCGCTACTGGGCGGAGTCCTTCCGGCTCCCGTCGTGGCCCATGGACGACGTGGTACGCCGCACGCGGATCGTCGGTGAGCACAACGTCCGCGACGCCTACGCCGCGGGCAACGGCGTAGTGGTGCCCCTGCCGCACATGGCCAACTGGGACTGGGCCGGCGCCTGGGGGTGCGCCACGGGCATGCCGCTGACCACGGTCGCCGAGCGGCTGCAACCCGAGCGGCTCTACGACGAGTTCGTGGCCTTCCGCGCCTCGCTCGGCATGGAGATCCTGCCCGCCGGTGAGCCGTCGACCTTCCCCACCCTCGTCGAGCGGGTCCGGGCAGGCCGGTTGGTGCCGCTGCTCGCCGACCGTGACCTGAGCCGCTCGGGGGTGGAGGTCCGGCTGTGCGGGGAGCCTGCCCGTATGCCACGGGGGCCGGCCGAGCTGGCCCGCCGCACCGGAGCACCACTCGTCCCCGCCACCTTGGCCTACGACGGTCCGGAACTGGTGGTGACCTTCCACCCGCCCGTGCCTCACTCTGAGGGCGAGGACGGGGTGGTCGAGATGATGCAGGCCGTGGCGGACCGGTTCACCGACGCACTCCGTGCCCATCCCGCAGACTGGCACATGATGCAGCGCGTCTTCGTCGCCGATCTCCGGCCGCCCTCGCCCGAGACACGGGACGAGGGCTGAGGTGATGCGCATCGGCCTGGTCTGCCCCTACTCCCTCGACGTCCCCGGAGGAGTCCAGAACCATGTCAAGGACCTCGCCGAGGCGCTGATCGGCCTCGGTCACCAGGTGTCGGTGCTGGCCCCGGGAGACAGCGCGGACGGGCTCCCTCCCTACGTCGTCCTCACCGGGGGCGCCGTACCCGTGCCCTACAACGGGTCGGTCGCGCGCCTGTCGTTCGGGCCGATGGTCGCCGCCCGAGTGCGCCGGTGGCTGCGCGAGGGCCGCTTCGACGTCATCCACCTGCACGAGCCCGCCGCCCCGAGCCTGTCGTTGCTGGCCCTCGTCATGGCGGAGGGGCCGGTGGTGGCCACCTTCCACTCCAGCAACGTCCGATCGCGCGCCATGTCGGCAGGCGCGTCCATCCTGCGGCCATCACTGGAGAAGATAGCTGCGCGGATCGCGGTCTCGGAGTACGCCCGCAACACCCTGGTGCAGCACCTCGGTGGCGAGCCGGTGGTGATCCCCAACGGCGTGTACGTCGACCGCTACTCCGACGCGGTGGTGCGTGAGGACTGGCGAGGTGGGAGGCCGACGATCGCGTTCGTGGGCAGGATCGATGAACCGCGCAAAGGGCTGCCCCTGCTGCTCACGGCCTTGACGCCGATCGCCGAGACCCACCCGGGCACACGCCTGCTGGTGGTAGGCGGGGGTGACGTCGACGCCGCGCGCCGGCGGGTGCCCCGGGGGCTCGCCGAGAACGTGCTGTTCCTCGGCAGCGTCTCCGACGAGGAGAAGGCCTCCGCCCTGCGCACGGCGGACCTCTACGTCGCTCCCAACACGGGTGGGGAGAGCTTCGGCATCGTGCTGATCGAGGCGATGGCCGCGGGAACACCGGTGCTGGCCAGCGACATCCCGGCCTTCCGGCGAGTGCTCGGGGAGGGTGCCTACGGCACCGCGTTCGACAACGGCGACGTGGCCGACCTGGCAGCCAAGGCAGTGGAGATCCTCGACGACGGTGCCCACCGTGACGCACTGCGCGACGCCGCCTCCAGGCATGTGCACCGCTACGACTGGTCGTCGGTGGGCGCCCGGATCGTGCAGGTCTACGAGACGGTCGCCGGGTCCCGGGTGGGAGGTGCAGGCTGATGGGCTGGGCCTGGCTGGTCGCCGCGGTCGTCGTACTCCTGGCCCTGGGGGTGTGGCTGTGGTGGACGGCACAGCGCCTGGACCGCATGCACCACCGGCTCGAGGTGGCGCGAGGGTCCCTGGACGCCCAGCTCCTACGCCGTTCCGGCACGGCGCTCGAGCTGTCGACCTCCGGAGCGCTCGACCCTGCCCGCTCCCTCGTCCTCGTCGACGCGGCCCACGCCGCCCGAGGCGCCGGCCCCGAGGAGATGGAGTCGGCGGAGTCGGACCTCTCGAAGGCCCTGAGGGCGGTTCTCGCCGACGCGGACGAGGTCACCGACCTGCGGGAGTCCCCAGAGGTCGGTCCTCTGCTCGCCGAGCTGGCCGGCGACTGCCGCAAGGTGGAGCTGGCCCGGCGCTTCCACAACGACGTGGTCACCTCGGCGCGGGCGCTGCGCTCGCGTCGTCGGGTGCGCTGGCTACGGCTGGCGGGTCGGGCTCCTGAACCTTCGACGGTGAACCTCGACGACGTGCCCCCGCAGGCGCTGGTCACTGACTGAACCGGGTTGGGGTGGTCAGGGGGTGGGGCCGTAGGCTGGGGGCATCCTGATCTCTCGGCATGGTCCTGCATGCCCTGCCTGACCAAGAAGGTTCACGTGACTGACGCCCGTAACGACAAGACGACCGAGAACCCGGCGGCGACCGGTACCCCCGGTGTGAAGCGCGGCATGGCCGAGATGCTCAAGGGTGGCGTGATCATGGACGTGGTCACGCCCGAGCAGGCGAAGATCGCCGAGGATGCCGGTGCCGTCGCCGTGATGGCCCTCGAGCGCGTGCCCGCCGACATCCGCGCCCAGGGCGGGGTCTCCCGGATGAGCGACCCGGACATGATCGACGGGATCATCGAGGCCGTCTCGATCCCGGTGATGGCCAAGGCCCGTATCGGCCACTTCGTCGAGGCCCAGGTGCTCCAGAGCCTCGGTGTGGACTACATCGACGAGTCGGAGGTGCTCACCCCCGCCGACTACACGAACCACATCGACAAGTGGCAGTTCACCGTCCCGTTCGTCTGCGGGGCGACCAACCTCGGTGAGGGACTTCGCCGGATCACCGAGGGCGCGGCGATGATCCGCTCCAAGGGCGAGGCCGGCACCGGCGACGTCTCCAACGCCGTGACCCACATGCGCACGATCCGCAACGAGATCCGCAGGCTCCAGGGCATGCCCAAGGACGAGCTCTACGTGGCGGCGAAGGAGCTCCAGGCTCCCTACGCGCTCGTGAAGGAGGTCGCCGAGGCGGGCAAGCTCCCCGTGGTGCTCTTCACCGCCGGGGGTATCGCCACGCCCGCCGATGCGGCGATGATGATGCAGCTCGGGGCCGAGGGCGTGTTCGTGGGCTCCGGCATCTTCAAGTCCGGCAACCCTGCCCAGCGCGCCGAGGCGATCGTCAAGGCGACGACGTTCTACGACGACCCCGACGTGGTCGCCAAGGTGTCGCGCGGCCTCGGCGAGGCGATGGTGGGGATCAACGTCGACGAGATCCCGGAGCCGCACCGCCTGGCCGAGCGCGGCTGGTAGGCGTCTCGTGTCCGGTTCGCTCGCGGAGCAGCACGTCCGCGAGTTCGTGCGGTCGGCGGTCAGGTCTGGTCTGCTGACGGACGAGGCGCTGCACGACGAGGCGCTGCTTGCCGTGACCGCGGAGCTCCCGGACGTCTCGGACCCGCCCGGCCTTGCCCGCCGGTGGATCGAGGAGTTCCGAGAGGAGCTCCGCGTGGACGAGGCCTCTTGGCCCGAGCGCACCGACTACCACCGGCTCCAGGACGCCTTCGCGTCCCTCGAGGCAGTCGGCATCGTGGTGCTCCAGGGCTGCGAGGACCACTGGGCGGCCAAGGAGGTGCTCGACGAGCGGCGCGCGGACCCGCCGCGCGGGATCGCATGGTTCACCCCGCCGGACGTCTGGCACGCCATCGACGAGGGCATGCTCGAGGTCAACGTGTGGCACCCGAGCACCGCCAACGTCGCTCCGGGTGACGCTCTTCTCGACGAGGTGGTCGCGGCGCTCGAGCACCAAGGTCTCTCGGCGCACTTCGACGAGGGCAGGGTCGAGGTCTCCGCCAGGTGGCAACGCCCGCCCACCGGCTCGTGACGGGTCCCGGTCCGACCGGGCGGTCCCGGCCTCGGGGTTGCCCACCTACGATGGAGCGGTGAGCCATCCACCCCAGGAGCAGCCGCTCGTCGGCGTGCTCGCGCTGCAGGGCGACGTTCGTGAGCACCGGGCGATGCTCGAACGCGCCGGTGCCCGCACCATCGGTGTACGCCGACCCTCGGAGCTCGCCGAGGTCGACGGCATCGTGCTACCAGGCGGCGAGTCGACGACGATGTACAAGCTCGCCCGCACCTTCGACCTCTTCGAGCCGCTGCAGGACGCGGTCCGCGCGGGGCTGCCGGCGTTCGGGACCTGCGCCGGGATGATCATGCTCGCCGACCACCTCGAGGGGGGTGTCGCGGGGCAGGAGACCATCGGGGGACTCGACGTGGTCGTGCGCCGCAACGCCTTCGGCCGACAGGTGGACTCCTTCGAGGCCGACCTCGACGTCATCGGCCTCGACAGGCCCTTCCACGCGATGTTCATCCGTGCCCCCTGGGTGGAGAAGGTGGGCCAGGACGTCGAGGTCGTCGCGCGCGTGGCGTCGGGGGACGCGGTCGGTAGGATCGTCGCCGTCCGACAGGCGAACCTGCTCGCCACGTCGTTCCACCCCGAGATCACTGGGGACCACAGAATGCACGCGCTGTTCGTCGAGATGGTCCGGTCCCGTCCGGACGCCTCGAAAAGTCCCACCGAGAAGCGGAAGTAGAGGCATCACCTCATGGCTGGCCACTCCAAATGGGCGACCACCAAGCACAAGAAGGCTGTCATCGACGCCCGTCGCGGCAAGCTCTTCGCGAAGCTGATCAAGAACATCGAGGTCGCCGCGCGGATGGGCGGGGGCGACCCCGCGGGCAACCCGACTCTCTACGACGCGATCCAGAAGGCCAAGAAGTCCTCGGTCCCCAACGACAACATCGACCGCGCGGTCAAGCGGGGCTCCGGGGCCGAGGCAGGCGGCGCCGAGTACCAGACGATCATGTACGAAGGCTACGGACCCAACGGAGTCGCACTCCTCATCGAGTGCCTCACCGACAACAAGAACCGTGCCGCGATGGAGGTCCGCACCGCGATCTCCCGCAACGGCGGCACGCTCGCCGACCCCGGCTCGGTCTCCTACATGTTCAACCGCAAGGGCGTCGTGATCGTCACCAAGGAGCAGGACGGCAAGCAGGTCGAGGAGGACGACGTCCTCGAGGCGACCCTCGACGCAGGCGCCGAGGAGGTCAACGACATCGGCGAGGCCTACGAGGTCATCAGCGAGCCGAGCGACCTCGTCGACGTCCGCACCGCCCTCCAGGCCGCCGGGATCGACTACGACTCCGCGGAGGCGTCGTTCGTGCCGTCCATGACCATCGAGGTCGACCAGGACGCCGCGGCGAAGGTGTTCCGGCTCGTCGAGGCGCTCGAGGACCTCGACGACGTGCAGAACGTCTTCGGCAACCACGACGTCCCCGA
>DATHVS010000148.1:0-38254 GCA_035461195.1 Nocardioidaceae bacterium
TGGCGTACTCGGCGATGATCTTCTTCTTGGTCTCCGCTTCGGTGCCTCTGGACACGCGACTTCCCTTCGGTGTGCTCGTTGCGCGGCGCGCCGGGGCCTGTTCACCCGGGCACTCTGGATCCGCGGCCGTTCTGACGGCGACGTCGCCACAGGTCGACGGACCGGGGCAACCGCTCAAGACTATCAGCGGACCTCCGCATTTTCCGAATCCGCCGCGGGTGGCTCACGGTCGCCGCCCGGGCTGGGCGTGAGCTCGACCTCGAGGCGCACCGAGACACGCCGGTTCGTGGAAGGATCCTCCTATGGGCAACCAGATCACCCGGCTCGGCGTCTGCAACCTCTGCGAGGCCATCTGCGGTCTGCGGATCACCCTCGAGGACGGACGTATCACCGGCGTCCGCGGCAATCCCGACGACCCTCTGTCCCGGGGCCACGTCTGCCCCAAGGCGTTGGCGCTCCAGGACGTGCACGAGGATCCCGACCGGTTGCGCCGGCCCGTGCGACGTACTCCTGACGGGTGGGAGGAGATCGGCTGGGAGGAGGCGCTCGACCTCGTGGCCGATAACCTCGCGCGCACGATCACCGAGCACGGACGTGACGCGGTCGCGGTCTACCTCGGCAACCCCAACGTCCACAGCCTCGGCTCGATGACGCACGGCACCGCCCTGGCGAAGGCGCTGCGCACCCGCAACACCTACAGCGCCACCTCGGTGGACCAGCTCCCCCACCAGCTCGTCGCCCACCTGATGTACGGCCACCAGCTCCTCGTGCCGGTGCCCGACATCGACCGGACCGACATGTTCGTCGTGGTCGGCGGAAACCCGATGGCCTCCAACGGCAGCCTGATGACCGTCCCCGACTTCCCCGGGCGCCTGCGCGAGCTGCGGGCCCGCGGCGGGCGGATGGTCGTGCTGGACCCCCGGCGTACCGAGACCGCTAAGGCCGCCGACGAGCACCACTTCGTCCGGCCCGGCACCGACGCCTTCGTGCTGCTGGCGATGCTGAACACGGTGTTCGCCGAGGGACTCTCGCGCGCTCCGGAGTACGTCGACGGGCTCGACGTCGTGGAGGCCGCCGTCACCGCCTACACGCCCGAGCGGGCCGAGCGGACCAGCGGAGTACCGGCCGAGGTGGTCCGGGGCCTCGCACGCGACCTGGTCACGACGGAGCGGGCCGCGCTCTACGGACGGCTGGGCGTCTCCACGCAGGAGTTCGGGGCCGTGTGCCAGTGGGCGATCCAGTGCCTCAACATCGTCGCCGGAAACCTCGACCACGAGGGCGGGACGATGTTCACGAGCCCGGCGATCGACCTGGTCGGCCGCGGCATCATCGGCAAGGGACATCACGACCTGTGGCGTAGCCGGGTCCGCGGCCTCCCGGAGTTCGCCGGCGAGCTGCCGTCCTCGACCCTGGCCGACGAGATCCTCACGCCCGGGGAGGGCCAGGTGCGTGCCGTGCTCACCGTGGCCGGCAACCCGGTCCTGTCCACCCCCGACGGCGGGCGCCTCGACCGAGCCCTGGCCGGGGTCGACTTCATGGCCGCCGTCGACATCTACGTCAACGAGACCACCCGCCACGCCGACGTGATCCTGCCGCCCACCACGACCCTCGAGCGTGACCACTACGACCTTGCCTTCCACCTGCTGGCGGTCCGCAACACCGCACGGTTCACCCCAGCGGTGCTCCCGAAGGCCGAGGACGCGCGTGAGGACTGGCAGATCTACGCCGGGATCACACGACGGCTGACGCGGCGACTCGGAACGAAGGCGCCGCTGAAGAAGCGGCTGGTCTCGGCCGCGCGCCTGCGTCTTTCCCCGACCCGGACGGTCGACCTCCTGCTGCGGACCGACAAGGCCAGGCTGTCCTTGCGCAAGCTCCGCCGACGACCGGAGGGGATCGACCTCGGCCCGCTGCGCCCCCTGCTTCCGGGTCGGCTGCGCACGAAGGACCGCCGGGTCCACGCCGCACCGCAGCTGGTGCTCGACGACCTCGCCCGCCTGGAGACTGCCCCCGTCGCGGGTCCGGGCGAGCTGCTGCTCATAGGCCGCCGCCACCAGCGCGACTGCAACTCCTGGATGCACAACACCACGCGGCTCACCAGGGGCCGCCCCCGTCACCACCTCCTGATGCACCCCGAGGATCTCGCCGAGCGCGGCATCGCCGACGGTACGCCGGTCGCGGTCACGTCCAGGGTGGGGTCCGTGGAGGCCGACGTACAGGCCAGCGAGGACGTGATGAGAGGGGTGGTGAGCCTTCCTCACGGCTACGGTCACGGTCGCGAGGGGGTGCTGCTCGCCAACGCGACGAAGGTGCCGGGTCCTTCGATCAACGACCTGACCGACCCGGGAGTCGTCGACCGGGCAAGCGGCAACGCCGTCCTCAACGGCGTGCCGGTGACCGTCGTACGGGCCGCGTCGTCACCGGCAGCCCCCGCGACCACCGGCGCGACAGAGCACTGACCCCGCGAAGCGTCAGCCGGCCTCGAGCACTGCACGGACGGCCTCGCGGGCCTCCATCGGGTCGGTCGCGGCGAGGGCCGCCTCGGCTGCGTGCTCGCACATGTCCATGGAGACCTGCGCCAGCTGAGCCCCGACCGGACGCACCGCAGCGGTCGCCATCGACAAGGACGTGACGCCCATCCCGACCAGGGCCGCCGCGAGCGCCGGATCGGCCGCGGCCTCCCCGCACACGCCGACGGGCTTCTGGGCATGCTTACCGGCCTCGGCGCTGATCGCGACGAGAGCGAGCACCGCCGGCTGCCACGAGTCGGTGAGGTGCGCCAGTCCTCCCGCCGTGCGGTCGGCGGCCATCGTGTACTGCGTCAGGTCGTTGGTGCCGATCGAGAGGAAGTCGACCTGCTCGAGCATCTTGTGCGCCTGGAGCGCTGCGCTCGGGATCTCGATCATCACCCCCGCCTGGAGATTGTGCGCACGCACCTGGGCTGCGAAGTCCGCGGCCTCCTGCACGGTCGCCACCATCGGCGCCATCACCCACGGACTCGTGCCCGTCCCGCGTGCCGCCGCGGCGATGGCGTCGAGCTGCCGCTCGAGCAGGCCCGGGTTGCCGATCGAGAGGCGCAGTCCCCGCACCCCGAGGGCGGGGTTCTCCTCCCCCTCCAGGGTGGCGAAGGCGATGGGCTTGTCCGAGCCCGCGTCGAGCGTGCGGACCACGACGGTGCGCTCGGGCCCGAAGGCGGCCAGCACCTCGGCGTACAGCTCGGTCTGCTCGGCGACGCTCGGCTCCTCCTTGCGGTCGAGGAAGCACAGCTCGGTGCGGAAGAGGCCCACTCCCTCGACCGGTCCCTCAGCAGCGGTGCGCGCCGAGTCCCCGTCGGCGACGTTCGCGAGAACCTTCACCCGGGTGCCGTCCTTGGTACGCGCCGGTCCGGTCCAGCTCGCCAGGGCGGCGCGGGCGACGGCTTCGGCAGCGACCCTGGCCTCTGCCTGCTCGCGGTCGGGCTCGACCTCGACCACACCGGTTGCGCCGTCCACGAGGACCGGCGTCCCGGCGGGGACGGTCATGAGCTCCGGAACCGCGACCACGCACGGAATCCCGAGCTGGCGCGCGATGATCGCGGTGTGGCTGGTGGGGCCACCTCTCTCGGTGGCGAGCGCGGTGACCAGGCTCGCGTCGAGTCCAGCGGTGTCGGCGGGGGCGAGGTCCTCGGCGACCAGGACAGAAGGAACCTCCGGGGTGGGCACGCCCGGCTCGGCCTCTCCGACGAGGGTGGCGGTGAGGCGCTTCTCGATGTCCCTGAGGTCGGTGACACGCTCGGCCATCAGTCCACCCATCTGGGCGAACAACCCGGCGAACTGCTCGATCGCGCCGTGCAGGGCGTCGAGGAGGCCGTCACCTGCCTTGACCCCCTTCGCCACGGCGGACCGCAGGCCCTTGTCGCGAGTGAGGCCGGCGGTCGCGGTGAGCACCTCGGCGGCGGACCCGCTCGCCTTGTCGGCGCGGCCGGCGAGCCGGTCCGCGACGAGTGTGACGGCGCCGTCGTAGGCGGCCAGGGCCTCCTCCTCGGAGAGCTTCAGAGCGGTGAACTCGTCGATCGCGCGGGGGGAGATCCGCGTCGTCGCGACGAGCGCCGGACCGTAGGCCACGCCGGGGACGACGGGCGTCCCGCGCAGCGACGAGGTGGGGCCCGTGGCGGTGGATGAGGTCGACATACAAGAACGATAGCCCCGCTCCCCCCTTGACAGTCAACATGTTCGGGCGTAAAACAACAGATACAAAGATTCAATCCCACACGAACGCAGGAGGCTGGGTTGTACGCCGAAGAACGTCGCCAGGCCATGGCCGACCTCATCACCCAGCGCGGACGCCTCTCGGTCAACGAGATCGCGGAGGCCTACACGGTGACCACGGAGACAGTGCGCCGGGACCTGTCCGCTCTGGAGCAGGCGGGCCTGGTCCGCCGGGTCCACGGCGGCGCCGTCCCGGCCGACGCCCTCTCCCTCCTCGAGACCGCCGTCGGCGACCGGGACCTCGCCCACGCCGACGAGAAGGACCGGATTGCCCGGGCCGCCCTGACCCAGCTGCCCCCGGCCGGCGGAAGCGTGCTGCTCGACGCGGGCACCACCACCTCACGTCTCGCCGGCCACCTCCCCCACGACCGCCGGCTGACCGTGCTGACGAACGCTGTCCCGATCGCAGCCAGGCTGGCCGGGGTCTCCGGTGTCGAGCTTCACCTGCTCCCCGGCCGGGTCCGCCGCACCACCCAGGCTGCGGTCGGTGAGGACACGGTCGCCGCTCTGGGCGTGCTGCGCCCCGACGTCGTCTTCGTCGGCACCAACGGCATCTCCCTCGAGCACGGGCTGAGCACTCCCGACCACTCCGAGGCCGCCGCCAAGCGGGCCATGGTGGCCGCCGGCCGGCGCGTGGTCGCCCTTGCGGACTCCTCCAAGGTCGGCCGCGAGCACACGGTCCGCTTCGCCGGGCTCGGCGACATAGACGTCCTGGTCACCGACGACGGCATCGCCTCCGAGGACCGCAAGGGCTTCGAGGACTTCGGCGTCGAGGTCGTGGTCGCATGATCGTCACCCTGACACCGAACCCCAGCGTCGACCGCACGGTCGCACTTGCCTCGCCGCTCGAGCGCGGCGCCGTGCTGCGCGCCGAGTCCGTCACAGCCCAGTCCGGCGGCAAGGGCGTCAACATCTCGCGCGCCGCCGTCGCCGCGGGCGTCCCGACCATCGCGGTGCTGCCGGCGGAGAAGGACGACCCCTACGTCCTCGAGCTGCTTCGCGACGGCATCGACTGCCGTCCTGAGCGGCCGGTCGGCCCGGTCCGGGTCAACATCACCATCACCGAGCCCGACGGCACGACCACGAAGATCAACTCACCGGGGGCCACCGTCGAGCGGCCGGCGCTCGACCGGCTCGAGCAGGCGCTGCACCAGCGCGCCCAGCAGGCCCGGTGGGTGGTCCTCGCCGGCTCCCTACCCCCCGGTGCGCCCGCGGACTGGTACGCCGAGATCGTGGACGACCTCGCGGGTACGACGGCCAGGGTGGCCGTCGACACCTCCGGTGAGCCCCTCCGGGCGATGGCGGCGCAGATCGGCTCGGGCGGAGCCGCTCCGGACCTGATGAAGCCCAACGGCGAGGAGCTCGCCTCGCTCACCGGTGACGACGCCGACGTCCTCGAGGCGGACCCGGCCGCTGCCGCGAAGGCCGCGACCGTCCTGGTGGAGCAGGGCGTGGGCGCGGTCCTCGTCACGCTCGGCGGCAACGGGGCGGTCCTGGTCACCCGAGAGGGAGCCTGGCACGCGTCCGCCCCGCCCACCACCGTCGTCAGCACCGTCGGCGCGGGCGACTCCAGCCTGTTCGGCTACCTGCTCGGCGATCTCGAGGGCGCCTCACCGGCAGACCGCCTCCGGCTCGCCGTCGCCTACGGCAGCGCTGCCGCGGGCCTCCCCGGCACCACCATCCCCGACCCCGAACACACCCGTCCCGAGCTCGTCGACGTCCGTCAGCTCACCCTCGCAGGAAACTGAGGAGAACCATGTCCCCACTGATCACCCCCGACCTGGTCCGGCTCGACGCCGGGCTCGGGACCAACAAGCGCGACGTCATCCAGGCGCTCGCCGCCGTCGTGGCCGCTGCCGGTCGCACCCCGGACGCCGACGGGCTCGCGGCGGACGCCCTCGCCCGCGAGGCCACCTCGGCGACCGGTCTGCCCGGCGGTATCGCCATCCCCCACTGCCGCACCGAGCACGTCGACGTACCGACACTCGTGTTCGCACGGCTCGAGCCCACCGTCGACTTCGGCGCCAAGGACGGCCCGGCCGACCTCGCCTTCCTGATCGCCGCGCCGGCAGCCGGCGACGCGACCCACCTCCAGCTGCTCACCCAGCTCGCCCGGTCGCTGGTGAAGAAGGACTTCACCGACGCCCTGCGCGGAGCCGCCACGCCGGAGGAGATCGTGCGCGTCGTGAGCGAGGTCGTCCGGGTCCCCGCGGCAGCCACCGCACCCACCGCGACGGCCTCGCCCGCCGCCTCGTCTCCCGGAACGGAGGCAGCACCGGTGGCCACGCCTGCCACCCGGCGCCGCATCGTGGCAGTCACCTCCTGCCCGACCGGCATCGCGCACACCTACATGGCTGCGGAGTCCCTGGAGGCCGCGGCCGCGAGGGCCGGCGTGGACATCGAGGTGGAGACGCAGGGCTCCGGAGGTTTCACGCCGCTGACGCAGAGCGTGATCGACCAGGCCGACGCCGTGGTGTTCGCCGCCGACGTCGGGGTGAAGGACCGGGGCCGCTTCGCCGGCAAGCCTCTCGTGGCCGGCGGCGTCAAGCGCGGCATCGACGACCCCGACGCGATGATCGCCACCGCCATCGGCTTCATCGACGACCCGAAGGCACCGCGTGTCGAGGGCTCGGGCAGCGGAGGGGCCGGCGAGAGCCCGGCTCGCACCGGCGGCGGAGACGAGTCGTGGGGGTTGCGGGTCCGCCGGGTGCTGATGACCGGTGTCTCGTACATGATCCCGTTCGTGGCGGCAGGAGGCCTGCTCATCGCACTGGGCTTCCTGCTCGGCGGCTACCAGATCGCCCTCGGCTCGGAGTTCGACGGGGAAGCGGTCAACACGGCCGGCCACATCGTCACGAGCTCGAACCTCCTCGACCTGCCCGACCCCGCGGCCTACGTCATGGAGGGCACCGCCCTGGCCAACGGCGCCCTGCTCACCTATCTCGGCGCCCTGATGTTCACCCTCGGCGCCGCGGCGTTCGCCTTCCTCGTCCCGGCACTCGCGGGCTACATCGCCTTCGCCATCGCCGACCGGCCCGGCATCGCCCCCGGCTTCGTCATGGGCTACGTCGCCAACAGTGTCCTCAACGCCGGCTTCCTCGGCGGCATCGTGGGCGGCGTCCTCGCCGGCCTTGCCGCCCACTGGCTGGCGCAGCGGAAGGTCCCGACCTGGGCCCGCGGACTGATGCCGGTGCTGGTGATCCCGCTCGGCGCGACGCTCGCGTCCGGGTTCGTGATGATCGCCGTGCTGGGCGAGCCGCTGGCCTCGCTCATGGCCGAGCTCACCGAGTGGCTCCAGGGCATGTCCGGCGCCTCGGCGATCCTGCTCGGTGTGATCCTGGGCCTGATGATGGCCTTCGACATGGGTGGCCCGCTGAACAAGACCGCCTACACCTTCGCCACCGCCGGTCTCGGTGCGGCCGCGGCAGCACCCGGTGCGGCCCCGGAGCTGAAGATCATGGCCACCGTCATGCTGGCCGGCATGGTGCCCCCGCTGGCGCTCGCCCTCGCAACCGTCGTGCGCCCGAGCCTGTTCAACCCCGCCGAGCGCGAGAACGGCAAGGCGGCCTGGGCGCTCGGCGCCTCGTTCATCACCGAGGGGGCGATCCCGTTCGCCGCCTCCGACCCGCTGCGCGTGATCCCCTCGATCATGGCCGGAAGCGCGGTGACGGGCGCGCTGGCGATGGCCACCGACGTCACCCTGCGAGCACCCCACGGCGGGATCTTCGTCCTCTTCGCGGTCGGCAACATCCTCTGGTTCCTCCTGAGCCTCCTCGCCGGTGTCCTCGTCGCCGCCGGCCTGGTGATCACCCTCAAGAGCCTCACCGAGAGCAAGGAGGAGATCGAGGAGCTCGCCGAGGTGACCGCCTGACCCGAGCACAGCAACGCCGCGCACACCACCACCCGAAGGAGCACTCATGCCCACCAAGTCCGTCCTCGTCGGCTCGTCCGTCGGCCTCCACGCCCGGCCCGCCGCGCTCATCTCCGAGGCCGCCGGCGAGCTCGACGCCGAGGTCACCATCGCGACCCCCGGCGGCGAGCCGGTCGATGCGAGCTCGGCACTGCTGATCATGACCCTGGGCGCCGGCCCCGGCGACACGGTCGAGGTCAGCAGCGACGACCAGGCTGCGCTCGACAAGATCGCCGCCATGGTCGAGCAGGACCTCGACGCCTGACTCACGCAGCAGGCGCTCGACACCGACGGCGGTCCCGGTCTCCCGGGGCCGCCGTTGTCGCGCGCTCGGCTACAGGCCGCGCTTGAGCGCGTGGTAGACCGACCGCGCGGCAACGGCCCGCTCGAGCTCGCGGGTGATCGAGGTGAAGAACTGCTTCCGGTACACGTCGTCGGTGATCGCCGCGACAGTGAAGTACATCCCGGAGAACGCCGCGAGGAAGACCGACACCTGCACCAGCTCGGTGCTGAGGTAGCCGATCCCCCACTCGTGCAGTCGCTGGCCACCGATCCAGCCGCCGACCACCTCGTGCCGCATCGCGACAGCACCGAAGGCGATGAAGAACAACAGCACCGACAGCGACAGCAGCAGGACCTGCACGATCTGGGCGACGAGCAGCACTACGACGAGGTTCGCCTTCTGGAAGCCCTTGACGCTCGCGTCCTCGGCGAGGCGGTAGCGCTCGTCGGCCTCCTCGACCAGGCGGACGGCCGCCTGGTGGAGGGGCGTGCCGCGGGTGAGCGCGAGCAGTCGCCCGGCCTCCACCTCGTCGTCGACCGCGTCGAGCTCCTCGGGCAGCCGGGCCAGGAGGAACGCCACGGCCAGCCCGACGAACAGCATCACCGTCACCCACAGCACACCCCCGTCCAGCGCGGCCCCGACCTCCCACACCTCGGCGTTGATGAACAGGAACATCACGAACACCAGCAGCAGGGGCAGTGCCCGGGTCACCAGCGGGAAGAGCAGGCCGAGGCTCTTGAAGGTGCGGGCGACGGCCCACCGGGCCATCGCGGTCATCCTCAAGGTGGTGGCCGCGTAGACCGCGACCACCGCACCCGTGGCCAGGATGGCGGTGCCCACCCCGAAGGAGGCGTCGACGAAAAGGCCCACGAGCAGACCGGCCGCGACCCCGACGACCACGGCCACCGCGACCACCACGAGCAACCTGGCCGGCCGCATCCCCCGACGTGCGGCCTCCCGCTCGGCGTCGACGAAGTAGGGCAGCCCGTGCCGGACGAACCAGTGCTCCGCAGCCTCGACGGCCCGCTCCTCGTCGCGGCGGGTCCGGGATCGGTCCCCAGGCCTCACGCGGCCCCCTGAGCAGCGAGCAGCTCGCGGGCCCGACGTACGTCGTCGGCCATCGTGGCGACGAGGTCGTCGACCGAGTCGAACCGCTTCATGCCGCGCAGCCGGGCGACGAAGGAGACCTCCACCGGGACGTCGTAGAGCTCGAGGTCGTCGCGGTCGAGGACGTAGGACTCGACCCGGCGCTCCCGCTCACCGTCGAAGGTCGGGTTCGTGCCGACGCTGATCGCGGCCGGAAGCGGGTCGTGCTCACCGTCAAGCCGCTGCAGCCATCCGGCGTACACCCCGTCCGCGGGAGCCGCGTGCATGCCCGTCGTGGGGACGTTCGCGGTCGGGTAGCCGAGCTCACGGCCCCGCTCGTCACCTCGGACCACCTCCCCCCGGACCGTGAACGGTCGACCGAGCGCCTCGGCAGCCCCCTCGACATCACCGGCGGAGAGGCAGTTGCGGACGTACGTCGAGGACCACACCTGCGGGCCGCCGTCGAGGGCGATCCCGACGGTCGCGTAGTCGTTGTGCTCCCCCAGCTCGCGCAGCGTGGAGATGTCGCCGGCGGCGCGGTAGCCGAACCGGAAGTTCGCCCCCACCACCACCGCCCTCGCCCGCAGCGACTCGACCACGATCTCCTCGACGAAGCGCTCCGGGGACCACCCGGCGAGCTCGCGGCTGAACGGGACCACCAGCACGTCGTCGACCCCCGCCTCCTCGAGCAGCCTGACCCGGGTCTCGATCGTGGTGAGCGTGGGCGGGGCGTGCTCGGGGCGCAGCACCGCGATCGGGTGCGGGTCGAAGGTGACCGCCACGACGTCAGCGACGCCGAGCTCGTCGGCCACCTCGCGGGCACGGAGGATGACGTGCTGGTGGCCGAGGTGGACCCCGTCGAAGTTGCCGATGGTGACGACGGTGCGGCCGAGGTCGGCAGGGACGGCGTCGAGCGAGCGCCAGATACGCACGGGGGCCACTCCTGTTCGCAAGAAGGATCAGTGCTGCACGAGGACGTACGTCGGAATGCTGCCACACCGGAAGGGACGGACCGGTGCTCAGGCGGCGAAGACAGCCACCGGCACGGCGTAGTCGCCCCGCTGCTCGTACAGCGCGAGGAGCTCCCCCGCCTCGTCGAGGACGGCCACCGGGCCCGCCGCCCCCAGGTCGAGCGCGAGCCTGCGGCCCACCCTCACCGACGCGGCGTCCTCGCTGCCGAGGGTCCTGGTGGGGAAGACTCGCCGGGCCACGTCCGCGATCGGCAGGACCGCGAGGTCCTCGGCCAGCTCGTCGAGCGTGTGTGCGTCGTCGAGGGTGAAGGGCCCCACGGCAGTACGCCGCAGCGCGGTCAGGTGCCCTCCCACGCCGAGCACGGCGCCCGCGTCCCGGGCCAGGGCACGGATGTAGGTGCCGCTGGAGCAGCGCACAGAGACCCTCGCGTCGACCACCTCGCCGTGGTGCTCGACGTCACCGACCGAGATCTCGTGGATCGTCACCGGCCGGGCCGCGAGCTCCACGCTCTCCCCGGCCCGGACCCGGGCGTAGGCACGCTGCCCGGCCACCTTGATGGCCGACACCGACGAGGGCACCTGCTCGATGTCGCCGACGAAGCTCGCGAGGGCGTCGCGCACCTGCTCTTCGGTGACGTCGGCGGCGGAGGTCTCCGAGACGATCTCACCCTCGGCGTCGTCGGTGGTCGTGGCGACACCGAGCCGGACCACGGCGTCGTAGGACTTCTCGGTCAGCATGAGGTGCCCGAGCAGCCGGGTCGCCCGGCTGACCCCCAGCAGGAGCACCCCCGTCGCCATCGGGTCGAGCGTGCCTGCGTGCCCGACCTTGCGCGTGCCCGCCAGCCGGCGTACCCGTGCGACGACGTCGTGCGACGTCATTCCCCCTGCCTTGTCGACCACGACCAGGCCAGGTGGTGTCGGAGGGCTCACTCCTCGTCGTCGAGCTCGTCGGACTCGTTCGGCTTGCGGTAGGGGTCCGCCTCCCCGGCGTACGTCGCCCCGGCAGCCGCCTCGGCGACCCGGGCGTCGGACTCGCGTGCCTTGGCGAGCAGCTCGTCGAGGTGGCGGGCGTTCTCGGGCAGCGCGTCGTGGATGAACTCCAGCGTCGGCACGTGACGCATGCCGAGCTGCTTGCCCACCTCGGAGCGGATGATGCCCTTGGCCGACTCCAGCGCGGCCGCGGTGCTCGCGAGCTCGTCGCCCTCACCGAAGACGGTGTAGAAGATCGTGGCGTTCTGGGTGTCGCCGGTGACACGTACGTCGGTCACCGTGACGAACCCGAGCCTCGGGTCCTTGATCCGCCGCTCGAGCATCTCGGCGACGATCACCTGGATGCGGTCGGCGACCTTACGGACGCGGGGCGAGCTCATGGGATTCTTCTCCTTCTGCCGAGTCGGCACTCTGCCGATGTAGGTGGCCCATTTACCAAGGGATGCAGGGGTTCTGTCTCCTCCCACGGTGAACTTGCCGTGGGAAGAGACGATTCCCCTGCATCCCCTGGTATTCGATCGGGGGGCGTCAGGCCCGCGGGATCTCCCGCATCTCGAAGGACTCGACGACGTCGCCCTGCTTGATGTCGTTGTACCCGCGCAGGACCAGACCGCACTCGAAGCCCTCGCGGACCTCGGTCACGTCGTCCTTCTCGCGGCGCAGCGACGCCAGGTCGAGGTTGTCGGCCACCACGTTGCCGTCACGCAGCAGGCGAGCCTTCGCGTTGCGGCGGATGACGCCCTTGCTGACCATGCAACCGGCGATGTTGCCGATCTTGCTGGAGCGGAAGATCTCGCGGATCTCGGCCTGGCCGAGCGACGCCTCCTCGAACTCCGGCTTGAGCATGCCCTTGAGCGCTGCCTCGATCTCCTCGATCGCCTGGTAGATGACCGAGTAGTACCGGATCTCGACGCCTTCCTTCTCGGCCATCTCCGTCGCCTTGCCCTGGGGCCGGACGTTGAAGCCGATGATGATGGCGTCGGAGGCGGCGGCCAGGTCGACGTTGGTCTCGGTGATCGCACCGACACCGCGGTCGATGACCCGGATGCTGACCTCGTCGCCGACGTCGATCTTGGCAAGCGAGTCCTCGAGGGCCTCGACCGAACCGGACACGTCGCCCTTGAGGATGAGGTTGAGCTCCTGGCTCTCGCCCTTCTCCATGGAGGCCATGAAGTCCTCGAGGGTACGCCGGACGCGACGCTTGGCCTGCATGGCCGCACGCTCGCGCGACTCACGCTTCTCGGCGATCTGGCGGGCCATCCGGTCGTCGGACACGACGATGAAGTTCTGGCCCGCACCCGGCACCGCGGTCAGACCGAGGAGCATGACCGGACGCGACGGGTCTGCCTCGTCGACGTTCTTGCCGTGCTCGTCGAGCATGGCTCGAACGCGGCCGTAGGCAGGACCGGCCACGACCGAGTCGCCGACGCGGAGGGTCCCACGCTGGACGAGAACCGTAGCCACCGGACCGCGCCCGCGGTCGAGGTGTGCCTCCACCACGAGGCCCTGAGCGTCCTGGTCGGGGTTCGCCCGCAGGTCGAGTGAGGCGTCCGCGGTGAGCACGATCGCCTCGAGCAGACCCTCGAGGTTGAGCTGCGACTTCGCCGAGACGTCGACGAACATGGTGTCGCCGCCGTACTCCTCGGGGACGAGGCCGTACTCGGTGAGCTGGCCGCGGACCTTCTGCGGGTCCGCCTCGGGCAGGTCGATCTTGTTGACCGCGACCACGATCGGGACGTCGGCGGCCTTGGCGTGGTTGAGCGCCTCCACCGTCTGCGGCATGACACCGTCGTTGGCGGCCACCACGAGCACCGCGATGTCCGTGGCCTGCGCACCACGGGCACGCATGGCGGTGAACGCCTCGTGACCCGGGGTGTCGATGAAGGTGATCCTGCGCTCCTCGTCGTCGACCTCGGTCGCGACCTGGTAGGCACCGATGTGCTGGGTGATGCCACCGGCCTCCTTGTCGACGACGTTGGCGCTGCGCAGGGCATCGAGGAGCTTGGTCTTGCCGTGGTCGACGTGACCCATCACGGTCACGACCGGCGGACGGGCGACGAGGTCCTCCTCGGCCCCCTCGTCCTCGCCGAACTCGAGGTCGAAGGACTCGAGAAGCTCGCGGTCCTCGTCCTCGGGCGAGACGACCTGCACCTTGTAGTTGAGCTCGTCGCCGAGCAGCTCGAACGTCTCGTCGTTCACCGACTCCGTGGCGGTGACCATCTCGCCGAGCGAGAAGAGCATCTGCACCAGCGATGCGGGGTCGACGCCGATCTTCTCGGCGAAGTCGGTCAGAGAGGCGCCACGCGGGAGACGAACGGTCTCGCCGTCGCCCTTGCGGACGCGCACGCCACCGATCGTCGGGGCCTGCATCTGCTCGTACTCCTGGCGACGCGCCCGCTTCGACTTGCGACCGCGGCGCGAGGGGCCGCCGGGACGGCCGAAGGCACCCTGGGTCTGGCCGCGCTGGCCGGGACGGCCACCACCGGGACGACCACCACCGGGGCCGAACCCACCGGGACGGGCCGGAGCGCCGGCGCCACCACCACGGGCGGGTGCGCCGCCGCCACCGGGACGGCCACGACCGGGCGCACCGGGACGGCCGGGGCCGCCGCCGGAGCGTGCGCCGGGGCCGCCACCGAAGGCAGCCGGCGACTTCGGCATCATCGCGGGGTTGGGACGCGGCATGCCCGGACGACCGGGCGCCCCGCCATCGCGGGCGGCCGGCGGACGCGGCGGACGGTTGTCCCCGCCCTGGTCACCGCGGTCACCGCGCGGCGGTGCGGCCGGGCGCCGGCCCATGCCCTGGGTCGACGAGAACGGGTTGTTGCCGGGACGCGGCGTGCCGGGGCGACCACCGCTCGGGCGCGGCGCGGACGGCCGCGGAGCAGCCGATGTCTCGGCTCGCGCCGCAGGAGCCTCGGGCTTGGTCGGCGCCGGGGGAGCTGCCGGCTCGGCAGGCTTCCTGGGGCCGGGCTTGGGGCCAGGGCGCGGTGCGGGCGTCGCAGCCGGGGCCTCGGCTTCGCTGACCGGCGTCTCGACCTGGGCCGGTGCCGGCGCAGGGGCCTCGGCAGGGGCCTCGGCAGGGGCCTCGGTGGGGGCGGGAGCCTCGACAGGTGCCTCCGCGGCGGGAGCAGCGGGCTCCGCCGGCTTGGCAGCGGCCTTCTTGGCCGGCGCCTTCTTCGCTGCCTTCGTCTCCGAGGCAGCCTTCAGCTCGTCACCGAACTTGTCGGTGAACCGCTTGACGACAGGGGGCTCGACCGTCGACGACGCCGACTTGACGAACTCTCCCATCTCTCCGAGCTTGGCCAGAACGACCTTGCTCTCAACTCCGAACTCCTTGGCGAGCTCGTGGACTCGGACCTTAGCCACGCTTCTCCTTCTGGTCCGAGCCCTGGTGGCCGGACCTTTAGCTGGTGTGCATGCTCATCGCGAAGTACTCATCGAGTGCTCATGAGCTGCTGCTCCATTTTCTGTAGGTACACACGAGGGAGCCGGCCCCTCGTGGGCCCCCGGCGGGGGCCACGGTCAGTTCTCTGCTGCCTGTTGCAGGTAGTCCCGCAGCGGCGACTCACCGAGCCTGCCCTGGACCCTGAGGGCCCGGGGAAACGCCCGGCGGCGGACGGCGAGCTCGAGACAAGCGAGCGTGGGGTGGATGTAGGCACCCCGGCCCGCTGCTCTTGCTCCCGGGTCCGGGACCACGGCCAGGCCGTCGTCCGAACCGCGGGCGACCACACGCAGCAGATCTTGCTTGGGAGCTCGTGCCCGACAACCGATGCAGGTGCGCACAGGATTGTGCGCGCATGAGTCAGCGCCGTGTTCGCGAGCCACCACGGACGAGTCTAGCGGCTCCGACGGTTCAAACAGAATCGGGCTCAGCCGTGTTCCCCGACCTCGGCGATCGGCGGCGCGACCGGCACCTCGTCGGAGCGGATGTCGATCCGCCATCCGGTCAGGCGTGCCGCGAGGCGGGCGTTCTGGCCCTCCTTGCCGATCGCGAGCGAGAGCTGGAAGTCGGGTACGACGACGCGGGCCGACCGTGCCTCGAGATCCACGACCTCGACGCTCGACACCCGGGCCGGGGAGAGTGCGTGGGCGACGAGCTCGGCCGGGTCGTCGGACCAGTCGACGATGTCGATCTTCTCGCCGTGGAGCTCGTGCATGACGTTGCGCACACGCTGCCCCATCGGGCCGATGCAGGAACCCTTGGCGTTCACGCCGGGGACCCTGGACCGCACCGCGATCTTGGTGCGGTGGCCGGCCTCGCGGGCGATGGCACAGATCTCTACGGTGCCGTCGGCGATCTCGGGGACCTCGAGGGCGAAGAGCTTCTTCACCAGGTTGGGGTGAGACCGCGACAAGGTGACCTGAGGGCCGCGCATGCCCTTGCGGACACTCACCACGAGGCACTTGATACGGGTGCCGTGGTCGTAGCGCTCGCCCGGGACGCGCTCCACCGCGGGGAGGTGGGCCTCGAGCCTGCCGAGGTCGACGAGGACGTCCTGAGGGTCGCGTCCCTGCTGGATGACGCCGGAGATCACGTCGCCCTCCTTGCCGGAGAACTCCCCGAACTTGGCATCGTCCTCGGCGTCGCGGAGCCGCTGCAGGATGACCTGCTTGGCCGTGGTCGCGGCGATCCGGCCGAATCCGGCGGGCGTGTCGTCGTACTCCCCCACGACGTTGCCCTCCTCGTCGGTCTCCGCGGCGAACACGGTGACGTGCCCGTTCTTGCGGTCGAGCTCGACCCGCGCCTTGGACTGGGCCCCGGGGGTCTTGTGGTAGGCGATGAGCAGTGCCTGCTCGATGGCCTCCACGAGGATGTCGAAGGAGATCTCCTTCTCACGCTCGAGCGAGCGCAGCACCATCATGTCGATGTCCACGGCTCAGCCCTCCTTCCTGTTGAACTCGATCTGGATCCGGGCCTTGGCAATCTCGGCGAAGGCGATGACGCGCCCGGTGCCGTCGACATCGAGGGTGGTGCCGTGCTCGTCGCTGTCGCGGACCCGCCCGGTCAGTGTCGTGCCGTCGGTTGTCGTGACCTTGACCAGTCGCGAGCGGTTGCGCCGCCAGTGACGCGGGAGAGTCAGTGGACGGTCGATGCCCGGAGAGGTGACCTCGAGGGTGTAGGGGTGCTCGCCCATCACGTCGGAGTCGTCGAGGAGCCGCGATACCTCTTTGGTCGCCTCCGCGATGTCGTCCATCGTCACGCCCCCGTCCTTGTCGACCGCGACGCGCAGGAGACGGCGGCGGCCGGCAGGGGTGAGCTCGATTGCCTCCACGTCGAGACCGGAGGCGGCGAGGGGCTCGGTGAGCACCTCTGCAAGTCGGTCCCGGGTCTCTTCAGTGCTCACGGGCATCCTCCCTGCTGTGCTGTTGTCGGCCTCACCCAGGCGCACACATCTCACCACCGAGGACGGCCCCGCCTGTGCTGCCACCATAGCGGACCACGAAGGCGACGGCCCCCGCCGACGGCGCGAGGAGCGGCGCTAGAGTCGACTCCCGTGCCGACCCCTTCCTCCCGCGCCGTGACCGGTGCCCGGATGACCCGCCGCGGCGCGCTGGCCGCAGCCGCCGGTCTCGCCGCGAGCGCCGTCGTCGGGTGTACGCCGCAGCGTCAGCGGCGTCGCGGCGAGGAAGCGCCCGACCCGGTCGAGCCCGAGGTCGACCCCGACGTGCTCGTCGCCGCGGAGGCCCTTGCGAACCAGGAGCAGATCCTCGACCTCCTCGGCGCCACCGGCGAACGTCACCCACGGCTCGCCCCGCGCCTGGCTCCCCTCGTCGCGGCCCACGAGGCACACGCCGCGCTCCTTGCCGACGCGGTGCCGCCCGACGTTGCAGCAGGTCCCACCACCAGCCCTACGACATCTCCGAGTCCGACCAGCGACCCCGACGCCGACCCCACCCGGGTCCCCCGGAACCGCGCCCGTGCGATCGACCGCGTCGTCGCGGCGGAGCGCGAGCTGACGACGGCCACCAAGCAGCACGCGTTCCGGGCACGTAGCGGCGGGTTCGCGCGCCTGCTGGGCAGCATGGCCGCCGCCGCGGCCCAGAACGAGGCGGTACTGGCATCGCAGATACCCGCAGGAGGATCGCGATGACGCCGCAGGAGGCGGTCCAGAAGACACTCGCAGCCGAGCACGCCGCGGTCTACCTCCTCGGTGTGATCGGCGCACGCCTGTCCGCATCGGCACAGGCCCAGCTGTGGCAGCGGGTGCGTGAGTCCTACACCGTGCACCGAGGCCGCCGTGACCAGCTCGTGGCGATGCTCCGCGCGGTGGACGCCGACCCGGTCGCCGCCGAGGTGGCCTACGACCTGCCGACCCCGGCGCGGACCCCGGGCCAGCTCGAGCGCGCGGCCCTGCTCGTCGAGGAGCGATGTGCCGCGGTCTACGCCGACATGGTGAGCCACACGGCCCGGGCCAACCGGCAGTGGGCGCTCGACTCGCTCGAGGACTCCGCGGTCCGGCTGCTCGGCTTCGGTGGTGAGGCCGAGCCGTTCCCCGGGATCGGCGAGCTCTGAGCGCCGAAGGGCTCAGCGCCGGCCGCTGACGAGCTGGCGCACCTCGCCCAACCCACGCGCCGGTCGAAGACGACCGCGCGCACCGCGGGACGCGACTCAGCCACGCACCACGCCCACGACGTGTGGGACGACCCCGTCGACCGAGACGTTCTCCCGCTCGCCGGTGGCGCGGTCCTTGACCTCGATCACGCCGTCTGCGAGGCCCTTGCCCACCACGACGATGGTGGGCACGCCGATGAGCTCGGCGTCCTTGAACTTCACCCCGGGCGAGACCTTCGGGCGGTCGTCGTACAGGACGGCGACGCCCTGGGCCTCGAGGTCGCGGGCAACCCGCTCGGCCGTGTCGAACACGGCTGCGTCCTTGCCGGTGGCGACGAGGTGCACGTCGGCCGGGGCGACCTCGCGGGGCCAGACCAGCCCGAGCTCGTCATGGGTGTTCTCGGCGATCGCCGCGACGGCACGGGAGACGCCGATGCCGTAGGAGCCCATGGTGACGGTCACGAGCTTGCCGTTCTCGTCGAGCACCTTGAGGTCGAGCGCCTCGGCGTACTTGCGGCCGAGCTGGAAGATGTGGCCCATCTCGATGCCGCGCGCCGACTCGAGCGTGCCACCGCCGCCCTCCGCCGAGCACCGCGGGCAGGGGTCGCCGTCGCGGACCTCCGCGGCCTCGATCGTGCCGTCGGGCCCGAAGTCACGCCCGGCGACGAGGTCGATCACGTGCTGACCGTCGACGTTCGCGCCGGTCACCCAGCGGGTGCCCTCGACCACGCGCGGGTCGACGAGGTAGCGGATCTTCGACTCGTTGGTCTCCCCGAGCACGGCGGGGCCGATGTAGCCCTTGACCAGCGCGGGGTGGGAGGCGAAGTCCTTCTCGTCGAACGGCTCGACCTCGATCGGCTCGAGCTGGCCCTCGAGACGCTTGGCGTCGACCTCGCGGTCCCCGGGAATCCCGATGGCCAAGGGCTCGCGCGTGCCGTCGGGGTGCTTGAGGACCACCAGGACGTTCTTCAGCGTGTCTCCGGCGTGCCACGACCGGTCCTCGCGGGGGAAGCGCTCGTTTAGGTGGTCGACGAGCGTCTCGATGGTCGGGGTGCCGGGGGTGTTCTCGGCATGTGCGGCAGGCACCCTGTCGTAGGGCAGGGGCGCGGGAGCGGGCACCTCCACCGCCTCCACGTTCGCTGCGAAGTCGCAGGAGGTGCAGCGGACGTAGGTGTCCTCCCCGACGTCGGCCTTGGCGAGGAACTCCTCGGACTTCGAACCACCCATGGCGCCGGAGGTGGCCTTGACGACGACGTACTCGAACCCGAGCCGGTCGAAGGTCTTGACGTAGGCCGCGCGGTGGGCCTGGTAAGAGCGTTCGAGCCCCTCGTCGGAGGTGTCGAAGGAGTAGGAGTCCTTCATCACGAACTCGCGGCCTCGGAGCAGCCCGGCGCGAGGACGTGCCTCGTCGCGGTACTTGGTCTGGATCTGGTAGAGCCAGACCGGCAGGTCCTTGTAGGAGGAGTAGAGGTCCTTCACCACGAGGGTGAAGAGCTCCTCGTGGGTCGGACCGAGGAGGTAGTCGGCCTGCTTGCGGTCCTTGAGCCTGAAGATGCCGTCGCCGTACTCGGTCCAGCGGCCTGTCGCCTCGTAGGGCTCACGAGGCAGCAGCGCCGGAAACTGGAGCTCCTGGGCGCCGATGGCGTCCATCTCCTCGCGCACGATGTTCTCGATGTTGCGCAGGACCCGCAGGCCGAGGGGCAGCCAGGAGTAGATGCCCGGCGCGGTGCGACGGATGTAGCCGGCCCTGACGAGGAGTCGGTGGCTCGGCACCTCGGCGTCCGCCGGGTCCTCCCGGAGAGTACGCACGAACAGGGACGACATCCGCATGATCATGGCGGCAAGGCTACCGAGGGCCTTGACGAGGGCGCACACCGATTCCCGCCGCCACGGAGACGAGAAGAGACACACCGCCCTGGGTCCGGTTTGGCATGATCCTTCATGTGTCACACACGCAACCGACCACCCGCGACGAGCGGGTCCTGCGGGTCCGGCTCGCCGCGGACCCGGCCAGCGTGCCGGGCGCTCGCCGGTTCGTGGCCGAGGGCCTCCGGGCCTGGGGGCACGACGACCTCGTCGACGACGCCGCCCTCTGCGTGAGCGAGCTGGCAGGCAACGCCGCCCTGCACGGCGGCAGCACCTACATCGAGGTGTGCGTCCTCGACCTCGAGCGCGCCGTCCGGGTGTACGTGGAGGACGACGGTCCGGTGGCCCCCGCGACGATCGCGCCCCGCACGACCCTTCCGGGCACGACGGCCGAGGCTGACGCCGAGACCGACGCCCTCGAGCTGCTTCTCGACGCGCCCGCAACCGGGCGGGGCCTCGCGATCGTCTCGGTGCTCTCGAGCGACTGGGGTGTCGAGGAGCTCGAGCAGGGCAAACGCGTCTGGGCCGAGCTCTCCCCGGAGCCGTCCGCCCACGACTCCCCCGAGCCGTCCGCCCACGACTCCCCGACGTCCCGGGTATCGGAGACCGCGACCATCAGCCCCGACGCCGGCCATGGAGCGCACGAGGAGCTCCCGGAGGGGTGGGTCGTCGTACGGCTGGCCGGCTGCCCGGTGCGGCTGAGCCTGCACCAGGACCAGCACCTCGACGAGCTGGTCCGTGAGCTGAAGCTGATCAGCGCGAACCAGGACAACCCGGACTCCGGAGCCCTGGCACGTCGGCTGGAGGCGATCCTCCGCTCCCCCGCTCAGGCCCGTGCGGTCGGTCGCCGACAGGCGCAGGCTGCCCTCGCACGCGGTGAACGTCTCGTCGACGTGGAGATGGCCATGCCCCGGGAGTTCAGCGCAGAGGTGCGCCGCCTCGACGAGGCGGTTCGCGAGGCCGACGTGCTCTGCGAGGAGCGACGCCTGCTCACCCTCGCCTCCACACCCGAGCTCCGGGCCTTCCGAGCCTGGATGGTCGCCGAGATCAGAGCTCAGGTCGAGCGGGGCGCGTCGCCGGTGCCCTGGGAGGACTGGAACGCTCGCGACTGACCGAGGCCCAACCGCACGGAGACGGGAATGCGCCGAAAGGCAACCCCACGCCCCCGCAATGCGTCAAGGTAAAGAGACCCGGTCGACCGGGTGCGACCTTTCGAGGGGAACAGCCATGAGGACACGATCCCGGACCATGCGACTCGCCGCGCTCCTGCTCGCGACCCTCGTGGCCGCGCCGCTGGCCGCGACCACCTCCGTCGCCGGGGCCGACTACCCCACGGGCGAGCGGATCAACCCGGGAGCCCTGGAGGTCGGCCCGCCGACCCGGTTGCTGCACGTCGAGGGCAGCACGATCGTCGACGGCGCCACCAGGGTCGAGGTGCCGGGCGCGAACGTGTGGATGCTCGGCCGGAGGGGCGCCGACTACCTCGTCCTCACCAGCAACGTGGACCACCGGCACTGGCGGGTCTTCCGGGTTGCCGCCGACGGGACCAGGACCCGCGTGGTCGGTGGTCCGGCCGACCAGCCCGTCGCCGTGCTCGCCGACGGCGGCAGGCACCTCGTGCTGCAGACCTATACCCGTGACGACCGGTCCCTACTGCGCGTGGTCGACACCGCCGACGGGGACGTCGTCCGGCGGCGCAAGTTCGGGATGACGGTGGGGCCGCTCGACTTCGGCAAGCGACGCATGGTGCTCACCGAGTGGGGCCAGCGCCCCCGACAGCAGCGGACCTTCTGGTGGAACCCCTTCACCAACCGTCTCGCCAGGATCGCCGACCGGCCCGGGTACATCGCCGACGTCTCGGCGGACCGCGTCGGCGTGTTCCTCCGCGACCCCTACAGCGGCGGGTGCCAGAAGGTGATGACCCTGGCCGCTCCCCGCACCAGGCTGTGGCGCTCCTGCAACGACCGTGCGCTGTCGTTCTCCCCCACCGGCAAGCGGATGGTCACCACGCACATCCTCAGCGACGGCCCCGGCCCGAACCTGCTCCAGGTCCGGGCCACCCGGGGACGAGTGCTCGACACCTACCGCGCCCGTTGGTTCGGCTTCGACGTCTGGGAGACCGACCAGAAGCTTCTGCTCCAGGTCGCGAACGCCAGGGCGGTCGGCGCGGTGCAGTGCACCCTGCGGTCGTGCGAGCGGGCCTCGAAGCTCTACCGCACCGGCGGCCGGGACCCCTGGATGGCGATGCCCCTTTGGACCTTCGCGGACGAGTCGCTGCTGGAGCGGTGAGGGCTCAGAACATGATCGTCGAGAACACCGCGGTCTGCTCGAAGCCCACGGCGGTGTAGGCGCGTCGCGCCGGTACGTTGTGCTCGTTGACGTAGAGCGACACCACGGGAGCAATGTCCCGCAAGGCGTGGTCTACCACGGCTGCCATCCCCGCCGTCGCCAGACCCTCCCCGCGACGGTCGGGGTCGACGTAGACCCCCTGCACCTGGCAGGCGTACGGCGACACCGCCGCGATCTCGGCCTTGAACAGCACACGGCCGTGCTCGATGCGGGCGAACGACCAGCCCTTGCTGATCAGCTGCGCGACCCTGGCGCGGTACATGTCACCACCTCCTCCCGCCTCGGGTGAGATGCCGACCTCCTCGGTGTACATCGCGACGCAGGCCGGGTAGAGCGTCTCCAGGTCAGCCGCCGTCGTCCGACGGACCGCCGGGTCGGGGGTCACCAGCGGCCGGTCGCTGATCTCGAGATGTGGCTGGTTCCAGCGCAGCTCACGCGGTCGGGACCAGTGCTCGGACAGGTGGCTCCACAGCCCGGCCACGGCGTCCGCAGGACCGACGACCGTCGAGCAGCGGCGGCGCTGGCGGATGCCCCGCGCGGCGAAGGCCTCGATGGCGTCGGGAGTAGCGTTGACCGGGACCAGGTTGGCCGCCGAGTGGCAGGCAGAGACCAGCTCGCCGTCCTCGACGTAGCCCCACATCTCCCCGCCCATCCACCGCGGGTCGAGCTGGGTGACTCGGCTGCGGTAGTCGACGAACACGTTGACGACCGGGTCGCGCGCGAGCAGCTCCGACATCTCGGGGAGGTCGGCCGGTCCGAGGACACGCAGGCCGTGCTGAGTCCGGAGCACGTACCGGAGCCTACGACACGAAAGGGTGCCGACGGACCCTGTTCCTGCGCGACGGTCGCCGGATCTCAGCGGTGTCCGCGGTCCAGGTAGGTCACGAGGCGGGCGAAGAAGCTGGTGGCCGCCCGGAGGTCGTCGGAGGGCTCCGGCGCTGTCGAGTCGAGCCGGTGCCAGTCGTGTTCGGCCCCGGGCGCGAGGACGTCGGCGAGACGCGCACAGGCCCGCGCGGCGTCACGCACCGCCCGGGGCTCGAGCGTCCAGACCGACTCGAAGACCCGGTCGCGGTCGGGCAGGTCGCCCTGGCCGGGCAGCTCCCAGGCCGCGAGTGCTGCCGTGTAGTCGGGTGCGTCGCAGACGAGCGACCACTCGCGGCGCATGGGTGCCTCCTCGGGCAGGTGCAGCGCCTCGACACCGGGCCCGCCGTTGGGGCCGGTTCCGAAGGCGGCGAAGACGACGGCGCTCCTGGCGCCTCGCGAGAGCTCTCGCCAGCGGGGTTCGGCCTGACGGTAGAACCGCTCCTCCTGGAAGGCAGCGAACAGGGTGGGCTGCTGCGCCCGCGCGCACAGCTCGTCCTCCATGGCCCAGGTCAACGCCAGCAAGGTGCTCTTGCGCAGCTGCTGGGCGGCGATGTGGGGATGGGTGCGGCGGAGCTCGGCGAAGACCGAGGTGGTCGGGGTGGTCAGCACCGCACGGGAGGCGGCTACCTCGGCGATGGCGGCTTCGAGACGCACTCCGGCGTCCCGGCGGCGCAGCACCTCCTTGACCAGGGTGACGTCGCGCTCGTCGTACCTGCGGTGGCCGCTAGCGCGCCGGGTGGGGACCGGGAAGCCGTGCCGGGTCTCCCACGCGCGGAGCGTCGCGGGGGTCAGCCCGGTCCGGCCGGCTAGATCGCTGATCGTCAGGCCTTGCGCAACGGCGGAGTCTGTGGTCATCCTTGGAGTGTAAACCTCAACACGTTGTCGAAGAAAGTGTCTAACTACTTCGATCAGCGACAAACTTCATGGAGGAACCATGGCCATCGAGCACAGCACCACCGACGAGGTCGTCGACTGGACCGACCTGGGACGCGAGATGTGGTCGTTCCTGACCGGACGGCAGGCCGCGATCAACTACCGCTTCATCGACATGGCCGTCGAGGTGCCCCGGGACACCGGACCCGACGCGCCCCGGGCCACGTGGAAGCTCAACGGCACCCTGCAGGTCACCACCCACGACCAGGGCAGCGACGGCGCCGCCGGCCACAACGGCCAGGGCTGAGGTGCCGTCATGGACCTTACCGTGGATGCAGACCTGAGGTTCTCGGTCGATGTGCCCGGCGCTCGCACCGTCACCGGGCACCTCACCGGCTCCGGCACAGCCCTCGAGCTCCGTGTGGACGACTCGTTCGTGCTCGCAGGGCGCAAGGACGCCGCAGCCATCCGCGGACTGGCCGAGGGGTTGGCACACCGGGGGCTCTCGATCGCCGTGATCGGTCCCTCCGGCCCCCTGGTCACCCTCGGCGCCCGGCCCAGCTCCTGGCTGCAGCGCCGGGTCACCAGGTCCAAGCACATCCGCATCGAACGCGGAGCCGGTCTGCTGTCCCTGGCCCGAGGAAGGGCCCAGACCGGCAACGTCGGGGCCCTGCCCGTGGCCGAGCTCGCCCCGCCGGTGACGATGTGGCCGCCTGCGCCGACGTTCCTTCGCCGCAGACGGAAGGTGACCACCACCCACGACCCGCTGCAGGGCGGCAACCCCCGCCTGGTCATGGCCTCGTCACAGCACCCGGGGCCGGACGAGCGGCGGAGGGTCTTCCGGCTCGCCGGCGAGGTCACGACCATCGGCAGCGCCCCGGACTGCGACATCCGGCTCCCCGGTCTCGAGCCCCGGCACGCCGAGGTCCGGCACGACGAGTGGGACGAGTACGTCCTGGTGCGGACCGCTCCCGGAGGCACGACCCGCGTGAACGGCGCGGAGACCGAGCGGGCGCTGCTGCGCACCGGCACCGGCGTCCAGGTCGGCGACTGGGTGCTCTCCTACGTCCGTGAGGAGTACGCCGACCACGGTCGACCGTACGGGGGCCGCATCGGCGGCGAGCTCGGACACCAGAGGCCGCAGCCTCCTCAGGCACCCCGGCCGACCACACGCTCGTGACAGGAGGGAGCCCTTCGCCCCGGACGGGGACCTAGCTGACGGTGACCGTCGGTGATGCGCCGTCGCCGTCGACGGGCTCGCCCATCTCCTCGGCGATCCGCATGGCCTCCTCGATGAGGGTCTCGACGATCTTCGACTCCGGGACGGTCTTGATGACCTCGCCCTTGACGAAGATCTGGCCCTTGCCGTTGCCCGAGGCGACGCCGAGGTCGGCCTCGCGGGCCTCACCCGGGCCGTTGACGACGCACCCCATGACCGCGACGCGCAGCGGCACCTCGAGTCCCTCGAGACCGGCGGTGACCTCGTCGGCGAGCTTGTAGACGTCGACCTGGGCGCGGCCGCACGAGGGGCAGGAAACGATCTCGAGCCGGCGTGGCCGGAGGTTGAGCGACTCCAGGATCTGGAGCCCCACCTTCACCTCCTCCACCGGCGGGGCTGACAGGGAGACGCGGATCGTGTCGCCGATGCCCTTCGACAGCAGGGCACCGAAGGCGACGCTCGACTTGATCGTGCCCTGGAACGCCGGACCTGCCTCGGTCACGCCGAGGTGGAGGGGCCAGTCGCCGCGCGCGGCGAGCATCTCGTAGGCCTGCACCATGACCACCGGGTCGTTGTGCTTGACCGAGATCTTGAAGTCGTGGAAGTCGTGCTCCTCGAAGAGGCCGGCCTCCCACACCGCCGACTCGACCAGTGCCTCGGGCGTGGCCTTGCCGTACTTCTCCAGCAGGCGCTTGTCGAGCGAGCCGGCGTTGACGCCGATACGGATCGAGGTGCCGTGGTCCTTCGCGGCCTGGGCGATCTGCTTGACCTGGTCGTCGAACTTGCGGATGTTGCCGGGGTTCACTCGGACCGCGGCGCAGCCGGCCTCGATGGCGGCGTAGACGTACTTCGGCTGGAAGTGGATGTCGGCGATCACCGGGATCTGCGAGTGCTGCGCGATCTCGGGCAGGGCGTCGGCGTCGTCCTGCGAGGGGCAGGCGACCCGGACGATGTCACAGCCCGCGGCGGTGAGCTCGGCGATCTGCTGAAGCGTGGTGTTGACGTCCGAGGTGAGCGTCGTGGTCATCGACTGCACCGAGATGGGCGAGTCGCCGCCGACGAGGACCTTGCCGACCTTGATCTGGCGCGTCTTGCGTCGTTCGGCCAGCACCGGCGGTGGCGCGGCGGGTATTCCGAGGTCGACCGAGGTCATGGAGCGGTTCCTTCTCTCACAGGGGGCGGCTGTCGACGTTACCCGAGGCGGACAGGGGCCACGATGTCGGCGTAGATCAGCACCACGCTCATCACCAGGATGACCCCGGCCATCACGTAGGCGACCGGCAGCAGCTTGGCCACGTCGAAGTACCCAGGGTCCGGTCGGCCGAGCAGCCGGGCCACCCCACGCCGGAGCGCCTCGTAGAGGGCACCGGCGATGTGCCCGCCGTCGAGCGGAAGCAGCGGGACGAGGTTGAGCATGCCGATGAACAGGTTCACCGCGCCGAGCAGCATGAGCAGGCTGAAGAACCGGTCGGTGACCGGAACCTCATGCGTGGAGGCCATCTCTCCGGCCACCCGGCTGGCCCCCACGACGCTCATCGGGCCTTCTTGGTCTCGTTCCTGCAGGCCCAGGGCTGCCTTGCCGACCTCCCACAGCTTGACCGGGAGCGTGGCGAGCGCCTGGAGCGTGCGCCAGGTGTAGTCGCCCATGGTCGTGACGACGAAGACCGGGCCCTTCTTCTCCCGGACCAGCTCGGGCTGAACACCGAGGAACCCGACCTCGACGAACTCCTCGGTGTTGTCGAGGTCGGGGCGCGGGGACACCAGGGTGTTGGTGGTCGCGGTCTGCTGCTCGCCGTCGCGCAGGTACACGATCGTGGCGGCGCCGTTGTCGTTCTCGCGGATCAGGCGGCTCAGCTGGTCCCACGAGGAGATCTCGACGCCGTTGAGTGCGACGATCTCGTCGCCCGGCTCGAGCCCTGCCCGCTTGGCCGGGGCCACCGGGTCCGCGTCGGTGCAGGCGCGGTCGAGGTCGGGCTCGGTCGCGGCGATCACGCAGTCGGAGACCCTGTCGACCCGGGTGGTGGGCTCGAGGACGCCGTGGACCATGAACACCCCGCCGAAGAGCAGGAAGGCCAGGACGAGGTTCACCGTGGGCCCGCCGGCCATCACGACGACCTTCTTCCACCAGGGCAGCTTGTAGAAGAGCCGGTCCTCGTCGCCGGGCTCGACGAGCTCGTACTCCGCGGCCCGGGCGTCGGAGATGATCTGGGTGAACATCCCCGTGTTGCTCTTGCGGATCCGGCTCGGGTCCTCGTCCTTACCGGGCGGGAGCATCCCGACGAGCTTGACGTAGCCGCCGAGCGGGACCGACTTCAGGCCGTACTCCGTCTCGCCCCGCCGTCGGGACCAGACAGTGTTGCCGAAACCGATGAAGTACTGGGTGACCTTGACACCGAACTTCTTGGCCGGGGCGAGGTGGCCGAGCTCGTGGAGGCCGATGGAGATCGCGATGCCGACGACGAAGAGGACGACGCCCAGGGTGTACATCACCACGGTGGTCATCGGCGCTGCTCCAGCTCGGTGTGGGTCTCGGTGCGTGCCCAGGCATCGGCGGCGAGCACGTCCTCGACGGTGAGGTCCTCCACCGACGAGGGTACGTCGTGGCGGGCGAGAACCGTCTCGACTGTGGGAACGATCTCGGTGAACCTCATTGTTCCCGCCAGGAACGCCTCGACACACATTTCGTTCGCGGCGTTGTAGACCGCCGGCGCCGTGCCACCCCGGCTGCCGGCCTCACGGGCCAGGCGTACGGCGGGGAACGCCTCGTCGTCGAGCGGGAAGAACTCCCACGTCTCGGGTCGGGACCAGTCGACCGCGGGCGCGGCGTCGCGGACCCGGTCGGGCCAGGCCATGCCGAGAGCGATCGGGATCAGCATCGAGGGCGGGGACGCCTGCGCCAGGGTGGAACCGTCGTGGAACTCCACCATCGAGTGCACGACGGAGGTGGGGTGCACCACGACCTCGATCGCCTCGAAGGGAACCCCGAACAGCAGGTGCGCCTCGATCACCTCCAGCCCCTTGTTGACCAGGGTGGCGGAGTTGATGGTCACCACCGGCCCCATCGACCAGGTCGGGTGCGCGAGGGCCTGCTCGGGAGTGACCTCGTGCAGCTCGTCGCGGCTCCTGCCGCGGAACGGACCGCCGCTCGCGGTCAGCACGAGCTTGCGCACCTCCTCCGCACGCCCCCCGCGCAGGCACTGGGCGAGGGCGCTGTGCTCGCTGTCCACGGGCACGATCTGGCCGGGCTGAGCCCTCGAGGTGACCACCGGGCCGCCGATGATCAGCGACTCCTTGTTGGCCAGGGCCAGGGTGTTGCCCGCGTCGAGAGCCGCGAGGGTCGGCCTCAGCCCCACCGCGCCGGTGATGCCGTTGAGGACGACGTCGCACTCCGAGGAGGCCGCCTCGACCGAGGCTTCCTCCCCCAGCCCGGAGCAGGCGGGGGCGAACTCCTCGACCTGGGCGTCGAACAGCGCGCGGTTCGACCCGCCGGCTGTCAGGCCGACCACCCGGAACGCGTCGGGGTTGCGCCGCACCACGTCGAGGGCCTGGGTCCCGATCGAACCGGTGGATCCGAGGATGACGACGTCGCGACACGTGCTCATGGGCTGCATCCTCCCATCGCGCCCCGACGGGCCCGGCTCAGAGGTCGAGGCCGGTCAGCACCATCACCCGCTCGTAGGTCAGGTCGGTCATCGTGTAACGCACACCCTCCCGTCCCACGCCCGACTCCTTGGTGCCGCCGTAGGGCATCTGGTCCGCGCGGTAGCTCGGGACGTCCCCGACCACGACACCACCGACCTCGAGGTCGCGGTGAGCCCGGAAGGCGGTGGCGATGTCGTGGGTGAACACCCCCGCCTGCAGGCCGAACCGTGAGGCGTTGACCCGTGTGAAGGCCTCTTCGGTGCTGCCGACCCGCTCGAGGGCGAGCACGGGGCCGAACACCTCCTCGCACATCACCTTGGCGTCCTCCGGCACCCCCTCGAGGAGGGTTGGGGGGTACGTCGTGCCGTCCCGCTCACCTCCGACGACCACGGTCCCCCCGGCGGCCGCGGCCTCGCCGACCCACTCCTCGACACGACGGGCGGCCGCCTCGTCGATCATCGGCCCGACGTGGGTCGTCGGGTCCTTCGGGTCGCCGGTGGCCAGACCGGCCACGGCCTTCTCCAGGGCAGCCCTGAGGCCGTCGTACACCTCGTCGACGGCGTAGACGCGCTGGACGCTGATGCACGACTGGCCGGCCTGGTAGGTCGCGAAGCCGGCGATCCGGTCGGCGGCGCGCTCGAGGTCGCCGGGCCGCCGGTAGTCGCCGCAGACGACGACGGCCGCATTGCCGCCGAGCTCGAGCACCACGTGCTTGTCGGGGACCGCGGCCGCAATGGCGTGACCGACCGGCCCGGAGCCGGTGAACGACACCACGGGCAGCCGGGGGTCCTGCACGAGGTGCGAGGCGCGCTCGTTCTCGACGTTGACCACGCTGAACATGCCCGGAGGCAGGCCCTGCTCGGCCATCGCCTCGCGGACCACCTCGGCGAGCACGAGACCCGACAACGGAGTCTTCGGGGCGGGCTTCAGCACGACAGGGGCGCCGACGGCGATGGCAGGAGCGACCTTGTGCGCGGCGAGGTTGAGGGGGAAGTTGAACGGCGAGATGGCGAGCACCGGCCCCTTAGGGAAGCGCCGGACGTAGGCGATGCGGCCCTGGGCAGCGCGGTCGGCGTCGAGGCGCATGACCTCCCCGGACCAGCGCCTGGTCTCCTCCGCCGCCCACCGGAAGACCGAGGCCGCCCGGTTCGCCTCGACGCGGGCCCACATCAGCGGCTTGCCGCTCTCCAGCGTGATCAGCGAGGCGATCTCCTCGGTCCTCGCGGCGATCCGCGCACTGACCCCCATCAGCGTCTCCGCCCGGGCGTGCAGCGGGAGCGCAGCCGCCTCGGCGCGCACGGAGTCCGCCGCGGCCACGGCCCGCTCCACCTGCTCGGGGGTGGCATACGACGTACGCCCGGCCAGGCTTCCGTCGGCCGGGTCACGCACCTCGAGGGGCGTCTCACCGTGCTCCCAGACCCCCGCTACCAACAACGGAATCATTTCCAAACTCGTCATAACGCAATCGTTTCCATATCGCGGAGGGGTTAGTGCCTGTCGATCCGTAGCCAATCGCCGCTCCAGACCCTAACCTGTCCTGCATGAGCGACGCAGTCAGCACGCGACACGGCGGCCCGGGCCTCCCCCAGGAGCGGCGGCTTGTCACCGAGATCCCCGGTCCGGTCTCCCAGGCCAAGCTCGCCCGCAGGCAGCAGCACGTGGCCTCGGGGGTCGGCACCACACTGCCGGTCTTCGTCGAGGCGGCCGGCGGCGGTGTGCTCGTCGACGCCGACGGCAACTCGCTGATCGACCTCGGCTCCGGCATCGCCGTGACCAGCGTCGGCAACGCCGCTCCGGAGGTGACCAGCCGGGTGATCGAGCAGGCGGCGGCGTTCACCCACACCTGCTTCATGGTCACCCCCTACGACGGCTACGTGGACGTCTGCGAGCAGCTCGCCGAGCTCACCCCCGGCGAGCACGCCAAGAAGTCGGCCCTGTTCAACTCCGGTGCCGAGGCCGTCGAGAACGCCGTGAAGATCGCGCGCTCGCACACCGGGCGCGACGCCGTAGGCGTGTTCGACCACGCCTACCACGGCAGGACCAACCTCACCATGGCGATGACCGCGAAGAACATGCCCTACAAGCAGGGCTTCGGCCCCTTCGCCAACGAGGTGTACCGGGCGCCGGTCTCCTACCCGTTCCACGAGCCCACCGAGATCAGCGGCGAGCAGGCCGCCGACCGGGCGATCGACGTGCTCGACAAGCAGGTCGGCGCCGGGAACCTCGCCTGCGTGGTCATCGAGCCGATCCTCGGCGAGGGCGGGTTCGTCGTCCCGGCCGAGGGGTTCCTGCCTCGGCTCCGCGAGTGGACCGAGGCCAACGGCATCGTCCTCGTCGCCGACGAGATCCAGACCGGCTTCTGTCGCACCGGCGACTGGTTCGCCTGCGACCACGAGGGTGTCGTCCCGGACCTGGTCACGACCGCGAAAGGCCTCGCCGGCGGCCTTCCGCTGGCCGGTGTCACGGGCCGGGCCGAGATCATGGACGCCGTCCACGTGGGCGGCCTCGGCGGCACCTACGGCGGGAACCCGGTGGCCTGCGCTGGGGCGCTCGGCGCCATCGAGGCGATGCGCAAGCACGACCTCACGGCGCGCGCCCGCCAGCTCGGGGCACGGATGAACGAACGGCTCACAGCGATCGCCGAGCGCCACCCCGAAGCAGCCGACATCAGGGGCCGCGGCGCCATGATGGCGGTGGAGATCGTCGGCACGGACGGGCGGACCCCTGACCCCGTCCGTGCCGGCTCCGTCTCGGCGTACTGCCATGCCCGCGGGGTGGTCACGTTGACTGCAGGCACCTACGGCAACGTGCTGCGCTTCCTTCCCCCACTGGCCATGCCAGAGCACCTGCTCGAGGAGGGCTTCGACGTGCTCACGGAGGCCTTCGACGCCACCGGGTGACTCCACGCGTCCGCGGGACAAGACGCCCGATTCCTGCCTAATATGCCTTGGGGGGTCTCACCTGCGGCACCGTTCGCGAGGTGGAGGAAGGGAGTCCATGGGCGTCTCGTTGATCGGCGCGAGCGGCAGCTCGGTCAAGCGGCTGACCACTCTCCTCTCCACGCTCGCCGTGCTGGGCGGCGTCGGCTTCTACTTCTACGGACCGGCTGTGACGCCTGTGCTGCACGGCGCCGCCGTCGCCGAGTGCAACGACCTGATCGGCGGGAACTATCGCAGCTACCAGCTCACGTGGGTCTCCGGCACCCGCCCCCACTGGACCTGCAGCAACCGCTGGAAGCCGGCCGAGCCCGCCATCGACATGGGCTGGTGGGTGACCCCGGGCTTCTGACCCGGAGCCACCCACCGCGCAACCCCCTCCGGGCGGTCAGTCGTCGCGGCGTCCCCACGGCGAGCCGTACTCCACGAGCAGGTCGAGGAACGGCACCGCGTCGAACGCCTCTGGGCCGAGCACACCTGTCCCACCCCACCTGCCGTTCGCGAGCAGCTCCAGGGCCACGACAGGGTTGACGGCCGTCTGCCACACCACGCACTGGTGGCCGTACTCCGTCATCGACCAGGTGTTGTCCACGACGTGGTAGAGGTAGGTCGACAGCGGTTGGCCGTCCTTGTCCCTGCCGGTGACGTACAGGCCCGCACAGGTCTTCCCCGTCATGCGGTCCCCCAGCGTCGCGGGGTCGGGCAGGCACGCGGCCACCACGTCGCGCGGCGAGACCTCGACACCCCCCACCCGGACTCTCTCGGTGCGGTCGAGGCCGAGCTTGTGCAACGTCTTGAGGACCTCGATGAACTCGTTCCCCAGGCCGTACTTGAAGGTCACCCGCCTCGCGTCGAGCCAGCGAGGCATCAGCAGCACCTCTTCGTGCTCGACGTTGACGCACTCGACCGGGCCGATGCCCTCGGGGAAGTAGAACACCTCCGGCTCGCTGAACGGCGGGGTCGTGAACCAGCCGCGGTCCTTCTCCCAGACGACAGGCGGGTTGAGACACTCCTCGATCGTGGTCCAGATGGAGAAGCTCGGAGCGAAGTCGTACCCCTCCACCTCGAGGTTCGCCCCGTCACGGGTGCCGAGCTCGTCGATCTCCGAGAACAGGTGGTCCGCGGCGTACCTCGCGAACACGTCCGACAGCCCCGGCTCGACGCCGATCCCGACGAGAGCGAGCCGCCCTGCTGCTTCCCACTCCCCTGCCTTGGCGAACTGCTCGTCACCGAGCTTGACCCCGGTCTCCTCGTAGGGCCGCTCGGGATGCGGTCTGGACAGGCTCATCGCCATGTCGAGGTAGTCGGCTCCCGCGGCGAAGGCCCCGTCGAAGATCGGCATGACGAAGCGGGGGTCCACCGCGTTCATGACGTGGGTGACGCGGTGCTCCCGGGCGAGCGCGGCGACCGCGTCCGCGCTCGAGGCGTCGACCCTGGCCGCGGTGAACCGGTCGTCGGCCGACGCCGCCTTCTCGGCGCGGGCGAGGTCGTAGTCGGCCACCACGATCGTCTCGTAGAAGTCGCGCCGGGCGGCGATCGCGGTGAAGGCGGCGCCGACGCCACCGGCACCGATCAGCAGGATCCGCACCGGGTCACTCCCCGATGTAGGACATGACGTGCTTGATGCGCGTGTAGTCCTCGAGGCTGTAGGCCGACAGGTCCTTGCCGTGCCCGGAGTACTTGAAGCCGCCGTGCGGCATCTCGGAGATGAACGGGATGTGGGTGTTGACCCACACCACGCCGAAGTTGAGGCGCTTGGACACCCTCATGGCGCGCCCGTGGTCCTTGGTCCACACCGAGGAGGACAGGCCGTACCTCACGCCGTTGGCCCAGCGCAGCGCCTCGGACTCGTCGGTGAACCGCTGCACCGTGATGACCGGGCCGAAGATCTCCTCCTGGCTCATCTCGTCGTCCTGCTGCAGCCCGCTGACCACCGTCGGGGCGTAGAAGAAGCCGCGGTCGCCCTGGGTCGTGCCACCGATCTCGATGCGTGCGTGCTCGGGCATCCGCTCGACCATCCCGCGGACCCGGGCGAGCTGGTCGGCGTTGTTGAGCGCGCCATAGAGGATGTCCGGGTCGTCGGGGGCGCCGGTCTTGGTGTTGCGCGCCTGCTCGGTCAGCGCCGCGACGAAGTCGTCGTGGGCACCGGGAGACACAAGCACCCGGGTGGCGGCGGTGCAATCCTGCCCGGCGTTGAAGTAGCCGGCCGTCGCGATCGCCTCGGCGGCCTTCTCGAGGTCGGCGTCGTCGAAGACGATGACCGGCGCCTTGCCGCCGAGCTCGAGGTGGGTGCGCTTGAGCTGGGCGGCGGCCGAGCCGGCCACCTCCATGCCGGCGCGGACCGATCCGGTGATGGACACCATCTCGGGGGTCTCGTGCTCGACGAGCGCGCGGCCGGTGTCGCGGTCGCCGGTCACCACGTTGAAGACTCCCGGCGGGAGGAACTCCTGGGCAAGCTCGGCGAACATCGTGGTCGTGGCCGGGGTGGTGTCAGACGGCTTGAGCACGACCGTGTTGCCTGCGGCGAGCGCCGGGCAGATCTTCCACATCATCATCATGAGCGGGTAGTTCCAGGGCGTCACCTGGCCGACCACGCCGATCGGCTCGCGCCGGATCATCGAGGTGTGGTCCTTCATGTACTCCCCGGCCGACTTGCCCTCGAGGACGCGGGCGGCGCCGGCGAAGAACCGGAGCTGGTCCACACACGGCGGGAGCTCCTCCTCGGCGGTGAGCTGGATGGGCTTGCCGGTGTTGTCGCACTCGGCCTGAACGAACTCGTCGGTCCTGGCCTCGAGCGCGTCGGCCATCTTGAGCAAGGCCAGCTGCCGCTCGGCCGGGGTGGTCTCACCCCACGACTCGAACGCAGTCGCGGCCGCCTTCATCGCCCGGTCGACGTCCTCGGGACCAGAGGCCGGCGCCGTCGCGTACTTCTCCCCGGTCGCGGGGTTCACGATGTCGTAGGTCTCGCCGGAGGCGGAGTCGACCGCCTTACCCCCGATGATGTTGCGGAACTGCTTTGCCGTCTCGGCCATCCCTGTGCGCCTTTCGTCTGTCCGGACCGGCGGCCCCAGCACGGTGGGCACCCCGGCGTACGTCGAGATCGGGTCGTCGAGCGCTCGGCCCGACGGGATGAGCCTAGTCACACCGCTACGGATTCGGTATACCGATCGGGCTACAAACCACGAAATCTTCAGTCGGACCACTCTTCAACCGACGACATCGCCGATCATGGCCCGTATGAAGGCCTGTGTTCCTCATCGACAGGTTCCCCGCCAGGAGTCGAAGTCCCACCGGGAGAGGAACTCCCCCGCCGCGGTGATGCCCGCCTGCAGCAGCGCCTCCTGCTGAGCCTCCGACAGGTCGAAGTCGACCGCGCTGGTGCCGCCGGTGTCGACGTACACGGAGCGGGCGATGTTGCAGGGATCGAGGACGTGCTCGGCCTGGCACGCCTCGATCGCGGTCTCCACGAGCGCGATCCCGGTGCGCACCGGCCCCCGGACAGGCTTGACCGGCCCCGCTCCCGCCCCGATGCCGAGAGCGTCGAGCCGGACTCCGACCGTCGGCCAGCGCGGCGGGAGCTCGTCCATGCGGTCGAAGGTGCCGATCGGGTAGTTCGACAGGAGTCCGCCGTCGACCATCGTCGAGGTTCCGCGCGCCCCCTCGAGGAGCACCGGCTCGAAGAAGTAGGGAATCGACGCCGAGGCCCGCACGGCGTCGGCCACGCGCTGCTCGTCCGGGTCGAGGCCGTACTCGACATAGTCCCAGGGCAGCTTGGCGAGCCTCCGCCTCGAGATGTCGCTGGCCATCACCACGAGGGAGTAGCGGTGGTGCATGGCCCCGTCGTCACCGGCATCGGCTGTGCGCACGTCGCCGAAGGTCTCCACACCGAGGTCGCGCAGCACACCGGCGATCCAGCCGTGGAGATAGTCGCCCTCGTAGGCGCCACCCTCCAGGACGACCGAGATCCCGTCGGTCAGGAACCCGAACGGGCCGAGGAGGTTGGCCGGGAAGCCGCGGTCACGGAACTTGCGGTAGTCGAGCGTGCGAGCGATGTCGACGAGCCCCGTCAGGGGCTCACCCCTGCGCTGGAGCGCGGCCACCACGGCTCCGACGATCGCCCCGGCCGACGTACCGGCCACACGGGGGAAGGTGTAGCCGGCCTCCGCAAGGCCGACCACGGCGCCGGCCAGCGCGATGCCCTTGACGCCGCCTCCCTCCAGCACGAGGTCGGCCTGCTCCGTCGTCACGTCGCCCGAGATGTCCATTCCCCGAACCTAACGTCCGGGTCCGACATCTCGGCGCCACCGTGCAGCGTCCGCGAGCCCGGTCGACGGTTCCTCATGCCTCGAACACGCGCGCCCCGTCCACCCAGGTGGAGACCACCGCAGCCTCGGCGATCCGTCCGGTCTCCCCGAGGAACGGGTCCCGGTCGAGGACCGCGAGGTCCGCGAGACGGCCCGGCGCGAGCGTCCCGGTCTCGTCGAGGTGGTTCACGAACGCCGAGCCGCGGGTGTAGGCCGCGAAGGCCTGCTCGAGCGTGAGCGCCTGCTCGGGCAGGAACGGCTCCCAGCCGGCCCGGCCGGCCTCCCCGTGCACCACCCGGTTCACCGCGACGTGGATGCCCGCGAGCGGGTCGGGTGAGCTGACCGGCCAGTCGCTGCCCGCCGCGAGACGAGTCCCCGCGCGGGCGAGATCTGCGAAGGGGTACTGCCACGAGGCGCGCTCCGGCCCCAGGAAGGGCAGAGTCATCTCCGTCATCTGCTCGTCGTAGGCCGCCCACAACGGCTGCATGTTCGCCGCGACACCGAGGGCGGCGAAGCGGCGACGGTCCTCGGGACGGATCACCTGGATGTGCGCGATGTGGTGGCGCAGGTCGTTCGCGCCGTTCGTCGTACGCGCCTGCTCGACCGCGTCGAGAGCCTCCCGCACCGCCCGGTCGCCGATCGCGTGGAAGTGCACCTGGAAACCCTCGGCGTCGAGCTGCACGACTGCCTCCCGCAGCAGCGCGGGGTCCACGAACGACAGACCCCGGTTGCTCGTCGCACACCCGCAACCGTCGAGGTAGGGCGCGGACATCCCCGCCGTGTAGTTCTCGGCGATTCCGTCCTGCATGATCTTCACCGCGCCGGGGACGAACCGCCCCCGCTCGTGCACCTTGCGTCTTTCGAGAAGGCTCTCCACCTGCTCGAGGCCGCGGTCGCGCTCCCACCACAGCGCGCCCCGGACCCGGGCGGTGAGCGTGCCCTGCTCGGCAGCGCGCACGTAGACAGACGAGGCGTCGTCGAAGCCGGCGTGGTCGCCGAGGATCGCGTCCTGCCAGGCCGTGATCCCCAGGGAGTGCAGGTAGGACTGGGCGTTCAGGAAGCCCCGGTAGTACTCCTCGTCGGTGGTGTCGGTGACCAGGGCCTCCACCAGGTGCATCGCCCCCTCGTGCAGGGTGCCGGTCGGGTTGCCGTCGGCGTCCCGCTCGATCCGACCGTCGACGGGGTCGCGGGTGTGCCGGTCGATCCCGGCCAGCTCGAGCGCGCGGGAGTTGACCCAGCCACCGTGGTGGTCGCGGTTGGGCAGGAACACCGGCCGGTCGGGCACCACCGCGTCGAGCTCTGCCGCGGTGGGCCCTTCGGGTCCGAAGACCGTCATGGACCAGCCTCCCCCGCCGATCCACAGCCGGTCCGGGTTGGCGTCGGCGTACGCCCGGATCGCCGCGAGGTAGCCCTCACGGGTGTCGATCTGCGACAGGTCGCAACGCAGCCGCTCGAGGCCGCCCTGCACCGGGTGCACGTGGGCGTCCTGGAAACCCGGCAGGAGCAGGCCGCCCCGAAGGTCCACGACCTCCGCACCGGCCGGGACGTCGAGGTCGGCGTCGGGCGCGACCTGGAGGACCCGGCCGTCCGTGACGATCGCGCCGACCCCTGGGCGGTGACGGTGCCCGTCGAACACGCTTCCCCGGTGGAACACCACCGACGACCCTGCCCTCATGACCCGACCTCCCATAACCTTCGGATTCCGTAGTTGTAAGCCTCTCACATGCACGTGTTGGGTATCAGTAGCGTTCAGAGACAACGGATTCACTTGCATCAGGGTGCTCTCGCAGGCAAGATGGACACCACTACGAGCACGTACCGGAGGAAGCATCACATGTCATCAGACGCGATGGGCCGGCCCACCCCTGCGACGTCACCGGCGACCGCCATGGAAAGCGCGGAATACGCCGCCCTGCAGGAGGCCGCGCGCGACCACCTGTGGATGCACTTCACCCGGATGTCGAGCTACGAGCACGCCGACGTCCCCGTCATCGTCCGGGGCGAGGGGCGCTACATCTACGACGCCAAGGGCAACCGCTACCTCGACGCCCTCGGTGGCCTCTTCGTCAACCAGCTCGGCCACGGCCGCACCGACCTCGCCGAGACCGCCGCCCAGCAGGCCTCCGAGCTCGCGTTCGTCCCCCGGTGGTCCTACGCC
>DATHVS010000149.1:0-37041 GCA_035461195.1 Nocardioidaceae bacterium
GCTCTTCGAGGTCGGGGTCGAGGATGACCATCACTTCATAGGCACGCAAAGCGGTCTCCACCTCCTTCGGACTCGGCGGTCACGGCATCTCCGTGACAGGAGGGCTTGCGTCCGTCGTACCCGCCCGTGGCCCGAGGTCGGGCTGAGCGGCTGCGACGTACCGACGGCCCGACGCCCACTCTTGTCCTGGGGTCGAGCCGATCGACGGTTCAGGGTATCAGCGGCCCGGGGACCCGGGAAATCGTCGTCCACAGGCCCCCGTGCCCGACCGGGGTGTCCCCCCAGGATCGGGGTTCCTAGGCTGGGACCCATGAGCCAGCTGCGCATCGGAGCACACGTCGACCAGACCGACCCCGTCGCGGAGGCCCAGGCACGGGGCGCGACACTGAGCCAGTTCTTCCTCGGCGACCCGCAGGGGTGGAAGGGCCCCGAGGTCCGGTACGCCGGGGGTGCGGCTGGACTGCGCGCTGCCGCGGAGGAGGCCGGCGTGGACCTCTACGTACACGCGCCCTACGTGCTCAACGTCGCGACCACCAACAACCGCATCCGGATCCCGAGCCGCAAGCTGCTCCAGAAGCAGATGGACGCGGCCGCCGAGATCGGGGCGAAGGGACTCATCGTCCACGGCGGCCACGTCAGCAAGGACGACGACCCGGAGAAGGGCTTCGACAACTGGCGCAAGTGCGTCGACCAGCTCGACATCAAGGTGCCGCTGCTCATCGAGAACACCGCTGGGGGCACCAACGCGATGGCCCGCCACCTCGACCGGATCGGCCGGGTCTGGGACGCCATCGGCGATGCCGAGGGCGCGGACCAGGTCGGCTTCTGCCTCGACACCTGCCACGCCCACGCGGGTGGCATCGACCTGTCGACAGCGGTGGAGAAGGTGCTCTCGATCACCGGGCGCGTCGACCTGGTCCACGCCAACGACAGCCGCGACGCGTTCGACTCCGGCGCCGACCGGCACACGAGCTTCGGTCAGGGACGGATCGACCCCGACGACCTCGTGGGTGTGGTCCGGGCCGCCGGCGCCCCGGTGGTCTGTGAGACCCCCGGCGGGCCCCACGAGCACAAGGCCGACTTCGCCTTCGTCCGTGAGAGACTCTGAGTCCGACAACCAAGGGGGACCACCATGACGTTCTGGCTCGCAGCTGCCGCTGTCGTCGGCGGCATCCTCTACATCGGCCGCCGATCCGACCGCAAGCTCGGCCCGCGGACGCGCAGGAGCAACGCCGACCACAACACCGGGCTCGACGACGCGGGCGTCCAGGCCCAGAACTTCTCCGCCGGGGGACGCGGCCTCTACGGCTGATGCCCGGGGTCGGGCCTCGACGTCGCCCGGTGCACCACGGTGGAAGCTCCAGGGGGTCACGTTAGGCTCGGGCGCGTGACTTCCCCCAGCCTTGCCGTCCGCACGATCACGTCTGACGAGCATCTCGACTTCATCCGGGAGCAGCGGTCCGCGAGCTTCCTCCAGACGCCCGCGTGGGCCTCGGTGAAGAGCGAGTGGCGGCCCGAGTCGCTCGGCTGGTTCGACGGCGACCGGCTCGTCGGCGTGGCGCTGGTGCTGTACCGCCAGCTGCCGAAGGTCAAGCGTTACCTGGCCTACATCCCCGAGGGCCCGGTGATCGACTGGGAGTCCGGCGACCTCGACCGGTGGCTGGCGCCGATGACGCTGCACCTGTCGAAGCAGGGCGCCTTCGGGGTCCGCATGGGCCCGCCCGTGGTCACACGGCGGTGGGCCGCGGCGGACGTGAAGAAGGGTGTAGCCGACGAGACAGTCACCCGACTGGGCGAGGTCCCTCCTGCCGAACGGTCCCAGACCGGGGCACGAGTGGTCTCGGAGCTGCGCGAGCTCGGCTGGCGGCTCCAGGCTGCGGAGGGCGGCTTCGCGGCCGGTCAGCCTCAGCACAACTTCCAGATCCCCCTGAAGGGCCGCTCCGAGGAGGACGTCCTGAAGGGGATGAACCAGCAGTGGCGGCGCAACATCAAGAAGGCCACGAACGCGGGGGTCGAGGTCACCCGGGTCGCCAACGAGGACATCGAGCCGGCGCTGAAGGAGTTCCACGACCTCTACCGCCACACCGCCGAGCGCGACCACTTCACCCCTCGGCCACTGTCGTACTTCCAGACGATGTTCCGAGCCCTCCTCGCCGAGGAGCCCGACCGCATCCGCCTCTACCTGGCCCGGCACGAGGGTGACCTCGTCGCCGCGACGATCTGGGTCCGCGTCGGCGGCCACACCTGGTACTCCTACGGCGCCTCCTCCTCCGAGAAGCGCGACGTCCGCGGCTCCAACGCCGCCCAGTGGGCGATGATCCAGGACTCCCTCGCGGCGGGTGCCGACGTCTACGACCTGCGCGGCATCACCGAGACGCTGGACCCCGAGGACCCGCACGTCGGGCTGATCCAGTTCAAGGTGGGCACCGGCGGCGAAGCCGTGGAGTACGCCGGGGAGTGGGACATGCCGCTGCGACCCCTTCTCTACAAGGCGTTCGAGACCTACATGAAGCGTCGAGGCTGAGGAGGACCACCCCGGTGTCACTGAGCCTGTACGTCGACGGCGAACGCTGGCGCTCCCACATGCGCGACGTCCTCGCCACCCATCCGTCGCTGGTCCCGGTCATCAAGGGCAACGGCTACGGTTTCGGCAACGCCCGCCTCGCCCGCAAGTCGGCCTGGCTCGGTGTGGACACCGTCGCGGTCGGCACCTACGCCGAGGTGGAGGACGTCCGGTCCCGGTTCGACGGGACGATCCTGGTCCTCACCCCGTGGCGCCCGTTCGAGCAGCGGGTGATCTACGACGACCGGGTCGTCCACACCGTCGGCCGCCTCGAGGACCTGCGCGCCCTCGCGTCCCGGGACGACCGACCACGGGTCGTGCTGGAGCGGATGACCTCGATGCGCCGTCACGGGTTCCGGGCGCGCGAGCTGAGGGTTGCGGCGCTCGCCGGCCGCAGCGTGCGCATCGAGGGTGCTGCACTCCACCTGCCGATCGCCCACGGCGACCACCTCGCGGAGGTCGAGCGGTTGATGACCGACGTGGTCGCGGCGGGGCTTCCCGTGAAGCGGGTCTACGTGTCCCACCTGACCGACACCGAGATGGCCAAGCTGGCCGCGTCCTACCCCGACTACGAGCTCCGGCCGCGCATCGGCACCCGGCTGTGGCTCGGCGACCGCGGCGCCCTGTCGGTCAAGGCATCCGTCCTCGACGCCCACCCGGTCGACCGCGGTGACGTGTTCGGCTACCGCGGCCGCAGCGCCCCCAAGGCAGGCACCGTCCTGGTCGTGTCCGGCGGCACCGCCCACGGCATCGGCCTCGAGGCGCCTCCGGCCGCGAGCAGCCTCAAGCAGCGCGCCGCGACCATCGCCAAGGGCGGTCTCGACGCGGCCGGGTTCGTCCGCTCGCCGTACAGCATCGGTGGCAAGCGCCGGCTCTTCGCCGAGCCCCCGCACATGCAGGCGTCCATGCTGTTCCTGCCGCACGGCTCACCCGTGCCGGAGGTGGGCGAGGAGGTCGACGTCCGCGTGCGGTTCACCACCACGACGTTCGACCGGACGGTGGTCAGCTGACCTCGGCGCGACTCTCCCGCTCGCCAGCCCTTCCGAGCGGTACGCCGGGGGTCTCCTCCTGCACGGGGTCGCGCCACGGCTGCCAGATGTCTCGGACCACCATCACGACGAGGTAGAGCTGGGCCGCCACCCGCACGAGGATCGCCACCCAGTACAGCCGGTCGGGGGCACCGGAGACGCTCGACGCCGTGAACTCGCCTAGGTAGAGCCACACGGCCACGAAGTAGAAGACCTCCCCCGCCTGCCACACCAGCAGGTCGCGCCAGCGAGGCCGGGCAAGGACCGCGAGCGGCAGCAGCCACAGGACGTACTGGGGGGAGTACACCTTGTTGACGAGCAGGAAGCCGACCACGATCAGGAAGGCGAGCTGCGCGGGCCTGGGGGTGCGGGGCGCCAGGAGCCCGAGGACGAGGACGGCCACGCACACCAGGCCGAAGAACACCCAGGAGACGAGGTTGAGGGTGTTCGGGGTGACGGTGTTGCCCGCCTGTTGCCAGATCAGCCACAGCGACCCGAGGTCGGGGCCGCGCTCGGAGTTGAAGGTCCAGAACACCTTCCACTGCTCGAAGCCGAGGAGCAGCACGGGGGCGTTGGCGAAGAGCCACGCGCCGACGGCTGCGACCGTGATTGACGCGAAGGTGCGCAGCCGCTTGTCGCGGAGGCACACCACGAGGAGTGCCCCGAGCAGGAAGAGCGGGTAGAGCTTGGTGGCGGTGCCGAGACCGATGAGGAGGCCGGTGAGCACCGGCCGGTCGCGGGTCCACGCCCAGAACGCGCCGGCGACCATCGCCACGGCGAGGATGTCCCAGTTGATGAGGCCTGCCAGCACGAGCGCGGGCGAGGCCGCGAAGAGCATGGCGTCCCAGGGCCGTCCCCGTTGCGCGCCGGCCATGAACCAGGCCGCGACGAGCAGCACCGCGCCGAGGAGGACCGCCGTGACGACGAAGTACATGTCGGCCTCGTGCGAGACACCGGGCACCGCGTAGATCTGCTCGGCGGGCATCCCCCGGCGCTCGTCGAGGTCGACGTCGCCGACCACGGCTTGGGTGAGCGCCGCCGCGCCGTAGGCGAAGTAGCCGATCACGACGGGGTACTCCATCACCTGGTAGCGCCCGCCGGTGTCGCTGAACGGCGGGCTCAGCTCGGCGAAGCCGCGCCCGGTGTACAGGTAGGGCACGTCGGAGTAGCACATCGCGCCGTAGCGGACCTGCCCGTCTGCCCAGCTCGTGGCGACGCACGGCGTCTTCTGCACCATGCCGAGCGCGAAGGCCAGCGTGGCGACCGCGAGCACCACCCGCAGCGGGGTCCACCAGGGGTGGGGGGCGGCGTGGTCGCCGACCGGTCCGCCGACCACCTCGCTCGCCGCGGTGGCCACCGGGTCCTCGCGCGAGGGGCGGGCGGGCGCGCCCACGCTAGTCGTTACCGCCTCGCCCGTTGCCCGGTCCCGTGGTCTCCCCGTCCGTGGGACTCTCCTCGTCAGGCGGGGGGAAGATCGTGGGACCGGGTGTCCGCGGATCCTCCGTCGGCGTGGGCTCCGGTGTCTTCGAGACCTGACCCGGAGGCGTGAAGGTCTCCTCCGGGGTCGGAGTCGGCGAAGGCTCCTGGGTCGGCGTGGGCTCGGCCGTGGGGCTGGGCGGTGGGGTGTACGTCGGCGTGGGCGAGCCGTTGACGTAGTCGACCTCCGGGAACTCCTCGCACTGCTGTCCCTCGAGGGCCTTCTTCATGAAGGTGGTGAACGTGCGAGCCGGGTAGGCGCCGCCGAAGAAGTCGGTGAGGCCGCCGACCCCGTCGAGGTTCTCGGTGCCGGACTTGCCCCTCACGTACATCACGGCCGTCGCGAGCTTCGGGGAGTACCCCGCGAACCAGGCGGACGTCACGCCCTTCTTCTCCGGTCGCAGGTTCGCCGTGCCGGTCTTGCCCGCGACCGGGCACCCGAACGCCTGGGCCGCCGTGCCCGTACCGGTCTTCACGACCTGCTGCTGGGCGTGGACGACGTTGGAGTTCACGTCCTCGGGGAAGGCGCGCTTGCCCTTCTTCTTGTAGTTGAAGAGCACCTCGCCGTTGTCGTCGGTGACCTTCTTGATCACGAACCAGTCGTTGCGCACCCCCTCGTTCGCGAACGTCGCATAGGCGGTGGCCATGTCGACCGGCCGGATGTCGGCGGTGCCGAGCGTGATGGTCGGGTCGGGTTTGAGGCCCGCCGCCTTGCGCGGGATACCGGCCGCAACCGCGGCGTCGATGACCTCCTGGGGACCGTTCCGCATGCTCGTCGTCAGGTCGATGTAGGCGGTGTTGATCGACTTCTCGGTGGCGGTGAGCATGTTCACCGGCCCGTACTGGGTCCCGCCCTCGTTGCCGACCTCACGGCCGTCGGGGAACGTGTAGGTGTTGCCGTCGAAGGTGTCGAAGAGGCTGAAGTCGTTCATCAGGCCGGCCGCGAGGGCGAACGGCTTGAACGTCGATCCGGGCTGCCTGCCCGTGAGCGCCCAGTTGCGCTGGTCCTTGACGTAGTCCCGGCCTCCGAACATCGCCTTCAGCTCACCGGTGCCGGGCTCTACCGCGGCGAGGCCGATCTTGACGCCCTTGGCGTTCTCCTTCGGCCGTTCCTCCCGGACCGCCTGGACCGCGGCGCGCTGCATCTTCGGGGAGAACGTCGTGACCACCCGCAGGCCCCCGCCCTCGATGTCGGCGTCGCTGAAGCCCTCCTTGCGCAGCTCGGCCTTGACCAGGGAGAGCATGAAGCCCTTCGACCCGCCGAGGCTGTCCTGGACCGTGACCTTCGGGAACTTCGGAAGACGCTCCATGGCCTGCTCCGCCGCTCCTCGGTCGAGGACGCCCATCTCGGCCATCCCACCGAGGACATAGCGGTAGCGGCGCTCGAGGCGGTCCCTCGACTCCTCCCCGTCCGAGGGGTCGTAGGACTCGGGCGCGTTCAGCATGCCTGCGAGGGCCGCGGCCTCCCGCACGTTCAGGTCCTTGGCGTCCTTCTGGAAGTAGGCCTGAGCTGCCGCCTGGATGCCGTAGGCGCTCCGACCGAAGTACACGGTGTTCATGTAGCCCTGGAGGATCTCCTCCTTCGAGCGCTGGTTGTGGATCTTCAGCGAGAGGAAGGCCTCCTTCACCTTGCGTGACAGGGTGCGCTCGGAGGAGAGGTAGAAGACCTTGACGTACTGCTGGGTGATGGTCGAGGCGCCCTGGGTGGACTCGCTGGTGGCGTTGCTGAAGGCCGCCCGCAGGATGCCCTTGGGGTCGATCCCGCGGTCCTCCCAGAAGTTGCGGTTCTCCGCGGCGATGACGGCGTCCTGGACGTGCTGGGGCATCTCCGCCAGGGGGATGCTCTGGCGGTTCTGGGTGGCGAACCGACCGATCTCCCGCTTGCCGTTCTCGTAGTAGACGAAGGTCGTCTGCGCCTGGAAGTCCTTGTTCGGGTCAGGAATATCGGTCTGGGCGTAGACGTAGGCGAAGCCGAGCGCGCCGAGGACCAGCCCGGTGAAGGCGGCGACGAGGCTCCAGGTCAGCAGGCGCCTGCCCAGGCTCTTCTTGGGGGTTCTCTGGCGGCCCTGCGGGGACTTCTTGCCGCCGGCGTTCCGGGTGCTCCGGCGACCGCCCGAGGGCGTGTTTGCCTTGCGCTGTGCACTCAACAGTGGTCTCCGAGAGGGGGACGAGGAAGAAACTGCTCTAGAGCAGGGTACGGGGACCGGCAGCAAGGTGGGAAAACGATGCGATCCGGGTCACATCCGACCGGTCCGCCGGACCCTCCTCCACGCGTGGTCGGCCGGCACGACGGCGGGAAGTGGGCGGCCCAGGGTTTCGACGCCCGTGACACCGGGTAGCGCGACATCGATATATCGGTACGATAGGTTTTCCCGCTACTGGTCCCCGATCCGAAGAAGGTACGACGTGGCACGGCGTGGCGACACCCTCGAGCTCGCGGTCCTCGGGCTGCTGCACGAGACGCCCATGCACGGCTACGAGCTGCGCAAACAGCTCAACGCCGTTCTCGGTTGGGGCCGACTGCTGTCCTACGGCTCCCTCTACCCAGCCCTGAAACGCATGCTCAAGGCGGGCTGGATCGCGGAGCAGTCCCCCAGAGGCAGCAGTGCCGGTACGCCGGCGAGCGGGTCGGTCGGAGTGAGCCGCAGACAACGGATCGTCTACGAGCTCACCGAGGCCGGCGAGGCGCGGTTCACCGAGCTGATGGGCCAGGCCGGCCCCTCGGCGTGGGAGGACGACAACTTCGACGTGCGGTTCGCTTTCTTCAGCCGCACCGACATGGAGATCCGACTGCGCATCCTCGAAGGACGTCGTACTCGCCTCGAGGAGAGGCTCGAGCGGGTGCAGGGCCAGCTCGAGCGCACCCAGAAGCAGATGGACCGCTACGCCATGGAGCTGCAGCGCCACGGGGTGGAGTCGGTCGAGCGGGAGGTCCGGTGGCTCTCGGACCTCATCGCGGCGGAGCGCACCGCGAGCCAGAAGAGACCCCTGGACAACCAACCGACAGAAACCGCATAGCTAGTGAGGAGAGCCCTATGGGTTCGGTACGTGTGGCAATCGTGGGAGTGGGCAACTGCGCCACCTCTCTCATCCAAGGCGTCGAGTACTACAAGGACGCCGACCCCGCAGGCTCCGTGCCGGGCCTCATGCACGTGAAGTTCGGCGAGTACCACGTCTCCGACGTCGAGTTCGTCGCCGCGTTCGACGTCGACGCCAAGAAGGTCGGCTTCGACCTCTCCGACGCGATCAACAACTCCGAGAACAACACGATCAAGATCACCGACGTGCCGCCGACCGGCGTCACCGTCCAGCGCGGCCACACCCTCGACGGGCTCGGCAAGTACTACCGCGAGACCATCGACGAGTCCGACTCCGACCCGGTCGACGTGGTCACGACGCTCAAGGAGACCCGGGCCGACGTCCTGGTCTGCTACCTGCCCGTGGGCTCCGAGGAGGCCGCGAAGTTCTACGCCCAGTGCGCGATCGAGGCCGGCGTGGCCTTCGTCAACGCGCTGCCGGTCTTCATCGCCTCCGACCCCGTCTGGGCCAAGAGGTTCGAGGACGCCGGCGTCCCGATCATCGGTGACGACATCAAGTCCCAGGTCGGCGCGACCATCACCCACCGGGTCATGGCCAGGCTGTTCGAGGACCGCGGCGTGGTGCTCGACCGCACCTACCAGCTCAACGTCGGCGGCAACATGGACTTCAAGAACATGCTCGAGCGCGACCGCCTCGAGTCCAAGAAGGTCTCCAAGACCCAGGCCGTCACCTCGAACATCGGCCACGACATGGGCGCCCGCAACGTGCACATCGGCCCCTCGGACTACGTCCAGTGGCTCGACGACCGCAAGTGGGCCTATGTCCGCCTCGAGGGCCGCGCCTTCGGCGACGTCCCGCTCAACCTCGAGTACAAGCTCGAGGTCTGGGACTCCCCGAACAGCGCCGGCATCATCATCGATGCAATCCGTGCCGCGAAGATCGCCAAGGACCGCGGTGTCGGGGGCCCGATCCTGTCCGCGTCGTCGTACCTGATGAAGTCCCCGCCCGTTCAGCGCCCCGACGACGAGGGCCGCGCGAGCGTCGAGGCCTTCATCCGCGGCGAGGCCGAGCGCTGAGCCCAGCGCGCTCGACGCTGTCGTCTCTTCGGGGGCCCGGGGCTACCCTGGGCCCCCGTTGCCGTTGGACCTGCCGGAAGGAGCCGAGCGCTTGCAGACGTTCCGGCACCTGACGCACCTGCTGCGCGGGAGGTGGTTCCGCCGCCTGTTCGCCGTCCGGATCACCAGCCAGCTCGGCGACGGGGTGTTCCAGGTGGCGCTCGCCTCCTACGTCATCTTCTCGCCCGAGCGCGCCCCCTCCCCGGCCGCCATCGCCGGGACGCTCGCGGTCGTCCTGCTGCCCTTCAGCGCCCTCGGCCCCTTCGTCGGCGTCTTCCTCGACCGGTGGTCGCGGCGCCAGGTGCTTGCCTTCTCCAACGCCTTCCGGTCGATCGTGGTGGTGATCATCGCCATCGCCGTCGCAGCCGATCTCGCGGGTCCGCTGGTGATGGTGCTGATCCTGGTCGCGCTCTCGGTGAACCGCTTCCTCCTCGCCGGCCTCTCGGCGTCGCTGCCGCACGTGGTGGACCCGCCCGACCTGATCATGGCCAACGCGGTCACGCCGACCAGCGGCACGCTCGCCTCCCTCGCGGGCGTCGCCCTCGGCTCCGGGGGCCGCATCCTCCTCGAACCGGTCGACGGGGTCGACGGCGACGTCGTGGTCCTGCTGACCGCCGCCTTCCTGTACGTCGTGGCGGTCCTCCTGGCGCTCCGCATCCCCCGCGGCCTCCTCGGACCCGACTACGACCCGACCCGGCCGGTGGTCCGAGAGGCCGCACGCCATGTCGCCCGCGGCCTGGTCGACGGACTGCAGCACCTGAGCCACCGACGCACCGCCGCCCACGGCCTGGCCGCCATCGGAGCGCACCGGTTCTTCTTCGGCATCTCGACGGTGATGCTGATCCTGCTTCACCGCAACTACTTCAACTCCCCCGAGGAGGTCGACGCCGCCTTCAGTGGGCTCGCCCTCGCGATCCTGGTGAGCGGGGCGGGGTTCATCGCCGCGGCCTTCCTCACGCCGTTCGTGACCGATCGGATCACGCTGCGCGCCTGGATCTTGACCCTGCTCAGCACCGCCGCCTTCACCCAGCTCATCCCGGGTGCACTCTTCACCGAGCCCGCCCTGCTGGTCTCGGCCTTCTTCCTCGGCGTCGCCTCCCAGGGCATCAAGATCTGCGTCGACACGCTCGTGCAGGCCGGTGTCGACGACGCCTTCCGCGGGCGGATCTTCTCGTTGTACGACGTCATCTTCAACGTGGCCTTCGTGGGAGCAGCCGCCGTGGCGGCCGTCGTGCTCCCGTTCTCGGGGCGCTCCCACGTCGTCCTGGTCCTCGTCGCCCTCGGCTACGTAGCCACCGCGTTCTTCTACGCCCGGGCCTCGAGGCGCCACGCCTCCCGCCGGTGACCGCCGGGCGACCGCGCTCGGAAGGCCTCCCGAGCGGCGGTTTGACGAAGAACTGGTCTATCCGGCGACCCCCGGAGGTTTGCGACACCCGGGGATGGTTCAGTATCTAACGCAGGCGTCCGCAGTAGCCGGCCGTAGGTGGCCGGCTCGGGGGCCGCGCCGAGTCCGTGCCGGGAGGGAGTCCGTCGCGGAGCCGGGGACCCACGTTCCTCGGGGTGAATCGCCATCGCCGACGACCGGCCAGCCGGTCCGCAGCGATCGCGTAGGGAGACTTTGCCGCCCGAACCCGTCAGCTAACCCGGTAGGCGTCAGGACAAAGAGGGAGTACCCGGTGGTGCCGGACGATCGGAAGTGGATCACCCGCCTGCTCGTGGGCCTGGGAGCCGTCGCGCTCTTCGGCTCCGTGCTCACGGCTTCGCCGAGCTCGGCCGAGCCGGAGATCGAGGACGTGCAGGCGCGCGTCGACCGGCTCTACCACGAGGCGGAGATCGCCGCGGAGCGCTTCAACGAGGCCCGCGAGCGGCTGAGCCGTTCCCGCAGCCGTCTGGCGACCCTGCGCGCGGACCTGACGAACAAGCGCGGGCAGGTGGAGGAGGTGCGCCGGGAGGTCGTCTCCTCGGTGTTGGCCCAGTCCCAGGGGCAGGTCTTCTCCGCCGCCACCCAGATCGCCCTCTCCGAGCGGCCCGACGCCTTCCTCGAGCAGCTCGTGGTCGTCTCGCAGCACAACGAGGTCCAGGGCGAGATGAGGGCCCGGTTCACCCGGGAGCTGCGTCAGCTGGAGATGCGCCGAGAGGCCGCCGAGCGCGAGCTCGAGGAGGTCGCGCGGACGAGGCAGGAGCTGGCCGCCCAGAAGGAGACGATCGACGAGAAGGCCGCCGAGGCCCAGGACCTCCTCGAGCGCCTGGAGGCCGAGGCGGCTGAGCAGGCCGCCGCACGCGCCGCGAGAGAGGCCCGAGCCGCGTCGCGAGCCCTGGCGCAGAGCCGCGAGAGCCTGCCCGCCCCCACACCCAGCCCGGCCCCTGAACCCGCGCCGGCTCCGGTGCCCGCGGCCTCCGGGCGGGCCGCTGCCGCGGTGGAGTACGCGATGGCGCAGGTCGGCGACGCCTACGTGTGGGGAGCAGAGGGCCCCGACGCCTTCGACTGCTCAGGCCTGACCCTGATGGCGTGGCGCCAGGCAGGGGTCAGCCTGCCGCACTCCTCGAGCATGCAGATGAGCTCCGGGACCCCGGTGTCGCAGTCCCAGCTCCAGCCGGGGGACCTGGTCTTCTACTACTCACCGGTGAGCCACGTGGGCATCTACGTCGGGGGCGGCAAGCTCGTCCACGCGGCGAACCCGAGCACCGGGGTCGAGATCGTCCCGGTGTTCTCCATGCCCTACTCGGGTGCGGTCCGCCCGGGCTGACGGTGACCCTCCGTCACTGCGAGGCGTGCCACTCGAGGAGGGCCTCGGTGGCCTCCTCCTGCGACATCGGGCCGCGGTCCATGCGCAGCTCCATGAGGTGCTTGTAGGCGCGGCCAACCTCCGGGCCGGGCCCGATCCCGAGGATCTCCATGATCTGGTTGCCGTCGAGGTCAGGGCGGAGGGCGGCGAGCTCCTCCTGCTCGGCGAGGTGGGCGATCCGCTCCTCGAGGTGGTCGTAGGCACGCCGCAGCCGCTCCGCCTTGCGCTTGTTGCGCGTCGTCGAGTCGGCCCGGGTCAGGATGTGGAGCCGCTCGAGCTGGTCACCCGCGTCGCGCACGTACCTGCGCACGGCCGAGTCGGTCCACTCACCGGTGCCGTAGCCGTGGAAGCGCAGGTGCAGCTCCACGAGCCTGCTCACCGCATCGGTCTCGTCGTTGGAGAAGCGCAGCGCCCGCATGCGCTTGCGAGTGATCTTCGCGCCCACCACGTCGTGGTGGTGGAAGGTGACCGTGCCGTCGCCGAGGAACTTCCGGGTGCGCGGCTTGCCGACGTCGTGCATCAGGGCGGCGAACCGCGACACGAAGTCCGGTCCGCCGTCGAGCCGGTGCTCGAGGTCGATCGACTGCTCGAGGACGGTGAGGGTGTGCTCGTAGACGTCCTTGTGCCGGTGGTGCTCGTCGGTCTCGAGCGCGAGAGCCGGCAGTTCGGGGAGTACGTGGTCAGCGAGGCCGGTCTCGACCATGAGGGTCAGCCCCCGACGGGGGTACGGCGCGCACACCAGCTTCACCAGCTCGTCGCGCACCCGCTCCGCCGACACGATCTCGATGCGCCCCGCCATTGCCTTCATGGCGGCGACCACCTCGGGGGCGACCGTGAAGCCGAGCTGGGCCGCGAAGCGTGCCGCCCGCATCATCCGCAGCGGGTCGTCGGAGAACGAGTCCTCCGGCCGGCCCGGCGTCCGCAGCAGCCGGTGGGCGAGGTCGACCAGGCCGCCGTAGGGGTCCTGGAACTCTCGGCCGGGCAGCGAGATCGCCATCGCGTTGACCGTGAAGTCGCGTCGCCCGAGGTCTCCCTCGAGCGTGTCGCCGTAGTCGACCTCGGGCTTGCGCGACTCCGGGTCGTACTTCTCGGAGCGGTAGGTGGTGATCTCCAGCTGCCAGGGGCCTCGCCGGCAGCCGATGGTGCCGAACGCGCGCCCGACGTCCCAGGTCGCGTCGGCCCATCCCTTCACGAGCCGCTCGGTGACCTCGGGTCGCGCCGACGTGGTGAAGTCGAGGTCGTTCTGGAGCCGGCCGAGCATGGCGTCGCGGACCGGTCCGCCGACCAGGGCGATCTCCTCCCCCGCGGCCGTGAAGCGCGCCCCGAGCTCGTCGATCACCGGCGCGATGCGGAGCATCTCGCGCAGCGCGGTCTCCTGGACCTCGCTCATGCGCACAGGGTTGTGGGGCTCGTCGGACACGGGAGACCACTGTAGTTGCACCCTGCGGGGCCGACTCGGCCGACCGTTAGCATCGACCGCGTGATCCCCTCCGCCGCAGCACGCCTCGCCACGCGCGTGCCCGGAGGCATCGCGCGGGTCACGGGCGCCCTGCTTGCGGCGGCGCTCGTCACCTCGGCACTCACCGTGCCGGGGGCCGCCGCCCACCCCGCGACGCCCCGGACCGTCGAGGAGGAGGTCGAGGAGGCACCCCTGGCGGTGTCGATCGAGTCGCTCACCCCCTCCACGGTGCCCCGGCGTGGCAGGGTCACGGTCACCGGCGAGATCACCAACCGCTCAGAGAGCGTGTGGACCGACCTGAAGGTCTACCTGTTCGCCTCCGGGGCGCCGATGACCACCTCTGATGAGCTCGAGGAGGCCACCGGGACACCCGAGACGCTGGAGGTCGGTGGCCGGATCACTGCGCCGGGCCTCTACGACGATGTCGACGACCTCGCCCCGGGCGAGAGCACGAGCTACACCCTGTCGGTGCCCCGGGACGAGCTTCCGTTCGACCAGCCGGGGGTCTACTGGCTCGGCGTACACGTCCTCGGCACCAACGAGGAGGGCCGCATCGAGGGCGCAGACGGGCGCGCCCGGACCTTCATCGCGTCGATGGACCCCCGAGGGCCCCGCACCAGCCTGGCCGTCGTCCTCCCCCTCCGCGACAGGGTGGCCCGCAGGTCGGACGGCCGGCTCGCCCACGTCGTCTCGTGGAACCGGATGGTCGGCGAGGACGGCCGGCTCTCGCGCCTCCTCGGCCTGGCGCGCGCCGGCTCCGGCGTTCCCCTCACCTGGGTGGTCGACCCCGCGGTGCTGGAGGCGACCCGGTCACTCGCCGAGGGCAACCCGGCCTTCGACCTGGCTCCGACCGACGAGCCGTCGCCCGAGGAGTCCCCGACCCCCGAGAGCGTGGTCACCGAGAGCCCGGGACCGGTGGACGGCGGTAACGCCGACGACCCCTCCGACGAGGTCAGCCGCGTGGCCGCGGAGGCGCAGCAGGCCTCCGACTGGCTGACCGACTTCGCCGAGCTCGCCCGGGAGCAGACCGTCCTGACGCTTCCCTACGGCGACATCGACGTGGCGACGCTCATGCGCGGTGAGTTCGGGGACACCTACGACCGGGCCGTCGAGCTAGGCACCCTCACCATCGAGGACATCGGCCTGGACACGCGGCCGGTGGTCGCCCCGCCCGACGGGCTGCTCCCCAACGCCGCCCTCACGAAGCTGGACCCGCGGACCAACCTTCTGCTGTCGGAGCGCGCGGTCGACACCGACGCCACGAAGGTGCGGCTGTCCCAGGGCACCGAGGCGATCGTGACCAGCGACGTCGCCCGGATCGGGGGACCGACGCCCACGCCCGCCTTCGACGCGCTCGCCCTCCGCCAGCGGATCCTCGGTGAGGCGGCGGTGCACGCGCTCTCGGACGACACGTCCCAGCCGCTGGTGGTCCCCCTCCCCGAGCGCTGGGACCCCGGGGCGGACTGGCAGGACGCGTCGTTCTTCGGCGGGCTCGACGTGCCGTGGCTGCGACTGGTCGACGTGCCGTACGCCGCAGCGGTCAGCGCGGCGGACGACCACGAGGGGAGGCTGGCCTACCCGCGCAGGGCCCGCCGGAGCGAGATCCCGGTCGCCAACGTCCTCGCCACCCAGGAGCTCCACGCCGCCGGGTCGATCCTCAGCGACCTGCTGACCCGCAACGACTCGGTCGACGAGGAGGTCGGCCGCGCCGCCATGCTCGGCTCGTCGACCACCGCCCGCGACCGGCCCCGTCGTGCCCTCGTCCGGACCCGCCACATCTCCGAGGAGGTGCACCGTCGCCTCCGCCGCGTGTACGTCGAGGGGTCGCCCCTGGTCACGATGTCGAGCGAGACGGGCAACTTCTCCGTCACGGTGGTCAACGGTCTTCGCGAGCCGGTCACCGTGGGCATCGACGTCGAGACCGGCTCGGACGCGCTCACGATCCGCGCCCCCGACCTGGTGTCCCTGGGCCCAGGCCAACGTGCCTCTGTGCGCCTGGGCGCCCGGGCCACCGGCACCGGGGTGCACTCGGTGCGCATCGTCCCGACCACCGAGGACGGCAGGCCCCTCGGCAGCTCGACCCGGGTCAAGGTGCGCAGCAGCCAGGTCGGGCTGGTCATCTGGTTGATCATGGGCACCGGCGCGGTCGTCTTCGTCGCCGCCATCGGCGCCCGCATCCGCCGTCGGGTGCGTGCCCGGCAGCAGGAGAAGGAACCCCACCTGGAGGACATCACCACGTGAGCGAGCCCACCGGTCCCCGCGAAGCGTCCGACCCGGACCCCGACCGCGAGAGCCGCAGCGTCCTCTCCTCCAGCGCCGTCATGGCGGCCGGGACGGTGCTGTCGCGCGCGAGCGGCTTCGTCCGCGGTGCCCTTCTCGCCGCCGCCCTGGGCACCTACCTGCACGCGGACCTCTTCAACATCGCGAACACGATCCCGAACATGCTCTACATCCTCCTGGCCGGAGGTGTCTTCAACGCCGTGCTGGTCCCCCAGATCGTGCGGGCGATGAAGAACGACCCCGACGGGGGCGAGGCCTACACGAACCGGATCATCACCCTGGGGGCGCTGTTCCTCGGCCTGGTGACCGTGGTCATGGTCGCGGCGGCCCCGCTGATCATGCAGATCTTCCTGTCCGAGAGGTTCGACCAGCCCGACCTCGCCGAGCAGCGTCAGTCGGCCATCGACTTCGCGCGGTACACCCTGCCGCAGGTCTTCTTCTACGGGATGTTCGTCCTTCTCGGCCAGGTGCTCAACGCCCGGGGCCGTTTCGGGCCGATGATGTGGGCGCCGATCGCGAACAACCTGATCGCCATCGGCGTACTCGTGACCTACCTGTTCGTGTTCGGCCCTGCCGGCAAGCAGGACACCAGCGCCTACACGACCCAGCAGGAGCTCCTCCTCGGCCTTGGCGCCACCCTCGGCATCGTCGTGCAGATGCTCGTGCTGCTGCCCTACCTGAAGAAGGCGGGCTTCACCTACCGGCCGCGCTTCGACTTCCGCGGCACCGGGCTCGGGCACACCCTGCGGCTCGGGATCTGGACCGTGCTCTTCGTCATCGTCAACCAGGTCGCCTACACCGTCGTGGTCAACCTGGCCTCGGCCGGCGCGGCCCAGGGTGTCGGCGAGGGGGACCCCGGCACCGGTTACACGATCTACTCCCAGTCCTTCCTCCTCGTGATGGTGCCCCACGCGGTCATCACCGTCTCCCTGGCCACCGCGATCCTCCCGAGGCTGTCGGCCCGGGCGGCCGAGAACGACCTCACCGGCGTCGCCCGGGGCGTCTCGTCGACGCTGCGCACCGCGCTGGCCCTGATCGTGCCGTTCGCGCTGCTGCTCCCGCTCGTGTCCCAGGACGTCGCCAACATCGTCTACGGGTGGGGCGCCGCCTCGGAGGCCTACCCCGAGTACGCCCTCCCCATGGCGCTCTTCGGCGTCGGCCTGGTCTTCTTCACCGTCCACTTCGTCATGCTGCGCGGGTTCTACTCCCTCGAACGCACCCGCACCGTGTTCTGGGTGCAGTGCGTCATCGCGGCGACGAACATCACGCTGGCCGTCGTACTCACGCGCAACGTAGCCGGCGGGGACGTCGCTTCGGCGCTCGTGGTGGCCTACATCGGGGCCTACGCGGTAGGCGCGGCACTGTCGTACGCCGTGCTCCGGCACCTGCTCGGAGGGCTCGAGACCCCTCGGCTGGTGCGCTTCGCGGCCAAGCTCGTGGTCGCCGCGGCCGCCGCCGCACTGCTCGCCTGGGCGGCCGGGCTCGGCCTCGACGCACTATGGCCGGGCGAGGGCGGCAAGGTGCGCGCCCTGGTCGTGCTCGGCATAGTGGCCGCCGCGGACGGCGTGGCGTTCCTGGCGCTCGCCCGGCTGCTGAGGATCGAGGAGGTCAACGCCGTCCTACGGCTGGTCACCTCGAGGCTGGGTCGGTCTCGCGCCGCCTAGCAGGTAGTTTGCGGTAGAAGAGCCGGACCAAGGAGCGAGGAGGGACGTGACCGACAAGCCGATCGGGCGTGGCACCGTCCTCGCGGGACGCTTCCGTCTCGAGGACCTCGTCCAGGACACCGACGGCGCCAGGTTCTGGCGCGCCATCGACCAGACCCTCGCTCGCAGCGTGGCGGTCAACGTCATCGACACCGCCGACCCGCGAGCCGAAGCACTGCTCGTTGCCGCGCGCACCTCCGCGACCATCACGGAGGGCCATTTCCTGCGGGTGCTCGACGCCGCACAGGAGGACGGCTTCGTCTACGTCGTCCACGAGTGGGGCAACGGGATGTCCCTGGACAAGATGCTCGCCGAGGGGCCCCTTCCGACCCGCCGCGCGGCCTGGCTGGTCAAGGAGGTCGCCGATGCCATTACCTTCGCCCACAGCCACGGGATCGCCCACGGACGCCTCGTCCCGGAGAACGTCATGGTCACCGAGGCCGGCTCGGTCAAGCTCATCGGCTTCGTCGTCGACGCAGTGCTCCACGGGCGTCAGCCGTCCACGCCCGACGGGCGGACCCTCAGCGACCACGAGTCCGACGTCTACAACCTCGCCGCCCTGCTCTACGCCGCGCTCGCGGGCAAGTGGCCGGGCACCCAGCCCACGGCGCTGCCGGAGGCACCCCGCGACCACGAGCGCACCCTCCGTCCTCGGCAGGTCAGGGCGGGCGTGCCCCGTGACCTCGACGCGATCTGCGACCGGGTCCTGAACCCTGGGTCACCCCACGACACGCTCGAGACCGCCCACGAGATCGGCGCGGCGCTGAGCGACTTCATCGGTGACGCCGCGGCCGCACCCCCGGTCGGGCACGAGCCGACGATGGCGATCGACCAGGACGAGCTGGCGAGGTTCCAACCCTCGACCGGGTCCCAGCAGCCGGCCACCGGACCTATGGGAGCGACCCAGGCGACCCCGTCGTCCCGCACCGGCTCTTCCACCGACCCCGAAGCCACCCAGGCCGCCGAGCCGATGTTCGACGAGGAGGAGTTCCCGGGCCGGCGTCGCGTCTCCCCGCCGCCACCCCCGCCGCTCCCCGATCCGGAGCCCAAGCCGCTGTTCGCTCCCGGACCGCCGCGGGCGACCCAGCAGCGCACCTACGACGACCCGTCCGGTCCGGTCCGCGGCATGCACTCCACGCACGGCACCGGCTCCCTGCCGCCCGTGTGGGGCCCTGACGCGGTCCCCGACGCCGACGAGGGTCAGGGTTGGGGCTCTCGTGACTCGAGTGTCGACTGGCTCAAGCTCGCCGGGGCCCTTGCGGTGATCGTGGCGCTGGTGCTCGCGATCATCTTCGCCTTCAACCTCGGCCGGGGCGCGGGCGGATCACCCCCCGCCGACGAGCAGCAGGACGAGGGGACCGCGCAGACCGACTCCCCCGCGGAGCCGCTCGCGATCGCCGGTGTCACCGACCTCGACCCGCCGCCGGAGGGGAACGGTGAGGAGAACCCGCAGCTCACCGGACTCGCGATCGACGGCGACCCGAGCACCGCCTGGCAGACGATGACCTACTACGGCAACCCGAGGCTCGGGCTGCTCAAGGACGGGGTCGGACTGGTCGTCGACCTCGGCTCCCCCGAGGAGGTCTCCTCGGTCCTGGTCACCCTCCAGGGCAGCCCCACGAGCCTCGAGATCCTCGCAGCCCCCGAGGACTCGGGGCAGCCGGAGAACGTCGACGACCTCCGGCGGGTGGCCGCTGCCGAGGGCGCGGGTGGCCGGACGAACCTCCAGCTCGACGAGCCGGTCACGACCCAGTACCTCGTCGTGTGGCTGACCTCACTTCCCCCGACCGACGACGGCTACCGAGGCCGGATCGCCGAGATCGTCGTGAGGCCCTGAGAGTTGGCCGGGTCGCCGGCGGCCGGGGCGGACCGCGACGAGCGCGACGACCGCACGCTGCTCGCCGCCCACGTCGCCGGGGAGCCCGAGGCCTTCGGGATCCTCTTCCGCCGCCACCGCGACCGCCTCTGGGCGCTCGCACTCCGGACCACCGGTGACCGCGAGGAGGCCGCCGACGGGCTCCAGGACGCGATGGTCTCCGCGTTCCGCCGAGCAGGCTCCTACCGCGGCGACGCCGCCGTCACCACGTGGCTGCACCGGATCGTGGTGAACGCCTGCCTCGACCGCCTGCGCCGCCAGAAGGTGCGCGCCGCCGACCCGCTTCCCGACGAGCTCGAGGCTTACGCCGGCCGCGGGACACTGTCCACGAGCACGTCGGGAGGACGCCTCACGCCCGACGCCGCCGACCCGGCCGAGCTGGTCCTCGACGAGGAGCGCCGCGCAGCCGTGCTGGACGCCCTGGCCTCCCTCACGCCCGAGCAGCGGGCCGCTCTGGTCCTGGTCGACATGCAAGGCTTCTCCACCGAGGAGGCAGCCGCGATCCTCGGGTGTGCCCCGGGCACGGTGAAGAGCCGCTGCTCCCGTGGCCGCTCCCGCCTCGCACCGCTCCTCGCCGGTGTCCACGCCGACGCCGCCGAAGCCGCGGCGGGTGCGACGCCCCGAGGAGCCGCAGCCGCGTCCACGGGGGAACCCCGGACCGCCGTCGAACGTCCAAGCACAGGAGCGACCGGAGGAGGTGAGACCCCATGAACGAGCAGGACGCCCAGGAGCAGGTCCGACGCCTGCTCGCCGCCGCGGGTTCCTCACCTCCCGACACGCCCGAGGACGTGGCCACCCGGCTCGACGACGTCCTCGCCGGCCTGGTGGCCGAACGAACCGCCTCGTCCGGTCCCGCCGCAGCCACCGACCCCGGCACCACCGACCTGGCAGGCCACGCTGCTGTCGACGAGGAGCCGGGCGCGGTCATCCCGCTGGAGACCCGGCGGCGTCGCTGGCCCCAGCTGCTCGTGGCGGCCGCGGCCGCATCGGTGGTCGCCCTCGGCGTGGGCAACCTCGCGTTCGACGGTGGGCAGGACGCCGACCAGGCGGTCACCGCGGAAGCGGGGTCGGCGCAGGACGGGTCCGGGTCGCCCCTCCTCTCCGAGCCCGGCGAGGACAACGCAGCGGACCGCGACGAGGCTCCTGGCACGACCGCCCGGGACTCCGGGGAGCAGGCCCCCGAGGCGCTCAGCCGCAGGAGCGACGAGCTGGACGCCGCCTCCCTGCCGGCCCGGCCGGTGCGGCTGCGCACCGACTCGCTCCCCCGGGACGTGCAGCTGGTCGAGGACCTCTCGATCGCGGCACCGGTGTCCGAAGGTGGGTGGGAGTCGGCCTGCGTCCGGCCCTCCGCCGGTGCGAGCGACGAGTGGGTGGCCGTCCGGCTCGACGGCGAGAGGGCCGTGCTCGTGCTCAGGGCGTCGACCGGCGGCCGGCGTACTGCCGACGTCTTCTCGTGCGACGATGCCGGTACCCCCGTGGCGAGCGTCACAGTGCGGGCGCGGTGAGAGACGAAGCGGTCAATGCCCCCAGGGGTACCGGGAATGTCCCGCGCCTAGGATCGGTTGTGCCACCGGAAGCAACAGGACCCGAGACAGCTACAGGAGCACCAGTCACATGACGGACCAGGACGTACGCAACGTCATCATCGTCGGATCCGGGCCGGCCGGCTACACCGCGGCCGTCTACGCGGCGCGGGCCAACCTCCAGCCGCTGGTCTTCGAGGGGTCCGTCACCGCCGGCGGCGCCCTCATGAACACCACCGAGGTGGAGAACTTCCCGGGCTTCCGCGACGGCATCATGGGCCCTGAGCTGATGGACAGCATGCGCGCCCAGGCGGAGCGCTTCGGCGCCGAGCTGGTCGCCGACGACGTCACGGCCGTCGACCTCACCGGCGCGGTCAAGGTGGTCACCGACTCCGCCGGCACCGAGCACCGCGCCCACGCCGTGGTCCTGGCGACCGGCTCGGGCTACCGCAAGCTCGGACTCGAGAACGAGGACCGGCTCTCCGGCCACGGTGTCTCGTGGTGCGCGACCTGCGACGGCTTCTTCTTCCGCGACCAGGAGATCGCCGTCGTCGGTGGTGGTGACTCCGCGATCGAGGAGGCCACGTTCCTCTCCCGCTTCGCAAGCAAGGTGACGCTGATCCACCGGCGTGACGAGCTGCGCGCGTCGAAGATCATGCAGGACCGCGCGTTCGCCGACCCCAAGATCGAGTTCGCCTGGAACTCCGCGGTCAGCAGCATCCACGGAGACGAGAAGCTCACCGGGCTGACCCTGGTCGACACCGTCACCGGCGAGGAGCGCAAGCTCGACGTCACCGGCCTGTTCATCGCGATCGGTCACGACCCGCGCTCGGAGCTCATCAAGGACCAGGTCCGCCTCGACGAGGAGGGCTACGTCCTCGTCGAGCACCCCTCGACCAGGACGAACCTGCCCGGCGTCTTCGCCTGTGGCGACCTCGTGGACCACAACTACCGCCAGGCGATCACCGCTGCGGGGACCGGCTGCGCCGCCGCCCTCGACGCCGAGCGGTTCATCGCCGACCTCGAGCACGCCGCGAAGACCAGCTCCCCCGACGTCGCCGCCGAGGTGCGCACCGAGCAGGTCCAGGTCGCCGGAGCCTGAGAGCCGCCTCGGGGGCCGGGCGTCCGTACGCCGAGGTGACCCCCGATCCGGGGCATTGTCCGTGGCCCCGTGTTTACTGCACACTGAAACCCGATCGATCTGAGAAGGAGCCTTCGTGGCTGACATCGCTGCCGTGACCGACGCCGACTTCGAGACCGAGGTGCTCAAGGCCGACAAGCCCGTGCTGGTCGACTTCTGGGCCGAGTGGTGCGGCCCGTGCCGCCAGGTCTCCCCGATCCTCGAGGAGATCAACGCCCAGCACGGCGACAAGTTGATGTTCAGGAAGATGAACGTCGACGAGAACCCTGTCACGCCGGCGACGTACCGGGTCACCGGGATCCCGACGCTCAACGTCTACAAGGGCGGCGAGGTCGTGCGGCAGATCGTCGGCGCCAAGCCGAAGGCAGCACTCCTCAACGAGCTGAGCGAGTTCATCTCCTGAGCGCGACCCGCGGCTGAGAGGGGGCCGGCCGTCCTCCCAAGGGCCGGCCCCCTTTCGCTGCCCACCGGGTCGCTGCCAGAGTCGTGTTCCACAGCCGTCGTGCAGATCCAGGGAGGCGAGCACCATGAGCCAGGTGCAGCACCAGCAGCACCAGCGCCTCTTCCGCCTCGGCGACACCGGGGACGCCGTCGCCGACATCCGGGCGCTGCTGGCCACCCTCGACCTGCTGCCGGCCGAGGCCAGCACGCCGGAGAGGGACGCGACCTTCGACGTCGCCATGGATCGCGCCGTGCGGGCGTTCCAGCAGCAGCGAGGCCTGAGCGTCGACGGCATCGTGGGGCCGCAGACCTACCGGATCCTGGACGAGGCCCGCTGGAGGCTCGGCGACCGGCTGCTCACCCACGTGCCCGGCAACCTCATGTCCGGCGACGACGTGCTCACCCTCCAGCAGCGCCTCCTCGACCTCGGCTTCCGGGTGGGCCGGGCCGACGGGTTCTACGGTCACCAGACCGAGATGGGCGTGCGGGAGTTCCAGCGCAACATCGGGGTGCCCGCCGACGGCACCTGCGGCCCCTCCACGCTGAAGGCGCTCTCCCGCCTTGCGCCCCGGGTGCAGGGGGGTCAGCCAAACGCGCTGCGGGCCGAGGAGGTCATCCGCCAGGCCGGGCCCCAGCTGTCGGGCAAGGTGGTCGTCATCGACGCGGCGGAGTCCCGAGTGAGCGACCCCGAGCTCGCGGCACGGGCGGCCGCGATCACCCAGGACCTCGCCAGCCGCGTCGAGGGCCGGCTGACCGCCACCGGTGTCCAGGCCTACCTGACCCACCCGGGTGGACGGCACGCGGCGACGACCCCCGGCGAGGCCGAGCGGGCAGACTTCGCCAACCGCACCGGGGCGAACCTCTGCATCTCCCTCCAGGTCGACGCCGCCGACAACCCCGACGCCTGTGGGGTGTCGACCTACTTCTACGGCCTCGACTCGCGCGGGATCCGCTCGACCGCGGGTGAGCGTTTCGCGAGCCTCGTCCAGCGGGAGATCGTGGCCCGCACCGACCTCCTCGACCTGCGCAGCCACACCAAGACCTGGGACATCCTGCGCCGCACCCGGATGCCGGCGGTGCGCGTGGACGTCGGCTACATCACCAACCGCGGCGACGCCACCCGCCTGGCCGACCCGGCGTTCCGCGACGTGATTGCCGAGGCGGTCGTTGTGGCGGTGCAGCGGGTCTACCTGTCCCCCGAGGCCGACACCAAGACCGGGTTCCTTCGCTTCTCCGAGCTGCGCGAGGCGCTCCGCGGGAGCTCGCAGGCCTGAGCCGCCGTCGGTCGGCGGACCTCCTCCCCCGGGTGCTCCGGGACGGTCAGGGATCCTGGCTCTCCACGCCCGCACGCTCGGTGGCGGGGGCGACCGGGCGGGGTCGCACGACCTCGAGGAGCTTCTCGAGCGCCTGCTCGACCTCCTTGCGCCAGGTCAGCACCGAGCGCATGTCCATCCGCAGCCGCGGGTAGCGGACGTGGCTGCGCTGGGTCTTGAACCCGACCCGGAGCCAGAAGTCGGCCGGCACCACACACCCCGACGGCCCCCCGTCGACCCCGGTCGCCCCTGGCCGTCGGTCCCCGAACGCCTCGATCGCCCGGATGCCACCCCGGTTGAGCACGTCCTTCACAACGGCCTGGACCAGGACCCGGCCGAGCCCGCCTCCGGTGAACTGCGGCAGCACCCTGAGCGTGGAGAGGAGCACAGCGTCCTCGCTCACCGGCGACGTCGGGAAGGCCTCGGCTGCGGGCACCAGCCACGGGGGCGCGTAGATCGCGTAGCCGGCCGGCTCGTCGTCGACGTACACGATGCGTCCGCACGACCCCCACTCGAGGAGCACCCGGGAGACCCAAGCCTCCTTCTCGAGGCCGACCTCGTCGGCGGCTTCGGCGCGCTGGCGGCGCACCGGGTCGAGCTCCCAGAAGGCGCACGAACGGCAGACCTGGGGCAGGTCGTCGAGGTTGTCGAGCGTCAACCGGGCGATCCTGCGCGGGCTCGGTCCCATGTCGTGACCCCCATGGTGAGGATGCTGCCGCGATGATTCATCCTAGTAGTTCACCGACAGGAGCAGTGATGCCTAGGAACGGTCCAGGAGAAGTACGTCGCAGCGCCACTCGGCTCGACAGCTACGTCGACCGTTACGCCGCCCGTACCAAGGGCATGACCGCGTCCGAGATCCGCGCGCTGTTCTCCGTGGCCAGCCGTCCCGAGGTCGTCTCCCTCGCCGGGGGCATGCCCAACATCTCGGGCCTCCCCCTCGACGTGGTCGGCAGCGCGATCGACGACCTGGTTCGCAGCAACGGTGCCGTCGCGATGCAGTACGGCTCCGGCCAGGGCGACCCGAGGCTGCGCGAGCAGATCTGCGACGTCATGCGCCTCGAGGCCATCGAGGCCCACCCCGACGACGTCGTGGTCACCGTCGGCTCGCAGCAGGCGGTCGACCTCGTGACCAGGATCTTCTGCGACCCCGGTGACGTCGTGATCTGCGAGGCGCCTTCGTATGTCGGGGCGCTCGGGGTGTTCAAGGCCTACCAGGTCGACGTCGTGCACGCGGAGATGGACGAGCACGGTCTGGTCCCCGAGGCGCTTCGGCAGGCGATCGCGGCGACGAAGGCCGCGGGCAAGACCATCAAGTTCCTCTACACCATCCCGAACTACCACAACCCCGCCGGCGTCTCCCTGGCCCCCGAGCGGCGGGCCGAGGTCCTCGAGATCTGCCGCGAGGCCGACATCTTGATCCTCGAGGACAACCCCTACGGCCTCCTCGGGTTCGACGACGAGCCGTACCGTGCACTGCGGGCCGACGAGGCGGAGGGGGTCATCTACCTCGGGTCCTTCTCCAAGACCTTCGCCCCCGGCTTCCGGGTCGGCTGGGCGCTCGCCCCGCACGCCGTACGCGAGAAGCTCGTGCTCGCCCAGGAGTCCGCGACCTTGTGCCCGCCGTCGTTCTCACAGTTGGCCGTGTCGGCCTACCTCTCGAACCACGACTGGCAGGGCCAGGTCAAGGAGTTCCGGGAGATGTACCGCGAGCGCCGTGACGCGATGATCGGCGCCCTCGAGGACCTGATGCCCGCCGCGACCCGCTGGAACGTGCCCGACGGCGGCTTCTACGTCTGGCTCACCCTCCCCTCTGGTCTCGACGCAAAGGCGATGCTGCCCCGAGCCGTCACCGCCCGCGTGGCGTACGTGCCCGGCACCGCCTTCTTCGCCGACGGGTTCGGGGCCCAGAGCATGCGACTGTCCTACTGCTACCCGACCCCCGAGCGGATCCGCGAAGGCGTCCGCCGCCTCGTCGGCGTGATCGAGGAGGAGATGGAGCTCCGGGCCACCTTCGGCACTGACGTCCACCCCACTCTGCGCCGAGGCTACGAAGCCCCCAACACCGACCTCACCTGATCAGGAGCCTCACGCCATGGATGCTGTCGCCGGTCGAATCGTGGTGCTCGCAGGAGGGCTCTCCCACGAACGGGACGTCTCGCTGCGCTCGGGGCGCAGAGTCGCCGAAGCCCTTCGCGACGCCGGCGTCGAGGTCGACGAGCGCGACGTGGACGCCACCCTCCTCCCCGTGCTGCGGGAGGACCCGCCCGCCTGCGTCGTCCCCCTCCTCCACGGGGAGACCGGGGAGGACGGGGCCCTGCGCGAGGTGCTCGAGCTCGTCGGGGTCCCTTACGTCGGCTCACCCCCCGACGCCTGTCGCGCCGCGTTCGACAAGCCGGTGGCCAAGGCGCTCGTCGCACGAGAGGGGATCCACACCCCGCCAAGCGTCGCCCTTCCCCACGAGACCTTCCGAGAGCTCGGAGCGGCCGCGGTGATGGACGCCATCGTGGCCACTCTCGAGCTGCCGCTGATGGTCAAGCCCGCCAAGGGCGGCTCCGCTCTGGGGTGCACCGTCGTCCGCGACGCCGCGGACCTACCCGGCGCGATGGTCAACGCCTTCGCCTACGGCGACACCGCGATCGTCGAGCGCCTCATCGAGGGCCAGGAGGTCGCGGTCCCGGTGGTCGACACCGGTGAGGGCCCTCAGGCGATGCCCGTGGTGTCGATCAGCCCCGACGGCGGGGTCTACGACTACACCGCCCGTTACACGGCCGGGAGCACCGAGTTCGTCGTGCCCGCAAAGCTCAGCGAAGAGCTCGCCCAGGAGTGTGCGCGGGTGGCGGTCCTGGCCCACCGCAGCCTCGGCCTTCGCGACCTGTCTCGCTCCGACCTGATGGTCGACGCCGACGGCACGGTCTGGTTCCTGGAGGTCAACGTCGCCCCGGGGCTGACCGAGACCTCCACCGTCCCACTGTCCGTCCAGGCGGCCGGCCTCGACCTCGGCGAGCTCGTCGAGGAGCTCGTGCGCGTCGCCGTCGCCCGTTCCACCGATCACTGAGACGAGAGAGCCGACATGCGCGACTTCACCTACCCACCCATCGTGTGGACGGCCAAGGCCGGCTTCAAGATCCTCGGCCTGAGGTTCCAGATGGCCGGGACCGACCACATCCCCCGCACAGGCCCGGCGCTGCTGGCGGTGAACCACGTGTCCTACCTCGACTTCATCTTCGGCGGTCTCGCGGCCCAGCCGGCCAAGCGACTGGTCAGGTTCATGGCGAAGAAGGAGATCTTCGACCACCGCATCGGCGGTCCCGTCATGCGTTCGCTCCACCACATCGAGGTCGACCGCGGTGAGGGCCTCGCGTCGTACCAGGAGGGCGTCCGCTACCTCCGCATGGGCGAGGTGGTCGGGATCTTCCCGGAGGCCACCATCTCCCGGAGCATGGAGATCAAGGAGCTCAAGACCGGGGCGGCCCGGCTCGCCGCCGAGGCCGGCGTCCCGCTCATCCCGGTCGTCCTTTGGGGGACCCAACGGATGATGACCAAGGACCATCCCAAGGACTTCTCGCGCGGCAAGACCATCGCCATCTCGGTCGGCGAGCCACTGCGACCCGCCGGGGTGGACCCCGTGGCCGAGACAGCGGAGCTGCGTGCGGCCATGAGTGCCCTGCTCGACCAGACGATCCGCGCCTACCCCGCCGAGGAGCAGCCCCCCGGCTCGTGGTGGGTCCCGGCGTCCTACGGCGGCAGCGCGCCCACCCCGGAGCGGGCCGCGGAGCTCGACCTGGAGGAGAAGCGGCGGCGCGCCGAGCGCAAGGCGCGCAAGGCCGCCGAGAAGAAGGCCGGCTCCTCCGGGTCTTCCTGACCGGACTGCTCCGCCGACAGCGAACAACGCTGGCGCGTCGGGTCGCGGCGCTGCTGTGCTCTGTGCATGGCACGGGACTTCGGTCTGCTCGTCCTCGGTGGGACCTCCTGGCTCGGCGGAGCGGTGGCTGCCGAGGCGGTAGGCCGTGGGCACGACGTGACCTGCTTGGCGCGGGGCGAGTCGGGCTCGGTACCCGAGGGAGCACGCCACGTGCGGGCCGACCGGTGGTCCTCGACCGCGTACGGCGAGGTACAGATGCGCGCCTGGGATGCGGTCGTGGACGTCAGCCGGCAGCCCGACCTCGTCGACTCGGCCCTCGCCGCACTGGCTTCCCGCAGCCGGCACTGGGTCTACGTGTCGTCCATCTCGGTGTACGCCGACCACTCCACCCCCGACGCGGACGAGTCGGCAGAACTGGTCGGACCGTGGACGGGCAGCGGTGAGGCGGGCCAGGAGGAGTACGCCGGCGCGAAGGTTTCATGTGAAACGAGGTGCCGCGAGGCTGTCGACCCTCATCACCTCCTCATCGCCCGGGCAGGCCTGATCGTCGGGTACGGCGACCGCAGCGACCGTTTCGGGTACTGGCCCGGCCGCTTCGCCCTCGCCGCGGACGGCGGCCCGGTGCTCGCTCCGCCGGCGGACCAGCCGGTGCAGGTGATCGACGTACTCGACCTGGCGGGGTGGCTGGTCGACTCGGCCGAGCACGGGACCGCGGGTACCTTCGACGTGGTCGGTGACCAGCTGCATTTCCGTGACGTCGCGTCCGCCTGTGTCCGCGCGTCGGGCCTCGACCCCGTGCTGGTCCAACCGGGTGAGGCGTGGCTCTCCGACGCGGGGGTCAGTCCCTGGGCGGGTCCGGAGTCTCTGCCGCTCTGGCTTCCCCGTGGTCAGTACCGCGGAATGGTCACTCGGTCAGGCGCTCGGGCCAGACGTGCCGGTCTCTCGTGCCGGTCCCTGTTCGAATCGGTATCCGACTCCCTACGCTGGGAGGAGGAGCTCGGCCTCGTCCGGACACGTCTTGCCGGCCTCACCCGAGCGCGGGAGCAGGAGCTGCTGGCACGTGTGGGTGTCGGGTGTTGACCCGTCTGGGGAGCAACTCACCGACTCAACGACTTGCCTCTTTGTCATTGAGTCGCTTTGTCGACAAATTGCTAAACGGATAGAACGCCTGTGTCCACCGAGGCGCGATGGAGTGAACAGACAACTCCGTGCCCACGTCACTGTCGGCGACCCCTCAGTCCGAGGACTCCCGCCTCGGGTCGAGGATGTCGACGATTCGCTCGAGGTCGGGGATGGACGCGAACTCGACGGTGATCTTGCCCTTGGACTTCCCGAGGGCCACCTTGACCCGCGTCTCGAGCCGATCGGAAAGCCGCACCGCAAGGTCGTCCAGCGCGGGGGCGTGCGGCTTCCTCGGGCGCGGGCGCGGCTTCTCGCCGGATCCCAGGTCACCGACCGCGACGATCTCCTCGAGCCCACGCACCGAGATGCCCTCCGAGACAACGCGGCCGGCCAGGCGGTCCTGCGTCTCGGGGTTGTCGACCGCCAGCAGGGCGCGGGCGTGGCCGGCCGAGAGCACCCCTGCAGCGACGCGTCGCTGGACGGCGGGCGAGAGCTTGAGCAGGCGCAGGGTGTTGCTGATCTGGGGACGGCTCCGCCCGATCCGGCCAGCGAGCTCCTCGTGGGTGCAGCCGAAGTCGTCGAGGAGCTGCTGGTACGCGGCCGCCTCCTCGAGCGGGTTCAGCTGTGACCGGTGCAAGTTCTCCAGCAACGCGTCGCGCAGCATGTCGTCGTCACCGGTCTCGCGCACGATGGCCGGGATCGTGCTGAGCCCAGCCTCCTGGATCGCGCGCCAGCGGCGCTCGCCCATGATCAGCTCGTATGAACGCTCCCCGAGCCGGCGGACGACCACCGGCTGGAGGAGGCCCACCTCCTTGACCGAGTGCACGAGCTCGGCGAGGGCCTCCTCGTCGAAGACCTGACGGGGCTGGCGCGGGTTCGGCCTGATCGTGGCCACGTCGAGCTCGGCGAAGTAGGCGCCGTTCACCGGTGCGAGGCCGTCAGGGAGCACTCGGTCGGCGTCCCCGGATTCCTGTGCCGCCTGCTCGGAGTCACCCGCGGCGTCGGCGCCTCCAGACTCCTCGCCGGGAACCGGGCCACCCGGACCACCCTCGCCGGAGGGCTCCTGCTGGGCGGTGGCTCCCGGAGCAGTACCGAAGCCCAGCGCCCCCGCTGCCAAAGGATTCGAGGGAGGGGCGGTGGGGATCAGGGAGCCCAGACCCCGTCCGAGGCCACGCCGCTGTCCGGTCCGGTGCTGAGTCATTCCTGGGCTCCTTTGAGTGCCATTTCGCGAGCTGCTTCGAGGTAGCTGAGGGCTCCCGGCGAACCCGGGTCGTAGGTCATGACCGTCTGCCCGTAGCTCGGAGCCTCCGAGATCCGAACGGATCGTGGGATCGCCGTACGGAGCACCTGGTCGCCGAAGTGGCTTCGCACTTCGTCGGCCACGCCGGCGGCCAGACGGGTCCGGGCGTCGTACATGGTGAGAAGAATGGTGCTCACGTCGAGGCTCGGGTTCAGGTGTGCCTTGACCATCTCCACGGTCTCCAGGAGCTGACCGAGACCCTCGAGGGCGTAGTACTCCGCCTGGATCGGGATCATCATCTCGTCCCCCGCCACGAGCGCATTCAGGGTCAGCAGCCCCAGCGACGGCGGGCAGTCGATCAGCACGTAGTCCAACCGGTCGTCGCCCTCAGAGGTCACCGGGGCGTAGCCGTGGATCGCCCTCCGCAGGCGGCTCTCCCGCGCGACCATGGAGACCAGGTCGATCTCAGCGCCGGCCAGGTCGATAGTGGCGGGGACGACGAACAGGTTGTCGACCTCTGGGCAGGTCTGCACGATCTCGGAGAACGGCGCTCCGTCCACGAGCGCGTCATAGGTGGACGGGGTGCCCCTGTGGTGGTCGATCGAGAGCGCTGTCGACGCGTTTCCCTGAGGGTCGAGGTCCACGACCAGAACGCGAAGTCCGTGCTGCGCCAACGCGGCAGCCATGTTGACGGTCGAGGTGGTCTTCCCGACGCCGCCCTTCTGGTTGGCCACGACCATGATGCGCGGCCTGGCCGGGCGAGGTAGCGGCTCGCTGAGTCGAAGGCCCTCCTTGACGAGGAGCTGGTGTGCAACCGACCGTGCCATCGGCGTGGACTCGTCCGCCAGGGCTAGGGCGCCGTCCGCCAGGTCGGCAGCGGTGCGAACTCCGGGCACCCCCTGGGTCGGGTAGGACCCGTAGGGCGGGGTGTCCATCGGCTGGTCAGTCACGGGACTCTCCTTGTCGACTTCGGCGGCGCCGGAGCTGGTGGTTTCACGTGAAACGGACGTCTCGTTTTGGGCGGACAATTCTTCGGAAGCCTCCGGCGCCACTTGCATCGTTTCACGTGAAACGGTCGCCTCTGGGAGTGCCGTACCGGTGTGTGGATGAACTTGTGGATTCTGTGGGTATCCCTCCCCCACAGGCGGAGGAATCGGGCCAAAGCCCTGTGCATGACCTGGTGAAAACTCGCGGTCGGCATCACCCGTCACACCTGTCCCTCGTCCCCCCTCGGAGCCGCGAGGGGCAACAGAACGCGGGAGCGTGAACGAGTCCGGCCATCCCAGGCCGTCCTCGACGGTCTCCTCGAAGGAGCCGGGCCAACCCAATCCCTGACCGACAGGTGATCCGGAAGCACGAACCTCTGTGTCATGACTGCGCGAGGCGTTGGACTGCACGGTCACCGATCCCTTCTCCGCCGCTTGTGCGACGTGCCGCGCTGCTTCCTCTTGCGAGGACGGTCGTCGATCGGCTCCAAACCTAACCGGGAGGGAGCGGTCGCCTCCACACGAATCACTGTGGTCGGCCGATCAACTAGATCTGCCCCGTACTCCTCGACCGAAACGCCGTACTTCTTCAGGGACGCCGACGCCTGCTCGATCTCGTCATGTACCGACGAGCCCTTCATGGCGATCAGTTCACCCCCCTGCCTCACCAAGGGCATCGACCATGCCAGCAACCGGTCCAGGGGAGCGACTGCGCGCGAGGTCACCACGGAGAACTCACGTCTCCCGTGCAGCTCCTCCGCGCGGCCCCGGATCACCTCGACGTTGGACAGGGCCAGGTCGTCCACGACCTCCGCGAGAAAGGTGGTTCTTCGCAAGAGCGGTTCGACCAGGGTGACTCGAAGATCCGGTCTGCTGATGGCCAGGACGATTCCCGGGAGCCCGGCTCCTGAACCGATGTCACAGACATCCAGACCTTCGCCGATCGCCCCACCCAGCAGAGCACAGTTGACGAGGTGCCGCTCCCACAGGCGTGGCACCTCCCGCGGGCCGATGAGCCCGCGAAGCACACCTTCGCTCGCCAGCAAGCCGGCGTACTGCTCCGCCAACGGCAGCCGAAGCGAAAACACCCCCACCGCCGCCTCCGGCGCTGGGGGTGTTTCACGTGAAACCGAGTCGTTCACCCGAGCTGAATCTCCCTCACGCCGCGGCTCATGCCGGCAGGACGACTACGTAGCGGCGAGGCTCGGCACCCTCGGACTCAGACTTCAGGCCGGCGGCAGCAACGACGTCGTGGACCACCTTCCGCTCGAACGGCGTCATCGGGTCGAGCTCGATCGCCTCACCCGACTCCTTGACCTCCGCCACGGTCTCGGCAGCAAGCTTCTCCAGCTCCGCACGCTTCCTCGCCCGGAAGCCACTGATGTCGAGCATCAGGCGGGACCGCTCACCGGTCTCCCGGTAGACCGCAAGTCGGGTCAGCTCCTGAAGAGCCTCCAGCACCTCGCCGTTGCGCCCGACCAGCTGGCTCAGCTCCGCGCCGACGATCGAGACCGAAGCCCGGTCGCCCTCCACGTCCATGTCCAGGTCGCCGTCGAGGTCAGCGATGTCGAGCAGCTCCTCGAGGTAGTCGGCTGCGATGTCGCCCTCCTGCTCGAGAAGCTCGATCCGGCTGGGACGCACATCCCCCTCAGCCGTCGAGGGGGAGGTGTCGGCATCCGTCTCGGCGGTCGGCTCCTCGGCCGCCTCGTTCGTCCGGCTCTCCGGCTTGTCGTCGCTCACGAGTACTCCTTGCTCTGCGAAGTCGAGATCTCGACTGGTAAGGGATCAGCTCTCGCCGGGCTGCTGTGGACCGGGCTGCTGTGGACCGGGACGCTTCTTCGGCTGCCCCTGTCCTGGATTCTTCTTCCGCTTGCTTCGTGGCTGCTTCTTGGGCTGCTGACGCGGAGCGGGCTTCGGTGCCTCTTCGACCGGCTCCTCCGGCGTCTCGACGGCAGCTTCGCCACCGCCGAGGATCTTGCCCTTGCGAGCCGCCTTGTGCGCGTCGCGCTCCGCCTTCGCCGTAGCCGCCGGAGTGCCGGGGGCCGGGTTGTTCCGGATCACGTAGAACTGCTGACCCATCGTCCACAGGTTCGAGGTCGTCCAGTAGATGAGCACGCCGATCGGGAAGGCCACACCGCCGACGGCGAAGACGAGCGGGAGGATGTAGAGCAGCATCTTCTGCTGCTGGGCGTAAGGACCGCTCAACGCATCCGCCGGCATGTTCTTGCTCATCAGCTGCTTCTGAGTCAGGAACGTCGTTGCGGTCATGGCGATGACGAGGGTGGCAGCCAGCAGGCGGACGTTGAGGCTGTCGGTCGAGATGAACGTGTCGGCGATGTGCGCACCGAAGATCGTCGAGGCGCCGAAGGCCTCGTTCTGCGCGACCGTCAGCACTCCGCGAGTCTCGTCGGGGTTCCTGGCGGCCTGGTCGAGCAGTCGGAACAGGGACAGGAAGATCGGCATCTGCAGCAGGATCGGCAGGCACGACGCGAACGGGTTGGTCCCCGTCTCCTTGTACAGCGCCATCGTCTCCTGGGCCAGGCGCTCCCGGTCGTGGCCGTACTTCTTCTGTAGCTCCTTCACCTTCGGCTGCAACAGCTGCATGTTGCGGCTCGACTTGATCTGCTTGACGAAGAGCGGGATGAGCGCCGCCCGGATGACCAGCGTCAGGCCGACGATCGAGAGGGCCCAGGACCAACCGGACTCCGGCCCGAAGACATCGCCGAAAAGGTTGTGGAAACCGACCAGGATGACGGAGGTGATCCAGTACAGCGGCGTCATGATGAAGCCGCCGATCGCGCCGAAGAAGTCGAACACTCAGGCTCCTAGAGTCTGGTCGGTGGGTGAGTCAGAGGGTTGGTCGGAGGCTTCCCGGCCGGTCCCGGGGACCGGGTCGTAGCCGCCGGCCGACCAGGGGTGGCAGCTCGCCAGTCGGCGCAGGGCGTACCAGCTGCCGCGGATGCTTCCGTGCACCGTGACCGCCTCGAGAGCGTAGGCCGAGCATGTCGGGTGGTAGCGGCAGACCTGGCCGTACAAGGGGCTGATGAAGAAGCGGTACATGCGCAGGAGCCCGATGAGCACGTACTTCACGAGCTCACCTCCCGCCGGGCGAGGCGACCGAGGAGGCGGTCGAGGGCCTGGTCGAAGTCAAGTCCGAGGGACTCGAAGGTTGCGTCCGCCGCAGGCGGGAGTGCACGGACCACGAGCACAGCAGAACCCGGGAGCGAGTGGACCCGCTCCCGGGACAGGTGCCGGAGTCGACGTTTGACGAGGTTGCGCGTCACGGCGGACCCGACGGCCTTGCTGACCACGAAACCCACCTGTGGCTCCTTCACCCCGGCGTCGGGGTCGAGATGCAGAACCAGGGTTCGAGTGCCGGCCCGGCGCCCGCGGCGCACACCCTGGGAGAACAGCCGGCTCGAGGTGAGCCGGTTCGCCCGGGTCAGCACGGGGCGCCCGTGCCCGGCGACCTGGCGCTCAACGCACGAGGAGACGCTCAGGCGGCCAGGCGGTTGCGACCCTTGCGACGACGCGACGCCAAGATGGCGCGGCCGGCGCGGGTACGCATCCGCAGACGGAAACCGTGCGTCTTGTGACGGCGGCGGTTGTTCGGCTGGAACGTACGCTTGCTCACGGGTTTGCTCTCCGGTGTCGGGGGTGGGACGAGACTTCGATCTCGAACCGGGTCTGACGGCAGTGGTGTCCACGCCTGGTTCGGCTGGCACCGCCCGCCCACGGCTTCCTCTCGGGCCCAGCGTGGGTGGGGAGGCATTCCGTGGACATGCGGCACCGGTCGACACCGGTTCGACCGCCCAACGGTACGCGGCCGCGTCGGACACGGTCAAACCGGGCTAGGGGGCAACCGCGGCGAAGTGTCAACAAGCTGCCTCATGACAGCCTAGGATCCCTGTGGACAACCGGTTGATCCACAGGGAGCGTGCTTGTTAGCGTCCTTGGAGTTCGCGACTCCCTGCGGTCAGCTTCCCCGAGACAGTCCCCGGCGTCCCCACCACACGGTGAAGGCGTCGGAAACGGCTCTGACCTGCGAGAACAGGAACGGGTCGGCTCGCAGCAAGCCGGTTCGCCCGACCTTCGCCCACCGCTGTGCACCACATGCACACCCTGTGGACAAAGGTGTGGACTTCGGATCGCGGCGGGCAACCGCCACGGTCCGGGCTCCGCGAGCTAGTGCATCACCGGGCTCCCGCCTCACGCATCGAACACGTCGCGCGACCTCGGGGGCCGGTGGATCGGTTGTGAAGTGGTGATTGGAGTGGGAGACCTGTGGACGACGACATGATCCGCAACCCTGAGGACCAGGGTGACGGCGGTTCCGGGGGTGTCGGGGGCCAGCGAGGGACACAGGATCTCGCCACGGTCTGGGCGATGCTGATCGAGGACCTGCCGCCCAACCAACGTGCCTGGCTCGCGGCAAGCCGGCCGGTGACGATTCACGAGAACACCGCGATCATCGCGGTCGCCGACGAGTTCACACGTAACCAGCTCGAGGGCCGGCTCCGCACACGGCTCGAGGACTCGCTGACAGACTCGCTCGGCCAGCACGTGCGCATCGCGGTCACGGTGGATCCGGAGCTCGATCCCACCCCGGTGGGCCGCTATTCGCGCGAGAACGGAGCCGGTCCGCCGGAGGGCCGCGCGCCCCAGGGGTACCCGACCGCCCAGGAGCACGAGGGGCCGGGCACGCAACGCCACGAAGATGGCCACATGTCGGTGAGTCCACAAATTGATTTGTCGACAAATCCCCTCGACGTGCCGACTCCGCTGCCAGCCGGAGGGCCGCGCAGCACGGCCGCGGCCGGCAACGTGCTCGAGACCCGCCTGAACCCCAAGTACATCTTCGAGAGCTTCGTCATCGGCTCCTCGAACCGGTTCGCCCATGCGGCTGCCGTCGCGGTCGCGGAGGCGCCGGGCAAGGCCTACAACCCGCTGCTCATCTACGGCGACTCAGGTCTCGGCAAGACCCACCTTCTCCACGCGATCGGCCACTACGTCCGCAGCCTCTTCAACGGCGCACGGGTCCGTTACGTCTCGACCGAGGAGTTCACGAACGAGTTCATCAACGCGATCCGCGACGACAAGGCAGCCACCTTCCAGCGCCGGTACCGCGACGTCGACGTACTGCTCATCGACGACATCCAGTTCCTCGAGGGCAAGATCCAGACCCAGGAGGAGTTCTTCCACACCTTCAACACCCTCCACAACGCCAACAAGCAGATCGTGATCACCTCCGACCGGGCACCCAAGCGGCTCGTGGCCCTGGAGGACCGGCTGCGCAACCGGTTTGAGTGGGGCCTGATCACCGACGTCCAACCGCCGGACCTCGAGACCCGGATCGCGATCCTCCGCAAGAAGGCGGCCTTGGAGCGGATGACGGCGCCTCCGGACGTGCTGGAGTTCATCGCCAGCAAGATCCAGACCAACATCCGCGAGCTGGAGGGCGCCCTCATCCGGGTGACTGCCTTCGCGAGTCTGAACCGCCAGCCGGTGGACCTGACCCTCGCCGAGATCGTGCTCAAAGACCTGATCCCCGAAGGTGGCGAGCCCGAGATCACCGCGGCGCTGATCATCGCCCAGACCGCGGCCTACTTCGGCCTCTCCATCGACGACCTGTGCGGATCGAGCCGCAGCCGCGTCCTCGTCACTGCCCGCCAGATCGCGATGTACCTGTGCCGCGAGCTCACCGACATGAGCCTGCCCAAGATCGGTCAGCAGTTCGGCGGCCGCGATCACACCACTGTGATGCACGCAAACCGGAAGATCCGGGAACTCATGGCTGAGCGCCGCTCGATCTACACCCAGGTCACGGAGCTGACCAACCGGATCAAGCAGCACCGCCGAAACTGATCAAACCTAGGACGACTGTTAACACCTGTGGATATCCTTGTGGATAGCCGTGGATGACGCCCGATGTGATGTGGATACACCCGGCCACCTCGGTGGACACCAGATGAGGTCCTGAGGCACATCCACCGATCCTCCGCACCGTCGACAGCCTCATCGACATCTCATCCACAGGTCCACCACGCCTCCCCACCTGGACCGAAACCTCCTTGTCCACATCTTC
>DATHVS010000150.1:0-26554 GCA_035461195.1 Nocardioidaceae bacterium
AAGACCTCCTCGAACACACGCGACTGGGCGTTGGTGCGGTAGAACACCGCCACGTCGCCGGGTCGGGCCGCCGCGCGGTCGGTGAGCCGGTCGACCTCCTCGGCGACGAACCGCGCCTCGTCGTGCTCGTCGTCGGCGACGTAGCCGACGATCGGCTCTCCCTCACCCGCGTCGGACCAGAGGTTCTTCGGCTTGCGGCCCGCGTTCTTGCTGATCACGGAGTTGGCTGCGGTGAGGATGGTCTGTGTCGAGCGGTAGTTCTGCTCGAGCAGGATCGTCCGGGCGTCGGAGAAGTCCTCCTCGAAGGCGAGGATGTTGCGGATGTTGGCGCCGCGGAAGGCGTAGATCGACTGGTCGGCGTCGCCCACCACCATCAGCTCCGACGGCTCCACGCCTCCCTCCACGGCGCCGGCGTTCCCGATGTGGCCGCAGAGCTCGCGGATGAGGGCGTACTGCGCGTGGTTGGTGTCCTGGTACTCGTCGACGAGCACGTGCCGGAAACGGCGGCGGTAGGTCTCCCGCACCTCAGGGAACGCCTGGAACAGGTGGACCGTGGTCATGATCAGGTCGTCGAAGTCGAGCGCGTTGGCCTCGCGCAGCCGCCGCTGGTAGATCGCGTACGCCTCGGCGTAGGTCTCCTCGAGGTGGTTCTTGGCGTCCTTGGCCGCCTGCTCCTCGTCGACGAGCTCGTTCTTGGCGTTCGAGACCCAGTTGAGGACCGCACGCGGCTGGTAGCGCTTCGGGTCGAGCTCGAGGTCGCGCAGGACCAGGGTCATCAACCGCTTGGAGTCGGCCGCGTCGTAGATCGAGAACGACGACTTGTAGCCGAACCTCCCGATCTCCTTGCGCAGGATCCGCACGCAGGCGCTGTGGAAGGTGGAGACCCACATCAGCCGGGCCCGTCGCCCGACGAGCTCCTCGACCCGTTCGCGCATCTCGGCAGCGGCCTTGTTGGTGAAGGTGATCGCGAGGACCGAGCCGGGGTGGGCGTTGCGCTCGGAGATCAGCCACGCGATGCGCCGGGTCAGCACGCGCGTCTTGCCCGAGCCCGCGCCCGCCACGACGAGGAGGGGCGAGTCGGCGTGGACCACGGCCTGCCGTTGCGGCTCGTTGAGCCCCTCGAGCAGATGCTCGGGCGACGTACGACGGCCGCGGCGACCGCCCTCACCGGCGTCCTCCGAGGACGCCTGGTCGGCACGTGAAGGGGCTTGGGCCTGGGGGATCGGGAAGAGCGCGCTCATGTCCCGGCCAGCCTACGTCTCGCCACGGACAACGGCCGACGCCGGTGCCCGTGCCGGACCTTCCGCCCAGCCTGCTTGGGCGCCTGGGACCGCATCGACCAAGATGAGGTTGTGCTCGACTGGTGGCGAGGAAGCCTCATACGCGGGATCTCGCGGTTGCGGAGCGGTGGCCGCGCGGCTGTGCTGTGGTCGCTACGCATCACGGTTGCCGCAGTCGCGAGCTACGTCGTGGCCACGGCGTTCTTCCCGGGCACCCAGCCCCTGCTCGCTCCCCTGACCGCGATGCTGGTCGTGCAGGTGACGCCGGTCTCGCTGCTCGCCAGCGGGCTCGACCGGGTTGTGGCCGTGGTGGCCGGCGTCTCGGTGGCGGTGGTCTTCGCCACCGTCGTGCCCCTCGAGTGGTGGAGCCTGGGGCTTCTCATCCTCGTCTCCATCACGATCGGCCAGGCGCTGCGGCTGCGCTCAAACCTCGTCGAGGTCGCCATCAGCGGCATGCTCGTGCTCGGCGTCGGCACGTGGGGGGCGGAGTCCGCCGCCTGGCAACGCATCGCGGAGACCCTTGTGGGAGCCGCCGTGGGCATCGCGGCCAACCTGCTCATCCCTCCCAAGGTCGCGAGCGCCGACGCCGGCCGAGCCATCGACGGCCTCGCCGACTCGCTCAGCGACCTGCTGAGCAGAGCGGCGGAAGGGCTGGCCGAGCTGGTGGCCGAGGGTGGTGACGTGGCGGCGACGGCTCGGTCGTGGCTGGGTGAGGCGCGACACATCACCCACGACATCCCCCAGGTGGGCGCCGCCCTCCTCCACGCGGAGCAGGGCCGCCGGCTCAACGTCCGCGCCGTCGGTACGCCGGACGTGGGACCGGGCCTGCGTCAGGGGCTCGAGGCGCTCGAGCACTCCGCCGTCGCGATCCGCGGGATGCTCCGCGCCCTCGTGGACGCGACCCAGGACGCGACGTGGTCCGAGGACGAGGGCACCGGGGACGTGCTCCTCGGCCTCGCCCAGACCTGCCGGGAGATGGCCGCGAGCGTCGACGCCTTCGGCCAGCTCGTGCGCGACGAGGCCGATCCGACCAAGCGCATGACCTCATCCGACGTACAGTCCGTCCGCGACGCGCTCGAAGGGTTGCACGAGGCCCGCGCTCGGCTCGACGACCTGCTCGTGGCGGGCACGACCCCGGAGCTGCTCGAGCTGCACGCGGCCGTGCTGTCGACGGTGAAACGACTGCTGCGCGAGATGGACCTCGACGAGCGCATCCGGCGGCAGCTGCGTCTGCAGCGGCGGGTCCGTCCACGCCCTTCCCGCCCGGGGACCCCGAAGCCTGCCCACCGGTCCGCCTCCCCGCCCGTGGCCGCACCGGAGGACGAGACCGAGCTGCTCCCGAGGTTCCCCGACGAGGGTCGGGAGGGACGCCACCGCTGACCCGGCCCTGCCTAGCCCCACCCGTAGAAGCGACCGAGCGTCCCCGCCACCCTGAGCAGGCACTGGAGGACGAGGAAGACCGCGACGAACAGGGGCACCACCGCAGTGGTCCGGCCGAGCCGCATCGCGCGAGCCGCGAGGATGACCGCCGTGACGGCCGCGCCCAGGCCGAGCCCGACGATCACGAGGAGCTGGGCGACGAGCCACACCGCCGCGTCGCCTGGTCGTGGGCCCCAGAGGGCAGCGGCCAGGGTCACGGCGAGAGCCACCGCGACGGCCCACCAGGACCGCACCGTCAGGCGGGCGGCGGCCTCCTTGGGCGCCTCCGGCCAGGCGGCCTGTCGGCCGGTGGTGTCGGGGTGCCTGCCCATGGTCCCTCCTGACGCCCCGGGCACCTCGCCGCGGAGCAGCCCACTCCACGGTCACAGGGAAACCGTGCCGGCGCCAGGGTCCAACGTCCGGATCTCGAGGAAGGACCGGCTCAGGCGGGCGTCACCAGAAGACGGCGACCGCGATGTTGAGGGCGGTGAGAGCCATCAGACCGAAGAACAGGCCGTTCGGGATGGAGCTCTTCTTGCGGTTGGCGAAGGCCAGGACGGCGATGACGAGGGCGACGAGGAGCTTCACGCCGACCTTGGCGTTGTTCACCTCGACGTCGTCCATGCCCTCCAGGACGCCCACGAGGAGCAGGCCCGTCACGAGCTGGGTGAGCACGCCGTGGACGACCGCACTGTTCACGACCCGGGGGTCGGACTTGATCTGCACGAAGAGACCGCCGAAGAGGGCGGCGAGGCCGATGAAGTGCAGGAAGGCGAGGATGTCGCGCAGGATCTCCATGCGCACATCCTCACAGAAGCCGCCTGTCGGACGCCCAGCGGGTGAGCTCGTGACGCGAGGACAGCTGGAGCTTGCGGAGCACGCTGGAGACGTGGGTCTCCACGGTCTTGACCGAGATGAACAGCTCCGAGGCGACCTCCTTGTAGGCGTAGCCGCGCGCGATCAGCCGCATCACCTCACGCTCGCGCTCGGTCAGTCGGTCGAGGTCCTCGTCGACCTGGGCCACCTCGATGGTGCCCGCGAAGGCGTCAAGCACGAAGCCCGCGAGGCGGGGCGAGAAGACCGCGTCCCCGTCGGAGACCCGGCCGATCGCGTCGACCAGCTCGGGTCCGGTGATGGACTTCGTGACGTAGCCCCGCGCACCGCCCCTGATCGTGCCGATGACGTCCTCGGCGGCGTCGGAGACGCTCAGCGCCAGGAACCGGGTCTCGGGCAGGCGCGGGGAGACCCGGCGCATCACCTCGACTCCGCCGCCCCCGGGCAGGTGCACGTCGAGCAGCACCACGTCCGGGCGCGTTGCCGTGACCACCTCGACCGCCTGGTCGACGTCGGCGGCCTCCCCGACCACGTCCACGTCGGCGGCGATCTCTGCGCGTACTCCGGTGCGGAACATCGCGTGGTCGTCGACGATCACGACGCGTCGTGAGCCATTCGGGGTCATCGCTCCTCCTCGGTGCTGCGTCGGGGCAGCGGCATGGACAGGCGTACCTCGGTCCCCTCGCCGGGTGCCGAGCGGACCGAGGCTGCGCCGCCGTGGCGCTCCATCCGGTCGACGATGCTGCGACGCACGCCGAGCCGGTCCTCGGGCACGGCGTCGAGGTCGAACCCCTTGCCCCGGTCCCGGACGAACACCTCGACCCGGTCCGGCGTGGTCTCGGCATAGACGTCGATCTTGTCGGCCCCGGAGTGCTTGGCCGCGTTGACCATCGCCTCGCGTGCGGCGAGGACGAGGGGGCGGGCCACCTCCGTCCAGGTGGCGTCACCGACGGTGACCACCTCGACCGCCACCCCCTGGGCGTCCTCGACCTCCGCGGCCGCCGACCGGAGCGCACCGGCCACGGAGGTGTCCGGGGCGGCGCTGTCGGCGTACAACCAGGCCCGCAGGTCCCGCTCCTGAGCCCTCGCCAGACCGGCCACGGTACGGCCGTCTTCGGCGTGCTTCTGGATCAGGGCGAGGGTCTGGAGCACCGAGTCGTGCAGGTGGGCGGCGACGTCGGCGCGCTCCTGGGAGCGCACGCGGGCGGCGCGCTCCTCGGCGAGGTCGGAGGCGAGCCGGAACAGCCACGGCCCCACGGTGAGGGCGAGCCCCACGACACCGAGAATGCCGGCGACCAGGACGTCGCGGGCCACCCCGGCCTCCCCGGTCTGTACGGCGAAGAGCGCGAGCGCCCCGGCGAGGAGCGCGACACCTGCGACGAGCCGGGTCCACGACGCCCGACCGCCCTTGCCGAGCACGGCCCGGACCGGGTCGATGCCGCCGGTCGTGTCGGCCCACCGCTCGCGCTGCGCCTCGTCGGCCTGGCGCCAGAGGACAGCCAGCCCGATCACGCCGAGCAGGACCGGCCAGAACACGATCCCGACCCCGACCAGGGACTGGGCGAGGACGACCACGCCCAGCGCGACGGCGCCGAGAGCGACGAGCCAGCCACCGTCCTCGAGACGGGAGACGCGCGCCGGCCGTTTCCCCTGGCGGGTGGCGGCCTCGAGGCCGGGGGCGGACTCGATGAACCGCGCGTCGCTGGGCAGGATCATCCACAGGCCGGCGTACATCGCGAGGCCGAGCCCACCGAGCAGGCAGGAGAGCACGAAGGCGACCCGCACGAGCATCACGTCGACGCCGAGGTGGTCTGCAAGGCCCGCCGCGACCCCACCGAGAATGCGCCCCTCGGTACGACGGACCGCCCGCCGCGGTGCAGGCCGCGGGTGAGGGTGCACGACGTTGCTGGTCATCGCACCCATCGTCACACAGGGCCATACCCCGGACCATGAGTTTCGACCCTGGCCCGACCCTGACCGCGGCCCCCGTCCGACCCTGAGCCACGAGGACCGTGGTTCCCTCCGAATCAGGGGTCTCCCCGATGGCGGCGGGCGACCGGGTGGAGAAGGATCGAGACATGACCGAAACACCGCAGCAGGACCGGGTGAACACCGAGAACCTGCGTGACTACAGCCAGCTGCGCCGCAGCGTCGCCGACCGGAAGGTGGCCGGCGTCGCGGGCGGTCTCGGGCGGCACCTCAACATCGACCCCACGATCCTCCGGGTGGCGTTCGTGGTCCTCGCCTTCTTCGGCGGGGCCGGCCTCCTCCTGTACGTCGCCCTCTGGCTGTTCGTGCCCGAGGACGGCCGGGACGAGGCGATCGTCGCCACGAGCCCGAGCACCCGGACGGCTCTGCTGATCGTGACGGCGGTCGTCGCCGCACTCCTCCTACTGGGTGACAGCTGGGGCGGCCTCGGCTTCCCGTGGCCCCTGGCCGTGATCGCCCTCGTCCTCTTCCTCGTCCTGACGAATCGAGACAAGCCCATGAGCACCACCTACCCTCCGCCCCAACCCGGGCCCGAGGCCGGCCCACAGTCCGGGTCCGAGCCAGGCCCGCAGCCGGAAGCACCTGAGGGAGCAGAGGCCGCCGGCACGTACGCCATCGGCCCCGGGGACACGGCGGCCTACGCCCCCTACTCCGGAACGCTCCCCCCGACCCCCTCGCCGTACCCCGTCCAGCAGCCGCCCGCACCCCGGCCCCCGCGCGGCCCGAAGCTGTTCTGGTTCACCGTCGCCCTGCTCGCCGTGGCGCTCGGCTCTCTCGGCCTGTACGACGTGACGCAGGGCGGTGTCGCGGACGCGGCCTACCCGGCCCTCGCGCTGGCCGTGATCGGCGGGATGCTCGTGGTCGGCGCGTGGTTCGGCCGCCCCGGGGGCCTGATCGCCCTCGGTGTGGTGGCGGCGATCGCCCTGCTGGCGACGTCGGTCACGGAGCCGCGGTTCGCCGGTGAGCGGATGACGTCGGAGACGCCCACGAGGGCGACCCAGGTCGAGGACCGCTACTTCGTCCCGGCGGGGTCGGTGCGCCTGGACCTGAGCAACATCCGGGACGTCGAGCGGCTCGACGGCCGCACCGTCGAGGTCGAGGCCAACGCCGGCGAGCTGGTGGTGATCCTCCCCGAGAACCTCGACGTCGACATCGACGCGGACGTGGCCGTCGCCGGCGAGGTCACCGTCCTCGGCGAGACCCGCGGAGGGACCGGCGTCTCCATGGAGCGCACCGTCGACGGCGGTCCGGAAGCCCCCCGGATGGACCTGAAGCTGGACGTCGTGTTCGGCAGCATCGAAGTGAGGCAGTGATGAGTACTTCCACCAACACCCACCCGCTCAACGTCAGCTACCTGGTCGTAGGCCTGGTGTTCCTGGGCCTGGCAGCATCCTGGGTGCTGCGCGAGACCGGGGTCGTCGACCTCGCCGAGGTCCGGTGGCTCTTCCCGCTGACCCTCGTGCTCGCCGGCGTCGTCGGTATCGTCGCGATGGCCGCCAAGGGCATCTCGCGCGCCGACCGCACTGACCGGGACGAGTTCGGGTACTACGAGACGACCTACGACGACGAAGGAGACATCCGATGACCGAACCGATGACCCCTCCCCCCTCGGCCCCGGCTCCCAAACGTCTGGTCCGCAGCCGTGACGACCGCTGGGTCGCCGGGGTGTGCGGCGGCGTGGCGGCCTACCTCGGGGTGGACGCCAACCTGGTCCGCCTCGTCGTGGTGCTCGGCACCGTGCTGGGCTTCGGCTCGCTGGCGGTGGCCTACATCGTGGCCTGGATCCTCATGCCGGAGGAGTGAGCGAGCCACTCCTCCGCTTTCGCAGAGGCGCCGTCCCAACGTCGGGGCGGCGCCTTTGTCGTGTGAAGGCACGAAAACCGTTGGCCGCGGCGGCTGCCCCATTCGTACCGTTGGCGGGTGCGACACCTTCCCCTCGACCACCCCGGCACCGCCGACCACCGCAGCCCGATGAGGTTCCTGTGGTGGCTGATCATTGGCCAGTGGCGCACCATGGTCATGGGCATGGTTTTCGGCGTCGTCTGGATGGTGGCGCAGGCGGTCATGCCCGCGATCATCGGCCGCGCCATCGACCGGGGCGTCGCAGCCAGGGACACCGACGCACTCCTCGCCTGGGCCGGCCTCATGCTCGCCATCGGTCTGCTCCAGGCCGCTGCCGGCATCATGCGCCACCGGTTCGCGGTCACGAACTGGTTGACCGCGGCGTACCGCACCGTCCAGCTCGTCGGCCGGCAGGCGGTGAACCTCGGTGCGACCCTGCCGAAGAAGGTCGCGACCGGCGAGGTGGTCGCGATCGGCACCAACGACTTGTCCCACCTCGGCAACGCCATGGACGTCACCGCCCGCGCCGCCGGAGCGGTGGTCTCCTTCCTCGTCGTGGCGGCGATCCTCCTGCGCACGTCGGTGACGCTCGGCCTGGTCGTGCTCGTCGGCGTGCCTCTGCTCCTGCTCGCGGTGGGTCCGCTGCTGAAGCCGCTGCAACGCCGCAACCTCGCCCAGCGCGAGATGATGGGTCAGCTGTCCAACCTCGCCACCGACATCGTCAGCGGTCTCCGCGTGCTGCGCGGCATCGGGGGCGAGCGTGTCTTCCACGACCGCTACGTGCGGGAGTCGCAGGAGGTTCGCAAGGCCGGCATCCAGGTGGGCCGCCTCCAGTCGGTACTCGACGCGTTGCAGATCCTGCTTCCCGGGGTCTTCGTGGTCACCGTCGTCTGGCTCGGTGCCCGGTTCGCGGTGGAGGGCCGGATCACGCCCGGGGAGCTGGTGGCGTTCTACGGCTACGCCGCCTTCCTGATGATCCCGCTGCGCACCGCGACCGAGTTCGCCAACAAGTGGATCCGCGCCTTCGTCGCCGCGCGCCGCGTGATCCGGGTGCTCGCCCTCGAGCCCGAGGTTCCCGCGGCGGCCGGGAAGTACGACGAGCCGCCGGCCGGCGCGAGCCTGCTCGACGTGGACAGCGGACTGCGCGTGCCCGCGGGGCAGTTCACCGCCGTGGTCTCCGACCCGCCTGAGGACGCCGCTGCCCTGGCCGACCGGCTGGGCCGCTACGCCGAGGGCGACGTCCGGTGGGGCGAGGTGCCGCTCGAGGGGCTCGACCGCGAGGCGCTCCGCAGCCGGATCGTCGTCTCCGACACCGCGGCCACGCTGTTCTCCGGTCGCCTCGAGGAGCAGGTCGACGTCCGGGGCACCGGACCCGAGGCGGTCCAAGCAGCACTGCACACGGCGTCGTCCGACGACGTTCTCGAGGCGCTGCCCGAAGGGATGGACACCCTCGTCACCGAGCGGGGTCGCTCCTTCTCCGGCGGCCAGCGCCAGCGGCTCGTGCTCGCCCGCGCCCTGGCGGCCGACCCGGAGGTGCTCGTCCTCGTCGAGCCCACGTCCGCGGTCGACGCGCACACCGAGGCCCGGATCGCCGAGCGGCTCCAGCGCCACCGCGCCGGCCGCACGACGGTGGTGACGACGTCGAGCCCGCTGCTGCTCGACCGGGTCGACAACGTGGCGTTCCTGCGCGACGGGGTCGTCGTGGCCTGGGGCCCCCATCGTGACCTGCTGACGAGCGTGCCGGAGTACCGGTCGGTCGTCACCCGTGAGGAGGAGGCGACCCTGTGAGCACCGCCGCAGAGACCCTGCCCGTCGCCGACGGGCCCCAGGTGCGCCGCTACGTCGTGCGGGTCCTGGGCCGGCATCGGCGTGCCGTGGTGCTCGCGACCGTCCTCCACGGCACGGCGGCCCTGGCCGCGCTGGCCGGCCCGCGCCTCCTCGGCAACCTCGTCGAGGCCGTCGAGCGGGGCACGACCCTGGGCTACGTCAACCAGACGATCCTGCTCCTCGCGGGGTTCCTGGTGGTGCAGACGGTCCTCACCCGCTACGCGAGGTACGTCTCCTTCGTGCTCGGTGAGGAGATCCTGGCCGACCTGCGCGAGGACTTCGTCGACAACACCCTCTCCCTCCCGGTGGGCGTGGTGGAGAGTGCGGGCAGCGGCGACCTGCTCACGCGCACCTCCCGCGACGTGGAGCAGCTCGGCTGGTCGGTGCGCTGGGCACTTCCCGAGTGGAGCATCGCGGTGATCACCGCCGCGCTGACCTTCACCGCGGCGGTCCTCGTCGGGTGGTGGGTCCTGGTGCCCTGCCTCCTCGGTGTGCCGCCGCTGGTGGTCGGGCTGCGCTGGTACCTCCGCCGCGCGAAGGACGGCTACCTGCGCGAGAACGCGTCGTACTCCGCCATCAACGCCTCACTCACCGAGACAGTCGAGGGCGCCCGCACCGTCGAGGCCCTCGGGCTCGGTCCCTCGCGCCTGCGGCAGATCGACCGGGACATCGCCGGCTCCTACTCCGCGGAGCGGTACACGCTGTTCCTCCGCACGGTCTTCTTCCCCTCGGTCGAGGTCGCCTATCTGATCCCGACGGTCGGCACCCTGCTCTTCGGGGGCTACCTGTACACCCAGGGCGCGGTCTCGCTCGGCGACGTCACCGCCGCCACTCTCTACGTCCAGATGCTCATCGACCCGGTCGACCGGATCGTGTCGATCCTCGACGAGCTCCAGGTCGGCGCTGCCTCGCTCTCGCGGCTGCTCGGTGTGGCGCACGTGCCCGACGACCGCACCGCGACGGGACGCGAGCCTCGCGGCGAGCAGGTCGAGGTCCAGGACGTGCGGTTCTCCTACGTCGAGGGCCGTGACGTCCTGCACGGGGTCGACATGTCGGTCGGGGTCGGTGAACGGATCGCCATGGTCGGCCCGTCGGGCGCGGGCAAGTCCACCTTGGGCCGGCTCCTCGCGGGGATCCACCCACCGCGCACCGGCGCGGTCACCGTCGGCGGTGTGGGCCTCACCGAGCTGCCCCTGGACGAGCTGCGCGGCCACGTGGCTCTGGTGACCCAGGAGCACCACGTGTTCGTCGGCACCCTCAGGGACAACCTCGCGCTCGCCCTGGACGGGCGACAAGGGCCCGCCGACGACGCCGCGTTGTACGCCGCCCTGGACGCGGTCGACGCGCGCGACTGGGTGGAGTCGCTCCCCCAGCGGCTGGACACGGTGGTCGGCTCGGGCGGCCGGAGCCTGACTGCGTCCCAGGCCCAGCAGGTGGCGCTCGCCCGGCTTGTGCTTGCCGACCCGCACACCCTGGTCCTGGACGAGGCGACCTCGCTGATCGACCCGCGGGCCGCGCGGCACCTCGAGCGCTCGCTCGCCGCGGTGCTCGAGGGGCGGACCGTGATCGCGATCGCCCACCGGCTGTTCTCCGCCCACGACGCAGACCGGGTCGCGGTCGTGGAGGAGGGCCGGATCACCGAGCTCGGCTCGCACGACGAGCTCGTCGCGCGGGGCGGTTCCTACGCCAGGCTGTGGGAGTCCTGGCACGGAGCCCCGTGAGGGTCACCGTCCGGGGATGCCGGAGACCGCGACTCCCGAACGGGTCTTGTAACGCTTGTTGATGCTGATCAGCACAGCGGTCAGCGGCTCGAGCTGACGGGCGAGCCGGAGCCGTCCCGCGTCGACGCCGTCGCGCCCGGTCACGGTGCGGGCCAGCTCGATCGCTACCTGCTTGGCTTCCTTGTCGTCGCCGCAGACCAGCACGTCCTCGTGGTCGAGGTACTCGTCCTCGCCCCACAGGGTCACCGCCGAGACGTGGTGGAAGGCGCCGACCACGGTCGCACCCGGGACGATCGAGGCGGCTGCCTCCGCCGCACTCCCGCCGGCGACGTCGTCGAGACCGTAGGGGCCCTGTTTGTCGAAGCCGAGCGGATTGACGCAGCTGATGACCGTCTTGCCGTCCAGGACGGGGGCCAGGTCGGCGACGAGCTCGTCGTGCCCGTCGTACGGCACCGCGAGCAGCACCACGTCCGCAGCCTGCGCTGCGTCGGCGTTGCCCGCGCCGCTCACGTCGCCCTCGGGCACGCGCTCGCGGATCTCGGCCGCAGCCGCCTCGGCCCGGTCGGCCGAGCGTGAGCCGAGCACCACGGCGTGCCCGTGCTTGGCGAAGCGGTATGCGAGGCCCTTGCCCTGGGGACCGGTCCCCCCGATGACCGCGATGCGGTAGCTCGTCACGTCCACTCCTCGTCGTTCGCGTGTGGTGCCTCTTGAAAACCTGACAGTGTGACTGTCACGGTAGTCCCCACCGTGGGTAACCCGCTGCCGTGCCCATGCCTCGACACAGCGAAAGTAGGGCCATGAAGCTCTCTATGCCCCTGATGTACGCCGGAAACCCTCGCGAGGCCGCCGACCAGGTGGTCTCGCTCGAGAAGGCCGGACTCGACACGGTCTGGGTCGCGGAGGTCTACGGTTTCGACTCCCCGACCCTGATGGGCTACCTCGCGGCCAGGACCGAGACCCTCGAGATCGGCTCGGCGATCCTCAACATCTACTCCCGCACCCCTGGCACGCTCGCCTCGACCGCTGCCGGACTCGACAACGTCTCCGGCGGCCGCGCGATCCTCGGGCTCGGCGCCTCGGGACCGCAGGTGATCGAGGGCTGGCACGGGATGGCCTACGACAAGCCGCTGACCCGCACCCGCGAGGTGGTGGAGATCGTCCGCGCGATGATCCGGCGCGAGACGATCGACTACCACGGCAAAGTCTTCGACCTTCCCCTCCCGGCCGACCAGGGCCTCGGCCTCGGCAAGCCACTGAAGATGCTCACCAAGCCCGAGCGCGCCTCGGTCCCGATCTACATCGCCGCCCTCGGCGAGAAGAACGTCAGGGGCACCGCGGAGTACGCCGACGGCTGGCTGCCGTTCCTCTACGCCCCCGAGAAGGCCGCCGAGGTCTGGGGCGACGCCCTCGCCGCGGGAAGGGCCAAGCGCCCCGACGACCTCGGTCCCCTCGAGATCGCCGCGGGGGGCATGGTCGCGGTCGGCGACGACGTGAAGGGCATGCTCGACTTCGCGCGGCCGATGTTCGCGCTCTACATCGGCGGCATGGGCGCCAAGGGCAAGAACTTCTACAACGAGCTGGTCACCAGGTACGGCTTCGAGGAGGAGGCCGCGAAGATCCAGGACCTCTACCTCAACGGCAACAAGCGCGACGCAGAGGCGCTCGTCCCGCTCGAGCTGCTCGAGATGTGCAACCTCGTCGGGCCGGAGTCCTACGTGAAGGAGCGCATCCAGGCCTTCCGCGACTCGGGCGTCACCAGCCTCCAGATAACTCCGGTCGCCGACGACCCGGCAGACCTCGTCAGCCGGATGAAGGAGTGGGTGTCCTGATGCGCGAGATCTTCGAGCCCGAGCACGAGTCGTTCCGCTCCACCGTCCGCTCCTTCATCGAGAAGGAGGTCACGCCCTACCACGAGCAGTGGGAGGCCGACGGTGTCGTGGACCGCTCTGTGTGGACCAAGGCCGGCGACCTCGGCCTCCTGTGCTTCGACGTCGACGAGGAGTACGGCGGCGCCGGCGTCGACGACTTCCGCTACAACATGGTCATCGCCGAGGAGCTGACCCGGGCCGGCGTCAACGGCCCCGGCTTCCTCGTGCACACCGACATCATCGTGCCCTACATCAGCAGCCTCGGCACCGAGGAGCAGAAGCGGCGCTGGCTGCCCGGCCTGGTCAGCGGCGAGATCATCAGCGCGATCGCGATGACCGAGCCGGGTGCAGGCAGTGACCTCCAGGGAATCCGCACCACCGCGGTCGACAAGGGCGACCACTACATCCTCAACGGGTCCAAGACGTTCATCAGCAACGGCATCCTCGCCGACCTGGTGATCGTCGTGGCCAAGACCGACCCGGAGGCCGGCCACCAGGGCGTGAGCCTGCTCGTCGTCGAGCGCGGCATGGACGGATTCGAACGGGGCCGCAACCTCGACAAGATGGGGCTGAAGGCCCAGGACACCGCCGAGCTGTTCTTCGACAACGTGGTGGTGCCGAAGGATAACCTCCTCGGGGAGGTGGGCAGCGGCTTCGTCTCGCTGATGGTGAACCTCCCCCAGGAGCGGCTGTCCATCGCGATGATCGCGGCGGCAGCGTGTGAGCACATCCTCGACCTGTCGCTGGCCTACGCCAAGGAGCGCGAGGCCTTCGGCAAGCCGATCGGGAAGTTCCAGCACAACCGCTTCCTGATCGCCGAGATGGCCACCGAGGCCCACATCGCCCGGGTCTTCGTCGACGACTGCGTCCGCAAGCACAACGCGGGACAGCTCGACGCGAAGCTCGCCTCCATGGCCAAGTGGTGGACCACCGAGCTCCAGAACAAGCTCGTCGACCGCGCGGTCCAGCTTCACGGCGGCTACGGCTACATGATGGAGCACCCGATCGCCCGGGCCTACGTGGACAGCCGCATCCAGACCATCTACGGCGGCACGACCGAGATCCAGAAGGAGATCATCGGCCGTTCCCTCGGGCTCTGAGTGGTTACGTCGTCACGGGACCTGCCTGCCGACGACCGGGTGGTCGCGATGCCAGTCGGCAGTGCACTCACAGGCGTGGAAGCGGGTGCTGCAGCAGGAGTGGATGCCCAGCCGGCACGGCGTGCACGTGCTCGCCGCGGCCACGGCAGCGAGGCTTTCTGCCTGAGTCATCGTCGACCCCCCGGAACGCCCGACCCCCCGGTCCTGGACGCTTCAACCAGTGTGGGCAGAGCCGACGGGACCCGCAATACCGCAAATGGGTGGCTTTGCGGTCGGCCGCGCCCAGGCCACCGGCCCTCCCCAACCGCACCGATCCACGACATGATGTGACACCCGTCACCGAACCGCGGAGGAGAGGCCATGAGCGACGTGCTGCAGCGCCGGACGGAGATCGAGGAGCGGATCGCCGGCATGACCTTCTGCACCCGGCTCGAGCAGACGGTGGCCGAGCGCGGGGACGCCCCGGCGTACTCCGACAAGATCGGGCGCGACCCCGGTGAGCCGGGCTGGCGGACCCTGACCTGGCGCGAGGTACGCGAGCAGGCGCTCGACCTCGCCGCCGGGCTGTCGCAGGCAGGCCTCGCCCCGGGCAGCACGATGGCGATCATGGCGAGCAACCGCACCGAGCACGTGCTCGCCGACATCGCGGCCGTGCACGCGAGCGCCACCCCGATGTCGATCTACGCCACGCTCGCACCCGAGCAGGTCGCCTACGTCGCCGGCCACTCCGAGCCCAGCGTCGTCGTCCTCGAGGGTGTCGACCAGCTCAACCGCTGGCGCAAGGCGCTGGCCGAGGTGCCGAGCATCCAGACCGTGGTGGTCCTCGACCCGGCGGCCGCCGGCGAGGACGAGCGGGCGGTCACCTGGGACGACCTGCTCGCCCGCGGGCGGGAGGCCCACGCCGCCGACCCGCAGAAGTACGACGACCTGTGGCGCTCGGTCAGCCCCGACCAGCCGCTCACGATCCTCTACACCTCGGGGACGACCGGGAACCCGAAGGGTGTGGTGCTCACCCACCACAACATCTGCTTCGAGACCGAGAGCTCGCTGGAGACCCACCAGATGTTCGAACCCGGCGCCTCGATCTCCTACCTGCCCTTCGCGCACATCGCCGAGCGGATGCTCGGCATCTACATCCCGCAGTTCCAGGGCGGCCACGTCCACCTGATCGGCGACCCGTCGCTGCTCGTCGGCGCCCTCGGAGAGGTGCACCCCACGCGGTTCTTCGGGGTCCCGCGGGTGTGGGAGAAGATCCGCACCGGCGTCTCGGGGCTGCTCGCCGCCGAGACCGACCAGGCGAAGAAGGCCGCGGTGGAGAATGCCATGTCGGTCGGGCTGCGCTACGTCGAGTCGCGCCAGTTCGGACAGACCACATCAACGGAGCTCGCCGAGGAGTACGCCATGATGGACGCCGCCGTTCTCGGCCCGATCCGCGGGCTGCTCGGTCTCGACCAGGTCGAGTGGGCCGCCTCCGCGGCTGCCCCCATGCCGGTCGACGTCACCCGGTTCTTCGCCGGGCTCGGCCTGGAGATCTACGACGTCTACGGCATGACCGAGACCAGCGCGGTGGTGACCGCCAACGGCCCCGGCGGTTTCCGGCTCGGCACCGTCGGCCGCGCGATCGAGGGAGTGGAGGTCCGGCTCGGCGAGGACGACGAGATCCTGGTTCGCGGCCCGGTGACCACCCCCGGGTACTTCAAGGCCGAGGAGGCCACACGGGCGCTCATCGACGAGGACGGCTGGCTGCACACCGGTGACATCGCGCGGATGGACGAGGACGGCTTCTTCTCGATCGTCGACCGCAAGAAGGAGATGATCATCACCTCGGCCGGCAAGAACATCGCGCCGTCGAACATCGAGAACCTCCTCAAGGAGAGCCCCCTGGTCGGTCACGCGCTGGTGTTCGGCGAGGGCCGCCCCTACTGCGTCGCGGTGCTCACCCTCGACGGCGAGATCGCCCCCGTGCTCGCACAGAAGCACGGCATCGAGATGACCGACCTCGCGGACCTGGCCCGTGACCCGCGAATTCTCGCGCTGGTGCAGCAGTCGGTCGACACAGCCAACGAGCGCCTCTCGCGTCCCGAACAGGTCAAGAAGTGGGAGCTCCTGCCGACGGAGTGGACCGCGGAGAGCGAGGAGCTGACACCGACCCTGAAGCTCAAGCGCCGCGTGGTGCACGCGAAGTACCAGGACGTCCTCGACCGGCTCTACGCCTGAGGTCCGGGCACGTGAAGGGGCGCTACGACAACCTGCGTCGGATCGAGCGGCTCGACCCGGCCGAGGACTTCGACGAGATCTTCGGCCTGGTCACGCAGCACGAGTTCCCGTGGGAGTACGTCCAGGGCACGTCGATCGCATTCCTGCGGGACTTCGCCGTCCCCTCGATCAGCGCGCTGCTCGACCGGACCGGCGAGTTCGAGCACCACGGCCAGAAGAGGTACGACGACACGATCCTCATCGGCTACGAGGCCACCGTCGACACGCTGGAGTCGCCTCGAGGCCGGGCGGCGGTCCGGCACCTCAACCGGATCCACGGCAGGTACGACATCCCCAACGACGAGTTCGTCTACGTCCTGGCCACGACGATCGTGGGGCCGAAAAGGTTCATCGACGCCTACGGCTGGCGCCCACTGCACCCGCACGAGGTCGAGGCGATGCACCGGGTCACGACGCGCTTCGGCGAGCTGATGGGGATCAAGCGCCTGCCGACGAGCTACGAGGGCTACGAGCGCTTCCTCGACGACTACGAGGCGGAACGGTTCGAGTACGCCCCGACCAACCGTCGGGTCGCCGAGGCCTCGATCCGGATCGTCGCGAACTGGTACCCCCGCCCCGTCCGACCGCTCGTGCGGCGGGTCAGCATCGCGATGCTCGACGACCCCCTCGTCGAGGCGCTCGGCCTGCCGAGACAGCCGCGGAGGCTCTCCCGTCTGCTCGACCGGGTCCTGCGGATCCGGGCCGCCGTGGTCCGCCACCTCCTGCCACCCCGACCGGAGTCGCGTCCCTACGAGCACGACGCGCGCCAGACCTACCCGTTCGGGTACTCCCTCGCCGACCTCGGTCCCACGTGGGTCGGCACGTGGACCGGTCCCCACCACAGCCGCAGGGCTGGGTAGTCTCCCGAGCCATGGATGACCACGGCGTGACGCCCCAGGCGATGCGGAGGGCCCTCGCCCGGGCCGCCCGGGGCGCGACCCTCGACGAGGCCGAGGCCGCCGTACTCCTGACCGCGCGCGGCGAGGACCTCGAAGCCCTGTGCACGACCGCCGCACGGGTGCGCGACGCCGGGCTCGAGGCGGCTGGCCGACCTGGCGTGGTGACCTACTCGCCGAAGGTCTTCATCCCCCTGACCAGGCTGTGCCGCGACAGGTGCCACTACTGCACGTTCGTGACGACGCCGAAGCGTCTCGAGGCCACCGGCGAGCAGCCGTACCTCTCTCCCGACGAGGTGCTCACGATCGCGCAGCAGGGCGCCGCGCTGGGGTGCAAGGAGGCGCTGTTCACCCTCGGCGACCGGCCCGAGGACCGCTGGCCGGCCGCGGCGCAGTGGCTGGACGGATCAGGCTACGACTCCACCCTCGACTACGTGCGGGCGATGGCGGTGCTGGTCCTGGAGGAGACCGGGCTGCTCCCCCACCTCAACCCCGGCGTCATGTCGTGGGAGGAGATCAACCGGCTCAAGCCGGTCTCCCCCTCGATGGGAATGATGCTGGAGACCACCGCGACCCGGCTGTTCACCGAGAAGGGCGAGGCGCACTACGGCTCCCCCGACAAGGACCCGGCGGTGCGGCTGCGCGTGCTCGAGGACGCCGGCCGGCTGAACGTGCCGTTCACGACGGGGCTCCTCGTGGGCATCGGTGAGACCGTCGTGGAGCGGGCGGAGTCGATCTTCGCCCTGCGCAGGGTCGCGCGGGCCTACGGCCATGTGCAGGAGGTCATCGTCCAGAACTTCCGGGCCAAGCCCGACACCGCGATGCGCTCGACCGCCGACCTCGGGCTCGAGGAGTACCTCGCCGCCATCGCGGTGACCCGGATCGTGCTCGGCCCCAAGATGCGCATCCAGGCACCGCCCAACCTCGTCGTCCTCACAGAGTGCACCGCCCTGCTCGGCGCGGGCGTCGACGACTGGGGCGGGGTCTCGCCGCTGACACCCGACCACGTCAACCCCGAGCGGCCCTGGCCCTCGCTGGACCGGCTGCGCTCGGTGACCGCGTCGGCCGGTTTCGAGCTCGCCGAACGGCTCACCGTACATCCGGAGTACGTCCGGGCCGGCGAGCCCTGGATCGACCCCCGGGTCAGCGGACACGTCGCTGCGCTCGCCCAGGACGACGGGCTCGCCGTCCCCGGTCGCAGGCCGACCGGCCTCCCCTGGCAGGAGCCCGACGGCGGCTTCGCGTCCGTGGGCCGCACCGACTTGCACGCCGCCATCGACACCGAGGGTCGCACCTCCGACCGCCGCGACGACTTCGAGTCCGTCTACGGCAGCTGGGACGCCCTCCGCGAGCAGGTCTCGTCGGCGGATCCCACCGCGGCCCCCTCCGGGCGCAGGCCGTCCGGAGAGGAGCGGGAAGCCCTGCGGGCGGCCGAGCACGACCCCTCGAGCCTCACCGACGACCAGGCGCTCACGCTCATGACCGCCGAGGGCGAGGTCCTGCGGGAGGTCTGCCGCATCGCCGACGCGCTGCGGCGCGAGGTGGTCGGCGAGGAGGTCACCTACGTCGTCAACCGCAACATCAACTTCACCAACGTCTGCTACACAGGCTGCCGCTTCTGCGCGTTCGCCCAGCGACGCACGGACGCCGACGCCTACTCCCTCTCCCTCGACGAGGTCGCCGACCGGGCCGAGGAGGCCTGGCGTGACGGTGCCACCGAGGTGTGCATGCAGGGCGGCATCGATCCCGAGCTGCCGGGCACGGCGTACTTCGACCTCGCCGCCGCGGTGAAGGCCCGGGTGCCCGGCATGCACGTGCATGCCTTCTCCCCGATGGAGATCGTCAACGGCGCCTCCCGCACCGGGCTGTCTTTCCACGACTGGCTCGTGCGGGCGAAGGAGTCCGGGCTCGACTCGATCCCCGGGACCGCCGCGGAGATCCTCGACGACGACGTCCGCTGGATCCTGACCAAGGGGAAGCTGCCGACCTCGACCTGGATCGACGTGGTGACGACCGCGCACCGAGTGGGCATCCGGTCGAGCTCGACGATGATGTACGGCCACGTCGACAACCCCGCCCACTGGGTCACCCACCTGCGGGTGCTCGCGCGCATCCAGGACGAGACCGGCGGGTTCACCGAGTTCGTCCCGCTGCCGTTCGTCCACACCTCAGCCCCGATCTACCTCGCCGGCGTCGCGCGCCCCGGGCCGACGATGCGCGACAACCTCGCCGTGCACGCGATGGCACGGATCATGCTCCACGGCCGCATCGACAACATCCAGACCTCCTGGGTCAAGCTCGGCGTCGAGGGCACCCAGAACATGCTCCAGGCAGGGGCCAACGACCTCGGTGGCACCCTCATGGAGGAGACCATCTCCCGCATGGCCGGCTCCGAGCACGGCTCGGCCAAGACCGTCGCCGAACTTACCGACATCGGCGCAGGCATCGGCCGTCCCGTGCGGCAGCGCACGACGACCTACGGGTACGTCGACCAGGTCCCCGTCACCTGACCGGCGGGCCGCGGGCGGCGGCCTGGTTCCGCTCCGGCTCCGCCCGATGGCGGCTAGGGTCGGCCGACATGGAGGGTCGAGACCTGTCGCGTTACGCCCTGGTCGTCGTGGACGCCCAGACGGGCTTCGACGACCCGTCGTGGGGGCCGCGCAACAACCCCGGCTGCGACGCTAACATCGCCGCCCTGGTCCAGCAGTGGCACGCGCACGACCGCCCCGTCGTACACGTCCGGCACGACTCGTCGGACCCCGCGTCGCCGCTGCACCCCGGTTCGCCGGGCAACACGCTCAAGGACTATCTCCACCACCCGCCGGCCCTGCTGGTCACCAAGAGCGTCAACTCCAGCTTCCACGGCTCGCCCGACCTGCACGCGTGGCTGGTCGACCAGGGTCTCGAGGGGATCGTCGTCTGCGGGATCACCACCAACCACTGCTGCGAGACGACGGCACGGGTCGGCGGGAACCTCGGTCATGCCGTCCTCTTCGCGGTCGACGCCACCCACACCTTCGATCGCACCGGGCCCGACGGGGCGACACTGAGCGCCGACGAGCTCACGCGTGCGACCGCTGCTAACCTCCACGGGGAGTTCGCGACGGTGGTCGTCACCGGCGCGCTGCTGCGCGACTGAGTCTCGCGTGGGGCCGGTGTCTCACGCCCCCCAGAACCTGCACGCGCAGCCGAGGCAGCGGCAGTACAGGTGACCGTCGCCGCTCCGGTAGCTGACCGCGGTGTTCGCGCTCCTGCACGCAGGGCAGTACGTCCGGATCACCGGTACCGCGTCGGGCATTCGGGTCATCGTCTCGTCAACCATCGAGCTCACCTTCCTCACGCCACGTATATCGGCGCAAAAGAGGTGAGTCGTGAGGGCGGTCTAGAGCACGCACGACTCCCGGACGACGGAGCGCGCGGGCCCCGACCGCCGCGAGCGGACCCTAGCTGCCGCGCAGGACCGCCCGTCGATGGAGGTACTCGATCTCGTCGATCTCCCCCTGGGCGTAGCGCTCGTCGAGCAGCGCCAGCGCGGAGGCCGAGCCGCCAGTGGGTGGCCCGGTGCCGCCGGCGCCCGACTGTCCGCCGCCCGAGGACCGCACCAATGCGATGACCACACCGACGATGAGTGCCACGAGCAGGAGCAGGAAGAGGACCATCAACAGCCAGCCGGCCCAACCCCAGCCGTCGTGCATGCCTCCCCAGGGTCCCCCACCGTCGAAACCGCTTCGGCCACCTGGGCCCATCGGCCCATACTCACCGTCCATCAAGATGGATCACCGCCCTCTGCTCGTGACCCGAGCATGCTCCGGGGCGTCGGGACGGGTCCAGGGCCATTCGACCCCTGCGGAGGGGGTCGCAGGCGCCCCGGGGCCGGATCACCGACCCCGGGCGCCCCTCCTCACGGGTTCTTGCCGGTGCACTTCCCCTTGCGGTTGCGGATGCACTCCGGCTGTCCGTCCTCGTCGCTGGGGATCTCTGCATCGCTCCCGGGCGCGTCCGGCTGGGCGGAGGCGTCGACGACCTCGGGGGCGAGCTGGCCGAAGACCTGGAGCTCGGCGATCCGCACCTGCTCGCGCGGCGGGTTGAGCACGGCCCGGTCGGGGGTGCTCGCCTCGCTGGCGCAGTCGGGGTTGCTGAACACCGGGTCGTTGACCGGGTTGGCCTCTGCGGTGTAGTCGGGGCCGCCGGTGCACTGGTTGTGTCGCACCCGGATCCGGATGTGCGTCGCCTCGACGGCCCGCACCTGGAAGGCCCGCAAGGTCAGGTCCGGCGCGGTCGGCCGAGGTCGCACGCCCGGGAAGGCGTCGTTCGCACTGCGGTAGATGACCTCGAACTCTGCCTCGTCGTCGTCGCAGGTGTTGCCGTTGACGGTGGCGTCACAGGCGAGGATGTCGAACGAGCGCAGCGCGGAGAACCTGCTCTGCGAGCCGGAGTCCTCGTCGTCGGCGTCGGTGGGTCGCAGGGCCGCGCTGACCTGGACCTCCTCGACACGAACCGGCTCCTCACCGACCCGGACGGTCACCTGACGGCCGCGGACCTGCTGGCCCTCGGGACGCCCCTCGCTCGCCGTACCCGCCGACTCGAGCGAGGCCCAGTTGGTGGCCTCGGTGTCGTCGATGAGCTTGTCGAGGTTGATGCCGTCCCCGGCAGCCGTGGCGCCGTTGTGGACCGAGGCGAGGTTCCGACGCATCGGCACCCGGACCACGTGGTCGCCGCCCGCCTCGAAGGTCTGGGTGAACCGGAAGGCGCCGAAGCCGTCCGCCCGGGCGATGAACTCGTAGGTGCCGGGCACGAACTCGACGGTGTCCGACACCTTCGTCTCCGGGTCGGTGTCGGCCGTGGGACTCATCCGAGCCTCGTAGTGGCCAGTGAAGACCGTCATGCTCTCCGGCACGCCGTCGCCGGCGTCGACCGCCTCGAACCGGACCGTCGCCTCGTCCTCCTGCCGCGGCGAGGACCAGCCGGGTACCGGGTCACGGTCGTCGGCACCGGTCGAGGACGCGGTCTCCCCGAGGCCGCGCCGGGCGAACTCCCGCCACAGCTCGGCCTGGTTGGCACCGTCGAAGCGGAGCCGGTCCGCGGCGAGCATTGCGTCGCGGGAGTCGACCATCGTCGCGCCGCTCGGCTGGAGGAGGAACCCGTCGAACATGATCTGGGCCCAGCGACGGTTGCCGGGGCAGGAGCCGGCCGGGAGCTCGCCCTTCGCGCAACGCTCCTGGAGAGCCTCGTCGTCGGAGGGGAACTCTGCGTCGTACTTGGCGTTGAGCGTCTCGGCGATGTCGAAGTTGACCGCGCTCCAGATCTCACCGTCGGCGTGCGGCGAGGTGGTGCCGTTGCCGTCGTACTCCAGGTTCGAGTAGTTCAGCGGGCTTGCGTTCATGCCGTAGTTGCGGATGCCGCGCTCCTTGTTGCCGCTGACGTACGGCGCGAGCGCGAACGGGTTGGCACCCTCCCCCGCGCTGATGCCGAAGCCGCGGAAGTACTCGGAGAACACGAGGTCCGACCAGCTCTCGGTCTGCCCCTGCGTGGAGCCGGTCCCCGTGTCGGGGCCGCCGGTCATCCGGTTGCTGATGGCGTGGCCGTACTCGTGCGCGACCACGGCCATGTCGTAGGCACCGTCCGTGCACGCCGCGTAGAACGCGCCGGCCAGGGGCTGCCAGAGGTACTGGTTCGTGATCGGCGCGATGCCGTCCTGCAGCGTGATCTGGTTGGCGTTGTCGCGTCCGTTGAAGGTCCGCCGGCCGGCCTGGGCGTTGCCGACCTCGGCGTCGTTCTCACGGTCGGGGCCGGTGTTGCCGAAGTTGGTCCGCTGCATGTTCGAGTTGAGCTCGGTGAAGCCGAGGTAGTAGCTCCAGTCGTGCATGCGGTTGTGCATCACGAACAGGTTCGCGGTCGCTGCGTCGTCGTCGTTGCCGCCCGGCTGGTCGAACGTCGTCGGGTCGCACTTGCTCTCGAACCACGTGTTCTTCCACTGGTAGTCGTAGGCCCGGTCGGGGCTGACCGAGCGCTGGAACAGCGTGTCGGGCGTGAGGAAGCTGACCTCAGAGATCGCCGTCGTGGCGTTGTTCCCGTCGGTGGTGAACGTCGGCAGGCTGGGTGCCTGGACGTCCCAGGGCATGCGGGCGGCCGGGTTGCTCAGGGCCTCCGCGCACTCGTCGTCGTCGTCGAGCCAGCACCACAGCACCCGCGTGTCGGCCGAGGGGTCCTCGGAGTCCACGAAGTTCGGATTCGAGGGGAACACCCGCCACCGCGGCATCGCCACGTCGGTGCCGACTGAGTCACCCGCAGTGAACAGGCCGCTGTAGCCGATCGGGCCGGCCCCCGCGTTGTAGGGGCAGACCGAGACGGTGTAGTCACCTGCCGGGACATCGCCCTCGGGCGAGTAGGTGAGGACCTCGGGGCTGGTCAGCAGATCCTGCTCGGCCACCGGCGAGGAGTGACCGGCTCGGTACAGGCGCACGGTGATGTCGTCGTCGGCCCCGTCCGGCATGGTGGTGGCGACTGCCACCGTGACCTGTCCGGTGCCCTCCTCGACCGTGAAGGGCCCGTGCGGCTCCGGCGTACACGTGCCACCAGGCCCGGTCGTGCCGGTGAACGGCTCACCCGAGCCGACCGGCGCTCCGAGCGCCTTCGGGGCCGCCGAGATCCCCTCGGCCAGGTGGTCGACGCGGTTGTTGCGCATCAGGACCGCCCCGGTCTCGGCGTCGACGAAGCTGATGAAGGCCGCGGGGTGGCCATGGTCCTCGTGGTCGTCGTGGCTGCCCTTGAGCAGAGTGACCTCCCAGACGCGACGGACACCGTCCTTCGGGGTCGGCATGGCCATCAGCCGGGCCCGCTGGAGGTCCCCGACCAGCGCCGACTCGAAGGTCGTCCACGCGTCGTCGGTGTCGATCGCGCTGAGCGCGCCGAGGTCGAGGTCCACGTCCTCGGCGGCCGTCCTGATCGCGTCCAACGCGCCGAGACGCTCCGCGCCCGAGACCACCTCGTCACCTGTCACCGACGAGGAGACCCAGGCCACGCGGCCGTCGTGCTGGACACCGACCGTGAGCAGGCCGTCCCAAGCGGCATCGAGGCCGTCGAAGGTCTGCCGGAACTGCACGACGGTGGCGACGTCGGGGTTTCTCGGCTCCTTGCCCTCGCGCAGCACACGGGTCAGGTCAGGGCTGTCGTAGAGCGGGCTCTCGCGGAGCACCGTGAGCGCGTCGACGGCGGCGTTGCTCAGGCGGAACAGCGCTCGGTGCTCGCGCACGAATCCGCGAGCCACGTCGACGGCGTCGCCGCTGCGTGGCCCGGAGAGGTAGCCGTCGTGATCGACCAGCACATGGGGAGTGCCGAAGCGGTTCCAGCGGACAGAGTCCGCGCCGAGGTCGGCAGCGGCAGCCTTCTGGCCGTCCGTCGGCGTCAGCGCGCCGGCACGGGCGTCGACGTCGGCGACCCGGTCCTCTCCCTCACCCTGGAAGGAGAACGCCGCCTCACCTGGGCGGGTGGGCGGTTCGCCGGACGCCGGGATCGAGGCGAGCACGAGGCCCGGGATGACGAGAACGAGGAGCAGCAACGCGCTCCCTGCCCGAGGTACGGCTACGGATCTCAGCACGGCTCTGCCTCCACACGTTGGGTCTCCGGCGGATCGCGCCGGTTCGAAACCCCCAACGAGCGAGAGGCCGAGCGGTTACACGTGGGGCGTCAAAGACCTTCTGAGGCTGGTGGGAACGTCACTCCCACTCGATGGTGCCGGGTGGCTTGCTGGTGATGTCGACAGTCACGCGGTTGATCTCGCGGACCTCGTTGGTGATCCGGGTCGAGATCGCCTCGAGCACGTCGTAGGGCAACCGGGCCCAGTCCGCGGTCATCGCGTCCTCGGAGGTCACCGGCCGCAGCACAACTGGGTGGCCGTAGGTGCGCTGATCCCCCTGGACGCCCACGGAGCGTACGTCGCCCAGCAGCACGACCGGGAACTGCCAGATGTCGCGGTCAAGGCCCGCGTTGGTGAGCTCCTCACGCGCGATGGCGTCGGCCTCGCGCAGGATCTCCAGGCGGTCATGGGTGACCTCGCCGACGATCCGGATGCCGAGGCCGGGCCCGGGAAACGGGTGGCGCCAGACGATCTCCGGCGGCAGGCCGAGCTGCTCACCCACGAGCCTGACCTCGTCCTTGAACAAGGCACGCAGCGGCTCGACCAGCTCGAACTCGAGGTCCTCGGGCAGGCCGCCGACGTTGTGGTGGGACTTGATGTTGGAGGTGCCCGAACCGCCACCGGACTCGACGACGTCCGGGTAGAGGGTGCCCTGGACCAGGTAGGAGACCTTCTCGCCGTGCTGGGCGGCCTCGCCGACGATCTCGAGCTCGGCGGCCTCGAAGACCCGGATGAACTCCCGGCCGATGATCTTGCGCTTCTCCTCGGGGTCGCCCACCCCGGCCAGGGCGTCGAGGAACCGCTGCTGGGCGTCCACGACGTGAAGCGAGACGCCGGTCGCGGCGACGAAGTCGCGCTCCACCTGCTCCGCCTCGCCCTTGCGAAGCAGGCCGTGGTCGACGAAGACACAGGTCAGCTGGTCGCCGATCGCCCTCTGCACGAGGGCCGCGGCCACCGCCGAGTCGACGCCGCCGGACAGGCCGCAGATCGCCTGCTTGTCGCCGATCTGCTCACGGATCCGCTCGACCTGGTCGTCGACGATGTTCACCATCGTCCAGGTCGGTCGGCAGCCGGCGATGTTGTGCAGGAAGTGGGTGAGGACGGCCTGACCGTGCTCGGTGTGCATGACCTCGGGGTGCCACTGCACACCGGCGAGCCGCCGGTCGAGATCCTCGAAGGCGGCGACCGGCGAGCCGGCCGACGTCGCGAGGGCGGTGAACCCCTCGGGGGCGGCGACGACCGAGTCGCCGTGGCTCATCCAGACCTTGTGGGTCTCGGGGACCTCGGACAGCAAGGTGCCCCGCGTGGTCACGCTGATCGGAGTCCGGCCGTACTCCGAGACGCCCGTCCGCCGCACCTCCCCCCCGAGCGCGAGCGCCATGGCCTGGAAGCCGTAGCACATGCCGAAGACCGGCACCCCGGCCTCGAACACCGCAGGCCCGACCTGCGGGGCGCCGGGCTCGTAGACCGAGGACGGGCCCCCGGAGAGGATGATGGCCTTGGGGTCCCGCGCCAGCATCTCCTCGATCGACGTGGTGTGCGGGACGATCTCGGAGTACACGCGGGCCTCACGGACGCGGCGTGCGATGAGCTGGGCGTACTGCGCCCCGAAGTCGACGACGAGAACCAGGTCGTGTTCGGTGGTCACCGGGGCCCTTTCACGTGGGCAGAGAGACGGGCAGCCGCGGGATCACGGCGCGCCAAGTCTATCGGTCCGGCCCAGCGGCCCCTCCGGTCCGTCCAGGCGAAACGGACATCTTGTAATTGCCTGGCCACTCAGCGGGCGAAGTCCTATCGTCGCTCTGTCGGGGGCAGCCGGGAGGGACCGATGACGTTGATGCGCGACCCTGTGTCGACACGTCTGCGTTTCGGCAACCTCGGACCGC